>JBAXUW010000063.1:0-14550 GCA_037129495.1 Planctomycetota bacterium | reverse complement strand
CTGGCTTCATCGCTGGCTTCATCGCTGGCTTCACCGGGGCCTTCGTCGATGAGGCCCGCAGGGTGCGAATACGTGACGAGCCTCCGCTCACGCCGACCGACGCCAAGGTGGCGAGTTCGGCTGCAACTGTTGCAACGGTCAACGCGGCGTCTGTCTGGGCACTGTCTACAGACGTGTGAACAGACGCCCGCCGCGTTTTTTCCGCGAGTTGAGCGAGTTCGCCCGCTCGTTTAGCAATCCTGCGGCCAAGCTCGGCCAGTTCCCCCACCACGACCATGATCCGCGCGTTGTCTTGTGCCATTGCCGTACTCCGAATCCACCGCCACGACCTCCCGTGGGTAGTGGTAGACCGATCGTAGCGGCAACAAGAAACCATTCAAGTGGGGGGTTGCTACATTCCTGATAGGGGATAGGGTGGCGTTCGTGATCCGGACGGCGAAGGCTTTCTGCCGGCCCGGCGGTGCGGTGCGGTGCCATAGACCGTAGGACCACGCATTGGATAGCTCTAAAAACTTATTCCACCTTATTCCACAGGGGTCACTTCGCTACGGCGGAGGTGCCACCGGGTCGCAAATTTCCTGTAAGTGAACATGAACAGGAGATTCGGCGACGAGAAGAGGAGCCGTGTCACGACGCCCCAAAGCCCCCGCTTGTGCTCGTATTCAATATGTTCGCGGATCTCGGTAACTTCGGCCGATATGGGGACGAACGTGTGGGTGTGCTCCCATTTCGCGGCCGGACCTTCCATCTGAACGTCAGTGAAGCCTCGGTCGCTCACATTTCGATGGACCGCCGTCCAGTGCAGCGGCAGCGGCCCCACCCAGAGCGTAAACTTCGACACCGATCCCTCGGCAAGCGGCTCGATCGAGTGGAGCTGGACGGTGGTCGGTGGCGGCGTCAGCTTCTTCAGCGCGCTTGTATCGTGATGAAAGTCACGGACCGCAGCGAGCGGCGCAGCGACGGTAAAGCGGTAGTCAAAGACGGGCATCGGTGAGAGCTTTCTAGGTATGGCAGCAGACGCAGGCCGACGGAGGTGTTGAGATCAAGCATAGCCTTCCGATGGCGAATGAGGGCGTCGCGGTGGCTCTGGGCGATCTCAGCCGCCTCTCCCAGATGGCTCTGGTAGTCTTCAAGGCTGATTTCGGCTTGGGAAAACTGTTCGACACAACGCTTGAGCGTCGTCTGGGCGAGCGGCAGCATCGATTTTTCGATCTGATCGAGCGTCCGCTCCGACTCGGCGAGTTGGACCTGATGACGCTGCACCGCGTTTTCGGCCGCCCGCCGGCTGAGCCGGGCCGACTGCAGGCTGACGAACGCGGCATAGATGTTGCCAATCTGCCGCCGGACCGCCGAGGGTCGCGTCGTTGAAGGTCCCATAAGGAATGAACTGACCGCCCATTATAGATCAGCGGATTGCTCCGGAGACCTGCCGTGATGATGTCGGCGTCGGCCTGAGGCAGTTCATGCCGCAAGGCACGGATGTCGAGGCCCGCGTCGAACGCCCCCGGCCCCAGGCCCAGCGTCGGCAACGGATAGCCTTGAGAACCTGCCCATTCACCCTCGCCTGCGCCGCTGCTTGATTCAGGCTGCCCAAAGGTCTTGGCTGCTGTTCCGTTTGGTGCCGGTCATAACGCCCGACAGGGCGGTTTGAACTAGGATTTGGACTGGCTCTATCGCTGCAAAAAGCGCGTTTCAACACCGCAGGCTGCTCTTTTTCAGCGGCGACGCTTATCGTAAGGGTCGGCCCGGGCCGCCGGGCGACCTTGCCCTGACTCACCCCCAACACCGACCACGGCAATACGCTTCATGGATCTGGCAGGAGGGGATGTCTCTGATGTTTCTACCCACCCCGAACGGCGGCTCACGATCTCGTTTTGGGTGAGTGTCTGCGCGCTGGCGGCGATGGCAGCCGCCGCGCCGTTCATAGCCCACTCAGCGTTTTCTGTTCTCGCTGTGGAGGCGACGACCCCGATCGACTGGGTGCCGCAGCGCTATGCTCCACGGCGGGCCTACGAGGAATTTACCCAGGAGTTTGAGAGCGGTGACGTAGTCGTGGTCTCATGGCCGGGCTGCGAACTCGGCGCGCCGTCGCTCGCCCGCCTCGTGGAGGCCGCCAGTGGCAGCCAGTCTCCCCGCGATCGGCAGGGGCAGTTATGGTTTGAGGGAGTGGCCACGGGATCGACCGTGCTCGACAGGCTCATGGAGCCACCGCTGTCACTCGATCGCGAGACTGCCATCGAGCGGCTCACGGGAGTGCTCGTGGGCCCAGACGGCAAGACGACACTGGCAGCCATCGGCTTTACGCCGGAAGGTCTCGCCGATCGGAAGCGGGCGATGGCCTGGATCAGGGACACGATCCGGCAGACCGCGACCATCGACGACGCATCCGTGCACATGGCGGGCCCTGTAGTCGACAACGTCGCGGTCGACATCGCCAGCAACGAGTCGCTCAATACGTTCGCGGCCCCAGCCGGGATCCTTATCCTGCTGCTCACCTGGTGGTCGCTCAGGTCGTTCGGCTATGCGTGCCTCATATTTGTTGTGTCGCTGTGGTGCGTCGGCCTGTCGTTTGCCACGATGCATGCCTGGGGCGACCGCATGAACCCCGTGCTGATCGTGATGCCGGTGCTGGTGCTGGCCCTCGGCGTCTCGGGAGGGATTCACCTCGTCAACTATCTCGTTGAGTCTCTCGCCTCCGGAGGCCGGCGGGCTGTGGCAGCGCGGGCCATCCGCCTCGGCTGGCTGCCCTGCCTGCTGTCGGCGGGCACGACCGCGATCGGCCTGGTCTCGCTGGTCATCAGTGAACTCGAGCCGATCCGGACATTTGGCTTCCATGCGTCGATGGCCGTCATGACCACACTGATTTGTCTGTTTCTTGTCGTACCGGGCATCTTTGAATGGTGGCCGATCCGCGACCGGCGGCTGGCGGCCCACGCTTCGAGTCCAGTTTCGGAAGCCGACGCAGAAAATGCAGGGCATGGGACGGCCTTCTCCAGGCGGTTTGCGGCTGGCGTTATCCGCTTTGCGCCGCTGATTGTCGTAGTCTTTTTCGCCGCCATGGCTGTGGCCGGAGTTGGCGTGCCGGGCATTCGCACCTCCGTGCGGATCGACACGCTCTTCCCGATCGATAGCCGTGTGATCAGCGACTACCGCTGGATCGAGGAGCACATCGGCCCGCTGGTGCCGATCGAAGTCGTGCTCGAATTCTCCAAGGACTCCCCCGTGACGACGGCCGAGCGGCTGGCGATCCTCGAGCGGGCCGCAGAGCAACTCGGGCAGACCGCAGACGCAAGCACCGTCATGTCGGCGGCACTGTTTCTACCCGACACGCCCCAAGGCGCGGGGCCCCTGGCCTCCGCGCGGCGGCGGGTAACCGCCCGCAAGCTCGAGCGGAGCCTCGTCGCCATTGACGACATGAAATACATCCGCGAGCACGACGGCGGCCAGCTCTGGCGGGCGACGGCCAGGATTTCGGCGCTCCGCGAAGTCGACTATGGGGAATTACTCGATCAGGTGCGGGCTGTCATGGCTCCGATCGTGGCCGAGGCAGGGGGCGTCGACCGCGGCATCAGCGTTGCCTGCACCGGCATCATGCCGCTGGTGCATGCGATCCAAAACACGCTGCTCAGCGACCTCTTCTGGAGCTTTCTCTCGGCCTGCCTGCTGATCACGGTGGTGATGATGTTTGTGGAGCGGGGCTTTTGCGCGGGCCTCGTAGCGATGATCAGTAATGTCTTTCCGATGATCCTGATGTTTGGCATGCTAGGCTGGACGCAGACGCCACTGGACATCGGTAGCGTGATGACTGCGTCGATCGCGCTGGGTATGGCGATCGATGGCACGCTTCACTTTCTTACCTTCTACCGCCGGGCCATCGACGCTGGTCTTGAATCCCGGGCAGCGGTCTCGGCCGCGTATGCACACTGCGCGGCAGCGATGACCGAAAGTACAATCGTGTGTGCACTGGGGATTCTTGTCTTCTCGCCGAGTTCCTTCGCTCCGACGAGCCGCTTCTCTTGGATGCTCGCGCTCTTGATGCTGGCAGCGCTCGCCGGCGACCTCGTGCTTTTGCCGGCCATGCTGGTGAGCCCACTGGGCAGATGCTTCAAGCCCCGCCGCCTGACGCCGCCGCCTGAAGACGATTGCCAGAGATAGCTCGTGCCCCGGACAGCCAAGGAGCAACAGTGGATTTAGTACATGTGATGCGGGAGGCGGCCGGGGTGGTGGCGGTCTGGAAGCCGGCGGGACTGGCCACCCAGGCACCGCCAGGCATTCCCTCGGCAGAGTCGTGGCTTCGCAAGCGGCTGCATGCTGGAGATACAACAGGCTATCTCGGCGTGCCGCACCGGCTCGACCGCGGAGTGTCGGGGGTTGTGCTCTTTGCCGCCACGCCCCGGGCGGCGCGGCAGCTCTCGCGGCAGTTTGAGCGACGGCAGATTCGCAAGGCCTACCTGGCGATCGTGGCCTGCAGGGCGGAGCAGGCCCGCGAAACCGTCGCCGCGCTCGTGGAGGCCGCAAAAATCGAAACGCAGGCACCAGGCGACTCGCCCGGAACCGGCGGTGCTGTAGCCTGGCACGACCGGCTTGAGAAGATCATCGACGAGGCCCGGGCGCGGGTCGTGCCGATCGACGCCGCAGGTGGCCGCGAAGCTGTCACGCTCGCTCGCCTCCGCTGCTGCCTACCCGAGAACCGCCTCCTGCTGG
This sequence comes from Planctomycetota bacterium, assembly GCA_037129495.1. Classification (GTDB taxonomy): domain Bacteria; phylum Planctomycetota; class Planctomycetia; order Pirellulales; family UBA1268; genus CAMCQY01. The sequence goes on along the minus strand of JBAXUW010000063.1, from coordinate 9,846 downwards.
AACTCGCTCCACTGACCGGCCGCATGCATCAACTGCGAGTGCAGGCGGCCAGCCGTGGCCTGCCAGTTATCGGCGACGATCTCTACGGCAAGGTTGATGAGCAGTGGACCGACGAACCAGTTTCGGATGAACCAGTTTCGATAGCCGCTGATCCGCGGACGCGGCCAATCGCACTCCATGCCTACCGCATTGAGTATGCCGATCCCGACTCGGGGCTCGACGTGAAGATCGAGGCACCGCTTCCCACCTATTGGCCCGCCGCAGCGCGGTAATGGGCATCACAGTCTTTGCCTGGACAAGTTAGAAAACTTATCCCACAGAAAAACGAAGCCGGGATCGGCATGGCAGGATGCCATGCGCAGCACCAGTGGGCGGAGGCCCGCCAAGCAAAACCGGCAGGATGCCGTGTTTTGCGTGAAGAAGGAGACTTCTGCCGGCCCGGCGGCGGGTTCTCATAGCAGGTGGCGTCTCTAAAAACTTATCCCCTCAGCCAGCCGGTATGCGTCAGCCAGTGCTGGAGCCAGGGCGTCGTCCATGGGCTCCACGTGGGGTAGGCGACTGAGACGACCGAGAGCCCGAGCAACACCAGCGCAATCGCGCGGCCCAGACGGCCGCTGCTGAGCCGATCGGCAGCCGGTACCGCAGCGGCGACCCAGAGCGGTGCCAGCCAAAAAATCCAGCGAAACCCGCTGGATGTGCCGCCGTAATTGCGGTCGAGTTGGGGCCGCGACAGGTAAAAGACCATGACCACCAGCGACACCGTCGCGATCGCCCAGGCGAGCCGCTCCTGCCCAATGGCCTCAGCGTCACGCACTGCGACCTCCCCGCGTCGCCGACGGCGTGGGGACGCCAACATGAAAATGCCCGGGATCGCGAGCAGCCATGCCGGCGTCAGCGAAAAGATGCCATGGTGGCCGACGAGCGTGTGCCAGGCGTAGGTGGCCGCGGACGGTTCGCCGCGGTCAACGCCCTGTGGAGCGTTCCAGTAGCTCGTCAGTAGCCGACCGTTTGCCAGTCGAAGTGAATAGTCATACCAGTTGTTGGGGTTCCAAGATTCACCGTCCCGGAGGAGAACGCCCGCCGGCAACGGTGCTGGCGCGGCGACGCGATGGGCGTAGGGAGGTGAGATCGTGCCGTGGGCCAGCCAGTTTGTGGAGAGCGCCGCCGCAGCCACGATCAGCGCGGCCGGCAGGGCGAATCTCAGCGTCCGCTTTAGGTCAGTCCGCGCGAGTAGCCCCAGCACGGCGGCCAGCCAGGCAAGTGCCGGCAGCTCAAACGCCGCCGCCAAGCCAGCCGTGGCGCCGGCCGCCGCAAACCCGAGGGGCGAGCGGAGGCCGTCGACAGCGATCCGCTGCACAAGCCAGGCGCTGGCAGCCGTGCAGGCCGCCGCTGGCAAATGGTTCGTGAGCACGACGGCGAACGTGTTGAGGAGTGTGCCACCAGCGGCGAGCGCGGCCGCCCAGAGTCGGCCCCAGTCGGTCGTGCCAATCCGGTCGATCAGCCGAAATGTGAAGAGCATGCAGACCGCCAGCGGCAGAAGCCCATACACCACCATCAGGGTCCGGCCCAGTTCAAAGGGATGATCCCCCAGTGTCCAGCCGGTGATTCGGTGGAGTAGCCAGTAGGGGCCGGAGCAGAGCACAGCGAGCAGCGGGGGCTTGCTCGAATAGAGCCGCAGGCGTCCGGAAGCGTCCGGATGAACAACAGCATCGATCGTGTCCCAGCCCGGTTCAACAACTAGCTCATCGATGGCAAATGTGCCCCGTTCCACCAGTGCCCGGATCGTCAGCCAGCGGCTGCGGTCATTCCCTGAGAGGAACGGCCTGATCAGCCGCTTCTCCATTGTGATTCTTGCCTGGATGGCGGCGACATCGGGCTCCTCGCCAGCAGCCTTCACCTTCGCGACGGCATCGGTAACCAGCTTCTTCTCCAGTCCAAGCCGATCGACACTGGCGACCGCGCCGATGCGGCCCAGCACGGTGGCCAGGCCCAGTGTTGCCAGCAATAAATACAGACTGTGCCGGACACGAGCCCGCGATTCGCCGCGCCGCAGCTTTGCAATCGGTCGCACGCGACCCCAGACTGCAAGCGCTACGCGGGTCAGGTCGAAGAGTCCGTGGAAGAACCGGGCAGCCCCGTATTTAGAGCTGCCGCGGACCCGTGGCCGGTGGTGCACCGGCACCTCGACAACGCGAAAGTCTTCCGCTGCGGCCAGCACTGGAATGAAGCGATGCATGCCGGTCGAAAGCGTGAGCCGGCTGGCCACCTCGCTGCGAAAGGCCTTCAGCCCGCAGTTGTGATCGTGAAGCCAGAGGCCGGTCATCAGCCCCACGAGCCAGTTGAATACCCGTGAGGGGATCGTCTTATGCCACGGATCGAGCCGGGGTGTCTTCCAGCCGTTGACCAGGTCGGCGTGGCCGTCGAGCAACTGCAGCATGCGCGGAATCTCGGCAGGGTCGTCCTGGCCATCGCCGTCGAGCATCACGATCTGCCGCCCCTGGCAGTTGGCAAACCCTGCGGCCAGCGCCGCCGATTTACCCTGTCTCCGTTCCAGCCGCAGGCCGCGCACCCGCGGGTCGGCCGCCTCAGCGGCGGTGATCTCCAGCCATGAACTGTCGGCCGAGCCGTCGTCAACGAGGAAGAGCTCCCACGAAAGGCCGGCTGAGTCGAGGGCGTCGCGAATCTCAGCGACCAGCGGCGCGATGTTGCCCATCTCGTCACGCACAGGAACGACGAGCGAGGTGGTTGGGGTGGTCATGGCGAATCTGGCCGGCGGGCAACGGGGGGACCAGCAGCAGGATACTGCTGCCGGCCCCGGGCTACCATGCGGCCTTCCGCGGTGATTTTTCGTCGTGTCGAGCGCACCGCGTGCCTCACCGTGTGCATGGCGCTGCGGCTTTTCCCCAGCCAGACTGGTAAGCTACCAGACGATGGACGGTACTCGACTGTTTCGGGAACCGGCAAAAAAACGCAGGCTCCCCCACGATGACAAGACTGATCTCGTTTGGTGTGATTCTTGGGCTCGTAGCCATCTTCGGCCTGCTCTCATTGCGGGTGATGTCGGGCTTTCTGCTGCCCCTCTTGCTGGCGGCGATGCTGGTTGTGATCTTCGGCCCCTTACACCGCTGGCTGCGGGCCAGGTTCGGCGTGCCGGACTGGGTGGCCGCAGCGCTGACAACGCTCTTCGTGCTCTTGATCGTGCTCGTGCCGCTCTTTCTGCTTGTGTCACGGGCCGGCGGCGACGCGGTGGACATGCTCCGCAGCCCCGAGGGCATCCGGCTCGACCCGGCCGTGCTCGACGGGCTCGTCAACACCGTCAACGATGCCACCGGCCTGCACGTGACCAGTGAGAGCGTCAACGCCGAACTCCGCAAGCTGGCCGAGGAATGGATCGGCCCGATCGCAGCCCGCGCACCGGTCGTGATCGTCAAACTGCTCATCGGCCTGGTTGTGATGACCGTCAGCCTCTTCTATTTCCTGGCCGACGGCCGGCGGATGTTTGAAGCGATGATGCGGCTCGTCCCGCTGGATCGTCATTATCAGTGGCAACTGCTCGAAGAATTTGAGGAGGTGAGCCGCGCGGTCGTCAGCTCCACGCTGCTGGCGGCGATTGTGCAGGCTGTCCTCGCCGGCTTCGGCTTTTACTTGGCCGGGCTGGGCGGTGTGTTTCTCCTGACGCTGCTCACCTTCTTTGGCTCGCTTGTCCCCTTTGTGGGCGCGGCGGCAGTCTGGGGCAGCGCCAGCCTCTATCTGTTCTTTTTTGTGAAGAACACCTGGGCAGCGGTCGGCCTCGCCCTCTGGGGGGCATGTGTTGTCTCCACCGTCGACAACGTTATTAAGCCGATCGTGCTCCACGGACAATCCAAGCTCCACCCGCTGCTGGCCCTGCTGAGCGTGCTTGGTGGCGTGGGGGCCCTGGGACCGATTGGGATCTTTGTGGGCCCGATCGCCGTGGCCTTTCTGCAGGCCGCCCTCACGATGCTGCAGGCTGAGATTGTGAGCCTCTCGGGGCCGGCCGGGCTCTCCACTGAGGGATTAGCGAATACGCCGACAACCGGCGGAGTTGCAGAAAGGGGCGTCGAGAGTGTGAAATCTTCCTGACTGGCGGCGACCAAGTGACCGTCTGACCAGGCGTTTGCGAAAGCGCCGGGCACGATTGAATTCTTGCGACTATGTTGCGACTCGTTGGATTGGGCTGTTTCTGGAGATACATCATGTTCCGTGCGTATGTGATCACAACAACTCTGCTCGTGGCGGTGTGTCTGGGGTCCGGACTCCCTGCAGCCTTTGGGATCGAGGCCGCTTTTGTGCCCGACGAAGGCGGCGGCGGCGACTATCTGGTGCGGGTCGAGCCCGATCTAGTCCGCAGCGGCACTCCCTACACGTTCACCAGCGACGTGCCTGCCGATGCAAGGGATGTTCGGCGCGTGAAGATCTATGTCGCCGATGCCTGGCCGCCGGCCGTGGAGCGATCCGTGATCGAGGCCTCGCGGAGGCCCCGGGCCGCCCCAGTCGTTGCGGCATCCACCACGCGGGCTACGAACATTGATCCGGCCACTGGAACGGCAACAGCCAAGTCCTGGGGGTTGCTAACGGGCAGCCTCATCTCGCTGTTTCTATCGCTGGGCGCTAACGCCTATCTCGGCATGTTGCTCGCGCAGATGCGGGCCCGCTATCTCCGCGACATTCAATCGGGCATCGTGAAGGTCTGAGCGGCGGCGAGTTTTCAGCGGAAGACTGGCTACCGTGAACGTCGTCGCGGTGGTGTCTCACTGCCGTGTTTGAGCGCTGCGTAGCCGCCTGAGGGGCTGAAGAAGAACTGTTCAGCCGGCCAGGCACCCGGATCGACTTCGGTGAATACAAGCGGCGTTGACTGCACGGTTCTTTGCCGAGGCCGGGGCTCTGGCTCGGCCACTGGGGGCAGGGCTGGAGTCGCTACCGGCTGCGGAGGCAGCCGCCGCCAATCACGTCCCGGCTCGCTGAGCGACCGAACCGTGGCGCTGGCTTCGGCAAAGATTTCAGCAACGTGCGCGTGGCAGGTGAAAACGAGCATTTGCCGCTCGCCAGGTTGGTCAGAGACAAACTCCACCAGCACGCGGGCCGCGGCCCGAGCCCGCTCGTCGTCGAAATTCACCAGCGCGTCGTCCATCACCAGCGGCAGTTGCACGCCCTGCCGCTGCAGGTCGCGGATCAGCGCCAGCCGCAGCGCCAAAAAAACCTGCTCCCGCGTGCCGCGGCTAAGCCGTTCCGGATTCCAGAGCTTGCCATCGCGATCGTGCACCTCCAGGCGGGCCTCGTCAATTGTAGTGGTGATGGCGGTGTGACGGCCATCGGTGAGCCGTGCCAGCCAGTGTGAGGCGTCGCGAAGCACGGGAGGCTGGTGATCGCGGGCGACCGTCAGACGGGTCTGCTCCAGCAGGTGGCCCGTTCGCTCAAGCAGCCGCCGCCGATCAAGCTGGGCTGCCAACTGCTGTTCGATATCGGCAAGCTCCACCTGCAGCGGCTCAGTGCTCCGGTCCCGCGACGTGGCCTCGACCTTGGCGGCAATACCACTGCGACGGTCCACGACAAGCCTGAGCGAGGCCCGCAGCCGGCTGGTCGACTCGCAGGCGTCGGCAAGGCGGCATGCGAGCGGGCTGCCATCGGCCGGGGCTGCGGTGGCCGCCGTAGTCTTCGCGTCGGCAACGAGTCGGCGGTCGGCAGGCTTTGCAGAAGCAGGTCGGGCGACAGGCTCCACGGTGTTGAGCCACTCGTCGATCTCGGTCGGTCCGGTGACCCGTCGGCGGGCATCGAGCCAGGAGGCCTCGGACGCCTCGGCGTCGAGTTTGGTCTGTTCAAACAGGGGCCGGCGATCGACCTTCGCGAGGAAGTCTTCTTCGTTGGCCACGCCCCACCGCGTGAAGAAGTCGGTCACTTGATGCTCGGCCACCTGCAGCTCCTTCTTGGCGCGGCGGTGCAATGCGCGAACCCGTTCGAGCTTGCGGGTGAGTGATCCGCGGCGACGGTGCGCCAGTGACTCAGCTGCCAGCTTCTCACGCAATTGCCCGATGTGTTCGAGCGGTGTCGCCTCCGGAACAAGGTCGCATTCCACCATCAGTTCGTCGATTCGCTTCGCGAAAGCCGCCAGCTCCTCGCGCTTGTGCCGCGCCTCTTCTGAGAGCCGGCGACGATCGTCGTCGAGCGTGAGGAGCGTCTGACGGTGGAGGCCGATCTGCTTCACTTCTCTGGGCGAAAGCCCGGTCGGCAGGCCCCGGTGTTCGAGCGCCTTCTGCCACCGCAGCCGGGCAGCGGAGCGGTGGGCCAGCGCCCGCTTGAGCGACTGCCTTGCGACAGTCACCTTGTCGGAGAGCAGGTGCATTGAACCCTCGCGAGCTGCCAGCTCCTCCAGCCGTTCGACTTCCGCCTGCGCCAGGCCTGCCCGCCGCTCAAGCGAATTGATGGTGTCGGCAGGAATCTTTTTGTCGAGCAGGCCGCACTGCGCAAGGAGCTCGTCCCGCTGCTTGTGCACCATCTCGTTTTGGCTGCGGGACGCCTCGAGTCGGTTGGAGGCGGCGCGGTCGAGCGACCAAGTGGTCACCGAAGCCAGCCCCGTACCGGCTAGGCCGAGCGCTGCCAGCGCATAGGCCAGGGGGCCGGTGACCGTTGCCGGCAGGAGCAGGCCCGAGAGCAGCATCCCCGCGCCCGTCACAAACATGGCACCCAGCGCCAGCAGCCAGCCCACCGGGATCAACTGGCCTTCCATGTGCTGGGCGAACTCCCGATCAAGACGGGCGATCGACTTGTCGAGTTCGGCCAGCTGCCCCGCGGCGGCGAGCCGATTACGAAACAGCGTGGCCCGACCACTGGCCTCCTCGATCGCCTCAGCAATCGTCATCCCCTTGGGGCCAACACCGCCCGCGAGCAGGCCACGGGTGCCATGGAGCTGTCCCTTGGCTTCGGTGACGCCGCGCTTGGCCAGCTTGACATCTCGCGTGGCCGCGAGGCACTCGCGGGCGCGGGCCCGCAGTGGACCAAAGGAATGCGTGAAGCCCTCGGGCAGCAGCACGTCGGGGAGCGAGTCGGCGGCGTCGAGCGGGCCACTGACGGCGACCACCCGCGAAAGGCCGGCCAGCCCCAATTGTTCGCCAAACCGGCGGGCGGCCAGCCGCGCATGGGAATCAGCCCGCGCTCCCTCCGCCGCGAGTCGCTCCAGACGGGGCTGCTCCTCGCAGATCGCGATCACCGCGGCCCGCTTCTTCCGGATCGCCGATTCGGCCGGCACCTCGGCCAGGCTGCGGGCCACCCGGCTCCGGGTCCGTTGTCGCCGTCGCACGAGGCGGGCCAGTTTGTTACGCAGCCGCGCTGCCCGCTTCCAGGCGTCGAGGTCAGCGTGCACCAGCGTGGTGCCCAGCAGCGCGGCGAAGTGGTCGGCCGTCTCGCGAAACTTCAGGTAGATCGGTTCAATCCAGAGGACGTCGCGGACGACGTCTTCCTCCGCCATCGCTCGCTCGACCGCCGTCTCAAGCGATGCCACCTCGGCATCGGTACGGGCCAGTTCGGCCAAGAGACTGCCGGCTGCGACTGCCGGAGCATTGAGGGCAGCGATGCGGTCGAGCAACTCGTGCCGACGCAGCCGCAACGACTCGATTGGTGAAACGGCCGGATCGCTTGAGTCGAGTCGCCCAATCGCCTGCCGGATGTGGCTGAGCACGCGGGTCACCTTCGAGCGGTCGAGGCCGCTGGCCAGTTCGTAGAGCCGGCTACCGCAGCCTTCGGGTTCAAGCGTGCGGAGTTCGTGGAGTTCGTCGAGGCCGAACGCCATCACGTTGGTGAATGTCCGTTCGTCGATCTGCCCGACGATGTCCTGCAGATAGGGGCGATTCCAGGGCCGACCGTCCGGTGGCGGCAAGATATCTTTAATCGCTATGAAATCGCCCTGGTCGCCTCCGAGGCCGACGATGTCATCCTCGTAGCTCGCTCGCGTGAGCGTCGCGATCTCCGGCCCCTCGTGCCGGCGCTGGATCGCCAGCCGTCGACCGTCGGGGCTTGTGTGCACGACGAGGCTGCCGGCGCAGGGCTGCTGCGGATCGAGCACGCCGCGACGAAACAGCCCTTCAAACCCAAAGAACATCGCCCGCACAAATTCGAGCAGTGATGTCTTACCGGTCTCGTTGGTGCCATGCAGAACCTGCACGCCGGGACCGAGGTGATCGATCGTGACACCCGTCAGTCCGCCCGACCGTTCGATACGGATGGTTTCGATATGCATGCCAAAGACTCCGTGAAGACGCTGAGCAGACCGGTTCAGCAGGTCTGCGGTTGGGATTTAGGTGGACTCGATCAGTTCGAGGGCGAGCCAGGCCGACTCGCGGGCCAGATCGGCTGGAATCGGGTGCATGGGCTGCTGTTCAAGGCCGTTGACGATGTCGGCCAGCGCTGTTGAAAACGACGTGGTGCTGCCGGGCTTTGCGCCAGATCGCGTGTGGCCCAGCGCCACCAGCGATTCGCCGGGGTCGGCGACGATCTCGTGGCACCACGCGCGAAACGTGCGGGCATCGTAGAGCTGCCGCACCCGCGCGAGCGTCTCGGCGGAGATCTCCGCCACGCGGACCCGGCGGGCCACGCTCGTGCCGCATTCAATGTGGCAGCGAATGATCTGCAACGGTCCGAGGGCCTCAAGCGCCTCCCCTTCGAGGGCCGACCAGATCGTGGTGGCCAACTCCTCGTCACCGCCGGCTGCCGAGGCCAGCGTGACGGTCTTCCACGCAACGTGGTGGGTCGGCAGCTCCCGCCAGTTGTGCCGCCAGTCGGCCCGGGATTCGAGCGTGTCACGGCGACTGACGACCGCAGCGGCATCGGCCGCGATCGGATGGTCGAGAAGCGTAAGGATCCCGCAGGATCCCGGCTCCGCCTCATAAGCCGAGCGGGCCTGCAGGGCCGGGAGGTGATGCACGCCAGCAGTCGGCAGTGGTCGCCGCCGCGAGCCCCAGACGCAAAACGTGGTCACCAGCGATCCGGCGGCGGCGGGCAACCAGCGGTGCTCGGGGGCTGGCGGCTCGTCGTCCCAGCGTTCGGAATTCCAGTGACTGGCATCCCAGCCCACAACAATGCGGCGGTCGAGCGTTGAGCGCGGGGCCTGCAAGGCATGGCCAGCGTCGGTGACCAGCGCTGACAGTCCGCCGGCCTGGAGGCCCTGCGCCGAGACGAGTTCCACGCCGATGCCACGGATCTCAAAGGACACGGGCGCCGTGGGCGTGACAAACTCGAGGCCGGCTGGCTCGCCAAGCATCCGCGACACGTCGGCACAGGCCGTGGCATCGGCTGCTAGCCAGACCGTGCGACAGCCCTGCGCGGCGAGGCCAGTGATCAGCGATCGCAGCATGGCCGCTTGAGCGGGGCTGGCCCGCTGTGGATCAAGCACCCTGCCGAAGAGCACAAGCGCTGCCGCCTCTGACTGCCGCGCGGCGGCCGCCGCCGACTGCAAAGCATCGACTCCAGCGGTGGCGACCGGCTCCGCCACGGCGGCCGGCGCGGAATCGAGTCGGGGAATGGGGCGGTCGATGGCGGGATCGAACGCAAACACAAGGTCGGCCACGGCAGTCGCCCTTTCGTCTGAGCACCGAATGGGTGCTGATGCGCCGACGGCCGACTGACAGGTCTGATGAAAAGACCCGAGCCGATCCGTGGCCGGGGGAAACAGTGAATCTGGGGGCAATGTAACGGCAGAGGCCTGTTAAAGGCCAGCGCAAAATCAGGCAAAAAAGCAAAAAGGGGACGCAGCCACTTCTGTTCGGCACGATACGTGCTTCTCTCCCGATAGGGGTAGGGAGACCCGATTGGGTTCGGGCCCCCCTCCCTCCGAACCGT
>JBAXUW010000062.1:0-14563 GCA_037129495.1 Planctomycetota bacterium | reverse complement strand
ACTGAAGACGGAGCCGGGATCATTCCGTCTTCCGCCATCTCGCGGGCGTGATAACTCGATCGCACCAGCGGCCCTGATGCGACCTGCTTGAACCCCATGCCGCGGGCCAACTGCCCCAGTTCGTCAAACTCCTCCGGTGGCACATACTGCTCTACTGGCAGGGAATCGAGCGTCGGCTGCAGATATTGTCCGAGCGTGAGGAAGTCGACGCCGTGGTCGAGCAGGTCGGCGAAGACGTCGAGTAGTTCGTCGCGGGTCTCACCTAGTCCCAGCATAAGACCGCTCTTCGTCTTCACATCCGGCCGGCACTGCTTCGCGTTGGCGAGCAGTTGGAGCGTCCAAGGATAGTGGCTCTTACGACCGCGGACGGTGCGGTAGAGGCGGGGCACGGTCTCGGTGTTGTGGTTGAAGACATCGGGTCGCGACTGCATCAGGCAGTCGAGTGCCCCCTCCTTACCGATGAAGTCTGGCACCAGCACCTCGATGGTAGCGCCAGTGGCCGCCCGCACCGCATCGACCGTGAGGCGGAAGTGGTCGGCGCCACCGTCGGGAAGATCGTCGCGAGTCACGCTGGTGATCACCACATGCCGGAGCCCGAGGCGTTTGGCCGCCTCGGCAACCCGGGCGGGCTCATCCAGCTCAAGCGCCTCAGTCTTTCCTTTCGGCACCGAACAAAACCCGCAGGGCCGCGTGCACACGTTGCCGAGAATCATGAACGTGGCCGTCCGTGCCGACCAACACTCAAGCCGATTGGGGCACTTGGCCGACGAACAGACCGTCTCAAGACCGAGTTCACCGATCAGGCTAGCTGTTTCCCCGTGGCCGCCGCCGGGCTCCAGATTCCGCCGCAGCCAGGGGGGCAGTCGTCGCGGAACGGGGGCCGCAGAGCCGGCGGCCGGCGCCGAGCCACAACCGGCCTGTCCACCCTGCGAGTGAGGCGCATCAGGAGTGTCAACGGTCACAATCGGTAGGGATGAATTGGTTGTTGCCAAGGTGTTATCCAATGCTACTGCGGTGCCCTGGTCCCGGGCTCGGCTCGTGAACCGGCACCGGAAAGCCCGACTGGATGTGGAATCGTGGAAACTCGAAGGCGTTGACGAGATGCTCCACCAGCGTCGCTCGGGCATCCTGCAGCCGCACTCGCCTCTGCAAGTCGGCCTCAACTGATCCCATGGTAATCGTTCCGACCCCGGCGGCGACAGGCACGCTTTTTATGCGCCTCTGGAGGTCCAAACCAGTCTGGATATTGAGAAATCCGCCGTGCCAGACCACCCCCCGCCGCACGGCGACGCCGATGGCGGCGAGCAGGCCGGTGCGGCCGAAGATCCCATGCAGGCGGGAATCCCTGGCGGCGGCACACCGCAGGCTGCGGATAGACCCCTCCAGCCCGACCTCCAGCCGTTCAAGGTAAGGACCCACGGCATGGCGACCCAGCCCCAGATCGGCCAGCGTGGCAAAGAGCCCGATGCCAATCTGGCCCGGACCATGGAGCACCGTTCCACCACCGCGGCCAACGAACCGGACCTCGAGCCCCTGCGATCGGAGTTCATCGTCGGAGAGGGCGATGTCGGCCCGCGAGCCGAGCCGGCCGATCGTGATGGCCGGCGCGGGCTCATACAAGACCAGCGTCGGCGGTCGGCCGTTCGGCTCCGACACTTCCCACGCCAGCCGCTCGGCCAGCCCGCCGTAGGCGTCAAGGCTGATGCGGCCAGCGAGCCAGACGGAAACCGCACGGCGTGACGACGTGTCGGCAGCGGGAGGACTCATTGATCTGCGACTCACTTTGCAAGCGCCGCGTGCAGTTCGCTCCAGGGCATGGCGACCCAGGGAATTGCATCTGGCAGTCGGCCCGCCGGACCGGTGGCCAGGCCGTCCGGCGAGAGACCGGCAGTGGCCCTGTCGATCGCCCGATCGACGGCATTTTCGAGCCGATCGAGCCAGGCCGGCACCTCCACACCCGATCCGCCATCCACACCGAGAAACCCGGTGGCGCGTCGTTCCAGTTCCGCACCGGCGCCGGCCGGGCTGCCGAGAAAGAGTTCGGCCACCGCTGGCTCAACGAGCGCCTCCAGTTCGTCCTGTTCAAGCGACGTGGTAAACGGCCGCCGCACCCGATCGCCCACGCTCGCCAGTCGCACGCCCCAGGTTGACTCGAGTTGTGCGAGCCGCTCCGTCAGGCCCGCCGCCGTCTCGCGGGTCTCGTCTCGCATCCGGTTTCGCCAGGCCTCCGCCGCCTCGACCGCACCCCGCCGCGCGAGCACCCGGTGCGCCATGTTCACCGGCCGGAGTGTCCACGCGATTCGGTCATGCTCCGCCTTGATCCTCAGAAACGCCAGTAGCACATGCAGGCACTCTCCGCGATCCGACTGCGTGGTGGTGGAGTTCCAATCGCGGTATTCTGCATGGTTCTCGGCGATGCATTCGAGAACCAGCCGGAGGCGAACCGCTGCCTGCCTGATCGGCAGCGCGCCGCTGACGAGGTCTTCGAGCAGGCGGACCGGCCGCCGCGGCGGATGCGCTGGATCAGCCAGATCAACCTCGGCCGGCTCGCTCGCCTCACGGTCGAGCAGCTGTTCGAGATACTGCCGGACGCCGCCGCGCAGGATGCCGCGAAGCGACGGCGGCGAGAGCAACTGCTGCGTGAAGAGGCCAGCGCCATACTGCTCGATAAATTCCTTGATCGCGGCAAATGCCTTGTCATCACGCACCCGCTCCAGCACCGAAAGCCGTAGCTGGCGGGCATGCGTCGTCCAGGTGTCGAGCAGACGGGGCACGAGCAGGCTCAGGCCGTCGAGGATTCGCTGCGTGGCCACCGCCCGCTCTGGCGGCGGTTTACCTGGCTCTGCCGCGAGCGCCGTCTCCACGATCCGCTCCACGAGCGCCTTGGTCGCGGCCTCAAAGACCCTGTCAAACTCGCTCACGCTGGCTCCACCGCGCGGCCGCCGGCTTTCGAGCGACTTGGCGAGTTTTACAATGTCGGCCGTTTCTGCCACCAGCCCCAGCCGCGGCAGGCAGGCCGCCAGCCGCGCCAGCAGGCGTTCCCGGCTCCGGGGCAGCACGATCCGCTCGGGCCGGCCGCCACGGGCGAGCGGCACATAGAGCACAAGTTTGCCGACGAGTTTGCTCCGTACGCGGTCCCACTGCTCTCGCGCAGCCGCAGCATCGGCTGCGAAAACCGCGGCAAACAAGCCTCCAATCGATGCCTTCTGTTTTAGCGACTGCTGTGTTGACGATGGTTTTTTTTGCCGCTGCCCACTCCGCAGCCGCGCTGCCAGGAGCCAGAGCGTTTCGCTCGCCTGCACGGCCGTCTCGATCATCTGCTCGGCCGCGGCGTCGCGGTGCCACCGCAACTTGTCGAACTCCGCGGGGGACATCCCCGGGGAGGGCGCGGCATCCCGCGAGACGACCGTCTCTGCCGCGCGGATGAGCGTGCGCCGCAACCGGCGTAAGCTATGCCGCCAGCCAATGACCGAATCGATCTCGGACCGCGCGGGAATCGTGCCCTCGGCGGCGTCGATCGTACCCCAGGCCACAACGGCCTTAGACACCAACTGAAACAGGCCAGCCAGAAATTCAGCCGCGGCCTCGACTGCTGCCACACCCGCAAGCGTTGACCCACCGCCACCATCCAGATCAAGCATGCCACCATCAACACCGTCGTCGGTGGAGTCGCGCCAAACCATCGATTCATAGGCCGCCGCCACGGTCCCCTCGCCGTGCTCGTCGTCGTCCGGCCGCTCGTCGGCAAAGTCGTCTGCGTCGCTACCGCCGCGGCCCGTTTGCTGGCCGTCACCGGGCTCACGGCCGGTCGCCGCCGCTTCAATGAGGTCGGCCACACTGCCGGTATTGGCCTCGATGAGTTCCACAAACCGGCGGACGCGGGAGCGGCCCTTCTCCGAGCGATCGCCGCAGGCCCGCGTTAGCCACCGGGTTGCCTCGCCGAGCCAGACCGTGCCGGAGCGTTCAATCGCCGGCCCTTCCAAGAGCGATGCCCAGTGCACAAGCAGCCCCATGGCCCCATCGAGATCACCCTCGCGAGGCAGACAGTCAGTTGCCTGCGCATGCGTCTGCGGCGAGGAAAATGCTGCCACCTCCTGCCGCCAGAAACCTGGCGGCGGCGGCAGCGGCGCAGTCTTGCGGCGGCGGGCGAGTGCGGCGATCACCTCGCAGGCCGAGTCGCGGACCTCTTGCCCTGATAGATGCGGCACACCCGACACCGTCGTGGTGGCGAAGCGATCCCACCAACTGCCCAGCTTTTCGACCGCCGCCGCAGCTTTTGCCGCCGCGGCCGGCGGACCGTCGAGCCCGGTCTGCCGCCAGACCGCGGCATAGCCCTCGAGAATCGATTCGGTAAGTGCCACGAGATCATCCACGCGGGAGTCGGTGAGGCTTTCGCCTCCCGGTTCGTGGAGCGGAAACTGGCCTCCCAAGCCGAGGATGTTCCAGGGATCCACGACCGCACCGCAGTTCACCGCCCGCATGAGCAGGCCCGAGGCTTGATCGAGTTGTTCAAGCGCTTCGGCAGCGGCAGCGGTCTGGTGATCAGTATCCGCCAGACGCACGCTCTGCTGCGCCGCCCCGACAAGGCTCGTGATCCGGGCCGCCATCCGGGCCGATGCGGCCGGCACCATGCCAGCCATCCGTTCGGCACCTTCGGCCCGCCCGAGCCGCGCGAGCGTCGCAGCCAGCGCCACGCTCGCCACCTGTCGCGCCCGGCGGCTCGCCAGCAGGCTGTTGATATGCCGTCGGACGCCTCCAAACGGCTGCCGCAGACGGCGTGTTTCCTCGTCGAGCCACTGGCGATGATCCTCGGGAAGCTGCGTCATGAGCCAGCGGTAAAACTCGTCGCGGTAGCCGGCGATCCGCGGCAGCAGGTCGGCTAGCGGCAGACTCGCAGAGGCCGCGCCTGGTCCGTGACCGGAGAGCCCCGAAGCCATCAGGATCACGCCCGCCAGCACGGCCGCCGACTCCCGCCGGAGTTGCTCCTGCCGCTCGGGCGTCTGATTGGTGGGCGACTCAGCCGCCGCTGCCTCAGGCCACGACAGGATGCCGTCGAGTGTGGCCTGCTGCACAACCATTCTTCGATAGCAGCCCTGCCCATCGATGTGGGCCGGATCCCAGAGCCCAAAGAGATAGTTGGGACGGCTCGCCGCGGGATGAAGAAAATCGAAGGCCCGCGGATCAAACGCCAGTTCTTCCAGCAAGCTGAGACCGAAGTCGGCCTGTCGCAGCAATCGCTCCGGCGCCTGCTCCAGAATGGCGATCGCATCTTCCACGAGCCGACGGTAGCGACCATGCGCCGCGCCCGCGCCACGGATGAAGAGCGGGATCGGCCGCACCCGCTCGTGTGGATAGGGCTCAGAGAATTGACCGTTTTCCAGAACAGCCACGGGCCGCCAGCCCACATAGTCGTTGAGCCGGCCGATCGCCTCCCGCACCGTCTGATCGGGGTCTTCCCCCAGACTGTCGGCAGCCAGCACCGCCTGCAGCGCGGCCATCAGAAAAAAGGGACGAGCCAACCCGCCCGCCGGCTGGTGTTCCAACAGATCGCCGTGAAACGATCGATAGGCGGGTAGCAGTCGGGCGAATAGGATGTTGAGCACCGCCCGCGCCTGCTCGGAATTCCGTAAGGCCGGCTCCGTAACCGACAGGTTTTTAAGTCGCTCGGCAAGCAAGGCGGCCACACGTTCTGCGGCATCGAGCCGCTCCACGACAACCGCCCCGGCCGCCGACCCTGCGCCACTCGGGGGCTCGACGACCGCAAACAGTTCGTTCATCGCTCGCCAGGCGGCCGGTTCAAATGCCCCGGAGGAGAAGTTTGCGTAGCCCAGCATGACCGCCGCGGGGTCGGTCGGACGACTTGCCTGTGGAACACCTGGAGGATGAATCGGGGGGTCCTTCTGCATCGACAGATTGCCTACGGGGAAACATCACAAACCCCCAGCTTAGCAGGCGGTGAGCAGCGGTCGCAGGGGGACAGCAGGCCGGACTCGGCAAGCGTCAAAAACTTGCCTCCATTCAATCCGGAGAGCCGGGATCGGCTGAAGCTCGACGAGCGTTGGAATTTCGCCCTGCCAGGGCCGGAATTACCAGCCAACCTCAAGGCGAAAGACTGCGTCGCAAGGATGCGACGGAAAGCACCAGGACAAAGTGTTTTCGGCCCGGCCCGATTTTGTGGGCTAGACTTGAAAAGGAAGCCCATTGCGACTGCGGCCCCCGAAAAACATTCCCGTGATTGACAGACTGGATCGCCGAATTCGCTCATGCTTGTCATGCCTGTCATGCCTGTCGCTGCTGGTGACCGCAGCAGCATCGCTGGCTGCGCCACTGGCCCACGGCCAGGGCTGCCTCGCCGGAACGGCGGCCGACGAATTCACGGCCAATCGGGTAGGGCTTGAGCGAGAGTGGATCCTGCAGATTCCCACGGTCATCAGCGGCTGGCATCTAGAGCAGTTGGTCGTGGGAGACGGCCTCGTCGTGGCGCAGACCGGTGACGGCACCGTGCATGCCATCCAGTCGGCCCCATTTGGTGACAGTTCACTGCCATTTGGATCGCCCCGTCCGGGCACGCTGCTCTGGTCACAGCAGGTCGGTCGTGCTGGCAACTCGGTAACGCGGGCGGGCATCGGCCCTGACCTGATCGCCGTGGCCGAAGTGCGTCAGATGACCGGTCTTGAACGGTCCACTGGCCAGGTTCGCTGGCGGGAGTCGTTCAATCAATCAGGGTCGACCGGCACGGCTGCGATCGGCGACTGGGTCTACGCAGACAGTTCCGGCGGGGGTGTCACCCGGTTTGCCGCCCAGCCGCTCAGGCAGCCAGTTCTGGTCGCCGCGACGCCAGACAAAACCGCGGCGAAGGGTGGGAAAAAGTTGGCGCCGAAGGCCAAACGGCCGCGGAAGGAAAACCTGAAGCCACATCTGATCAACGATGGCGGGAGCGGCAGGCTGGCAACCGTTCCGATCCAACTGGCGGAAGGCGTGCTCTGGTGCACGACCGACGGCCTGCTCACCACCGAGCAGCCCGCCGACGCTGAATGGCGGCGGCTGGAATTCTCGTTGATCAATCCCCCAGCCGGGCCGCCGGTGGTGCGGGGCAACAGCATATTTACCTCCACGACAACGGGTGATCTGGCGCGGATCGACCTGCCGAATAGCTTGAAAAAGCTTGATCTCATCTGGCATACGGTGCTCCCGGGCCCCGCCGTTACGGGGCCGTTCGTGACCGGCAAAATGATCCTAGTGTCACTCGGTGAACTGGGGTTTGCGGCCTATTCCACCGAGACCGGTGCCGAGCTTTGGCGAACCTGCCTGACCGGAAAAATCCTCGCCGTCGGTGGTAGCCGCGGCTGGTTCATCGATGAGGTCGGCCGGCTGTCGTCGCTCGACCTCGCCGACGGTGCGCGCCGCGACATGCTCTGCCTCGGGCCCTTTCATCTGCCGGTAGTCAACACTGTCTCCGACCGGCTCTTCCTCGCCTCAGAGTCGGGCACGGTCGTCTGCCTGGCCCCTCGCGGAGCCGGCGGCACGCCAACCCTCGCAGCGCCGGCAGCCACTACCGCGCCCGTTGTACCGGAACGCGGGTCTTCGGATCCTGCCGCCAAGCCTCGGCCATGAGCGTGTAGAGTTCGCGGTCGAAGCGGTGGAGCCGATGTGGATCCTGGAAGAAGCACTCGCTCGCGACGGCGAAAAACTCGTGTGGCCCCTCGGCGGCGTAGTCGTCGAAGGCGACAAACCGCCCCTCGTCTAACGCCTCCTCAAAGCGGTTCCGACAATCGGTGATGCCCAGTATCCACTTCCGCCGCGCCTGCGGTGACACCAGCGGCGGAATGCCGTCGATCTCACCGTCGAGCAGATCGATGGCATGCGCGCACTCATGAATCACCACGCTTCGCGGTCCATCCCGCAGTCGGCCCCCCTCCACCACCCGCGGCCACGAAAGCACCATGCTGCCCCCGTTCCAGGTCTCTCCCAGCCGCTGCTCCTGCCACGCCAGCTCACCGCCTCCGGCCAGTGGAGTTTTCCGTGGCACGACGTAATCGCCCGGGTAGATCAGCAACGACTGCAGAGAATCGTAAAACTCTGCGGGCATCCCCAGCACGATCAGGCCCGCCTGACCGGCGATTGAGACGCGGATCTCATCGTCGATCTTGAGGCCACCGCAGCCCTCAAAACGCTTCTCCGCGACAAACACTGCCACCCAGCTTCGGAGCGCCTCGCGGTCGGATTCGTTGAGCCACTGCATTTGCTTGCAGTTTCTCGCGAGGATGTCGCTCCACGCCGATGGCCACGGTCGCTCACGGATCGCGCGGCGTCTTCGGGACCGCAGCCACCCAAACATGAGAAGACTTTTGCCGCCTCGGCGGCACCCTACGGCTTCAGCGGCATCCGTCCGAAGAACAGGTCGATGGCCAGAATGAGGCAGCCTGTTGAAACAGCAATGAACGACAGAAGCAGCATGGCCGTGTAGACGTTCATGGGCGGACGGCCGGAATTGGACTGGGTGTCATCTGCCATGGTGTTTGTCAACAAGGTGAGGGAGCCTTGGGAACAGCCGAGGCCTCTCCTGCAATGCAACTCAGACTTTGAGACGGGTGGTGACCTTGTCGCCCCGCTGGATGATGCCGCGGGAGTATTCCCGAACGAGCACGGCCACGGCGCGATCGGGCTTCACGGTCTTCACAATCGCGCGGCCGAGGTACTCGTCGTTGCGGTAGACCTCAATCTGGTGGCCGGTCTGCAGACCGTCGTCAAAGCCGAGCGATACCTCGATGGAGTCGTCCGCCACGGCCATCACGACGCCGTCGATCTTTGGCAGACGATCTTTCGGCAGGCTGTCGAGCGACAGGCCGCTCTGCTTCAGCAGGATCCGGGCCTGCGACACCTGCTTTTCAAGTTGTGCCCGGCGTTCGTTGGCGATCTCGAGAAACGACTCCTTCTCGTGGAGTTGTCCGGCGAGTTCGGCGGCCCGGGTCACTTGGGAGTCGACCTTCTGCTGCTTGTCGCGGATCTCGGCCTGCAATTTCTCGACGTCTTTTCGCGCGGCCGTAAGGTCCTTCTCGACAGTGGCGAGTTCGGCGATCTTCTGCTGCATGTCGGTGAGTTTGTCGTCACGGGCTGACTTCAGCGTCCTGAGTTCGTTGTCCTTTTCGATGAGCGCCTGCTGAAACTTGGCGACCACCTGATCGCGGGCCGCTTCCGAACTGGCGACATTCGCCGTGAGCCGAGTGATCTCCTGATTGAGGCTCACCTCCTCGGCCTTGAGTTTGCCTAGAATCTCCTTCGTCTTGTTGGCCTCGTCCTGCAAGTTGACGTGCGAGGAGTAGATGGCTACAGCAAAGCTCATGAGCATCAGGCTCATGACGAAGATCGCGAACACAAAAATCTTGCCGAGGACGTTTTTCATGGTCGAACCATTGCGATCGCGGGATGACGACATCGGTCTGGGCAGCGGGCACGGCATCCCGCCCTTGACCCAATCCTAAGGGTTCTTCGGCAGGCGGGTCAACGCTTCTCAAGCGTGACTCGCCGCGCCCATCCAGACATCAGGGCAATCGTTGCAATCGCCACGCAGACCCCCAGCGGCCAACTCCCCCAGATCAGCCACGGGCTGGTGCGGCCATCGGGCCTCACCAGTGCCCGCAGGGTGGCCGTCGCCCGCCGCGGTCCCCGGGCCAGGAGGCGGCCGGAGCCATCAATCGCCGCAGAAAAGCCGGTATTTGCGGCGATCACAAGCGGCGTCCGCACCTCGACGGCCCGAAAGATCGCCGCGGTCAGGTGCATGTCGAGTTCACTTGAGCCCCAAAACCAGCCGTCATTGGTGAGGTTGGCAATCACGTCGGGCCGGCCACCGGCCTGCCCGAGTTCTCGAACAAGCGTTCGCACGGCCTCCGGCAGGGCCGTTTCGTAGCAGATGGTAACCGCCACGCGGTGCCCCGCGATCGTTGCAGCCACAGGCTCAGTGCCAGCCGTTAATCCCACCGGCAGCGGCGTCAGCCGGTAGAGCCAGGGAAACCGCTCCGCCAATGGGATGTATTCGCCGAATAGTACCGGATACTGCTTGCTGTAGCAGGCCAGCGGGATGCCGGCGGGATCGAGAAACAGTCCGCAGTTGTAGTTTTTCGCGCCGGAGGGAACGTGTGGCGTGACCACCTGCCTGTCGAGGCCGACCAGCCAGTGTGCTCCATACCGCCGCGCGTAAGTGCCGAGCAGCGCAAGTCGCTCCGCTTCGAGCAGGCGGCGGCAGGCAGCCTGTCGGTCGGCGGAGCCAGCCCCGGCGTGGCTGCCGGCGGAGCCAGGCCCGGCCTCCCGGCCGGCGAGCGTCTGCTCCACCACGCTCTCCGGCAGCACCTCGTCGGGATCGATTTCGAGCAACCCAAATCGCCACATGGTCTCTGGCCAGACGATCAAATCGGGGCGGCGTGGACTGGGATCGGCAAGCGCAGCCATGGTGAGTTCGTCGTACTGTCGCAGCACGTCGCCAGCGGCGTCGGGATCGTGCTTGAGTTCGGTGTCGATCGATCCCTGCACGAGGAGCACGTCGAGGGGCGCCGCCGTGGCGTCGGTGTCGTTTTGGGGAGCACTTAATAATCGCCATGTGCCGTAGCCAAGCGTGGCCATGAGCACTCCAAGCGCCGCCAGGCCGGGGAGCATTTCCGTGCGGAGGCGGTCGCGCCAACCGCGTGACAGGACCGCCTGCGCAATGCCGGCCAGCCCCGCCGCCACCGTCATCACAACGCCCCCCACGCCCACGGCGCCGAAGCTGTCGGCGATCTGAATGAGCGTGGTCCACCGCCACTGCGTAGACCCAAGCCCGCCAAACGTGAAGCCTCCGCCGACCCAGCCTCGCACCTGCTCGCAGGCCATCCATGCCACCGGCGCAGCGAGCACCAGCGGCCACCGCCAGCCATGCACAAGCCGCCGGGCGATCACGACAAACAGCGGCAGGTAGATCGCCAGGTAGGCCGAGAGCGTCACCCAGCCGATTGCCGTGGCGGGATGCGGCAGGCGGAGCCAGTGGATCGTGGCCAGCCAGTGACAAAAGCCCCCCAGCCAGAGGCTTCGCCACGGGTGGCTGGCCGTCAGCCGGTCGGCCCGTACGACGGCCAGCCACGGCAAGGGCGCCAGCCAGGCGAGCATCCAGACATCGGCCGGTGGCTGCACGAGAAACATCGTGAGGCTCCCGGCGAGGGCCAGACCCAGCACTCGGCGGTCATCGGCCACCACCGGTGCCTGGAGGAACTCTGCGAGTTTTGAGAATCGCTCGATCAAGGAGTGGCCTCAAACTCGGCGATCACCATGCCTGGGGTCACCGTCTCATCCTCGTCCGCCAGTTGCGCCACAAGCCTCCCGGCGACGGGTGCCTCCAGATCGATTGTCGCACCCCCGGCGAGGAGTTCGACCACACGATCCCCCTCGAGAACGTCGGCTCCCACGGGCACGAGCCAGAGCGACACCCGCAGCGGCATGCCCAGCAGTTCACAGTCCGGCACTGCTAGCAGTTCGCGTCGGGGATGGACGGCGGTCTGCATCGATCTCACCCGCCCGGCTCCAGCGGCTTCCGCAGCCAGTCGCCGCGGAGCCACTCCAGCACAACCCCGCCGACCGCCTCGAGCGACTCAGCTGAGCACTGGCGGGGCGTGTCTTGTGTGGTGTGCCAGTGCGGGTAGTCGAAGTCGATGATATCGCAGGTCGGGATGCGGCCAATCATCCGCAGCGGCAAATGGTCGTCCTCAACGCTAAACTTCGGCCGCGGCACGAACTGCCGCACGTTTCTCCGGGCTGCCACTGCCCAGATCGAATCGACCACCGGGCTTGTATCGGGCCACGTGACGCTCTGCTGCTCCTGCCAGATCTCAAGATCGCGGTCGGCCACCATGTCGACGATCGCGCCGCAGCGATAACGGTGCTGCAAACGCCCCGCCTGCTGCTCAGCGGCATAGTGCCGCGCAAAGTATGTCGACCCGAGGAAGTAGGGATCACGGGGAGCAACCACATATTCCTCCGCATCGAACAGGATGAAGTCGACCCCCACTGGTCCCGGCAGACCCGGCATGGCGCGGGCCAATTCCATCAGCAGTGCCACACCGCTGGCGCCGTCGTTGGCGCCGATGAAAACTCCTTTGGGATCAACTGGATCGCGGTCGGGAAAGGGCCGCGTGTCGTAATGCGCCCCAATGAGCACACGGTCGCGACGGTCGGGATGCCATTCGACGATAAGATTTTCCATGTGGAGAGCCGCTCCGCTCCGCCGGTCACGGATCTGGAACGCCTGCCCTTGGACGGTGCCACCGGCGGCGCGGAAGTGCGCGGCCAACTGCGCCCGCTGCTTGACCATGGCAGCCGATCCGCTCGGCCGCGGGCCGAGGCTACAGATCGCCTCAAGATGCGCAAGTGCCCGCTGGCCAGAGAATCCCGGCGGATCCTCCCCCCGGCTCGCGGCAGGCAGCGCCGCCGCCGCCGCCAGGAGCAGGACCACAGCCATCTTTATCCAGAGCATCCGGTGCGTGATTCCCATGCAGACTCCTTCGAAAAATAGTCTAATAGATTGTCGCTGGATTCTGGGCTGGCTCGCGGTCTGAGGGCATCAGGCCTGCCTTTTCCGCTAGGCTATCAACCGCCCATGAAATGCCTATGAAATACTTGACAAATCATTTTTTCTCGGTGGCATGTGTGGCGATCGCGTGTGGCTTGGCGGCCGTCGCGCAAGCCGGCGGCGGTCCCGAAAACCTGTTTTTAGTCGTGAACTCATCGAGTTCCGACAGCATCACGGTGGCCAATGCCTATGCCAACTTGCGGGGAATTCCCCCGATCAACGCGCTCATGCTGCCGTGGCAGGAGAGCACTGAGAGCGTCGACATCGCCTCGTTTCGCAGCGAACTACTCGACCCAGTGCTCAAGGCGATCGACGAGCGGCGACTGGCGGCGCAGATCGATTGCGTCGTCTATTCGAGTGACTTCCCCTGGCGGATCGACTTTGCCAACGAGATGCCCGCGGCGGTCATGAAGCAGGATCTTTTCAAGTTTCCGTCCGGATCGCTCACCGGCATGACCATGCTCTATGGTGCCGTGCGAAGCGGTCAGGGACCGGTCTGGCAGGACCCAAAAAGCAACCGCTACTGGCGACCGCTCGACGCCGATGGTGTCCCCGTATCAACCGACGGCTTCCGCGGCTGGCATCGCTATGGACCGCAGGGCGAGGTCACCGAAACCGCCGGCAACCGCTACCTGCTTTCGGTGATGCTGGGCGTGACCTCCGGCCGGGGCAACTCCGTAGCCGAGATCATCAGCGGGCTCCAGACAGCGGCCGCAGCCGACGGCACGCACCCCAAGGGCACGATCTACTTTGTCACAAGCGACGACGTCCGAACCACAACCCGCAGTCCGGCCTTCCCGCCGATCGTGAAGGCGCTGGACGAGCTCAATGTGAAGGCCGAGGTCATGAAGGGCACGGTGCCGATGGGCAAGCGCGACGTTGCCGGACTGATGATGGGCGCAGCCGACTTCGACTGGCCGGCCAGCCAGAGCCAGATCCTGCCGGGCGCCATCTGTGAAAATCTCACGAGCTTCGGCGGCATCTTCACGTCCTCAGCCGGGCAGACGCCGCTCTCGGCCTTCATGCGTGCCGGTGCCGCTGGCTCCAGCGGCACCGTTGTCGAACCTTACGCACTCCAGGCGAAGTTTCCGCACGCCGCGATTCAGTTGCACTACGTCCGCGGAGCCACACTTGCCGAGGCCTTCTACCAGGCGGTGCAATCGCCGTATCAACTTATTGTGGTGGGCGATCCGCTCTGCCGGCCTTGGGCCACGATCCCAAAGGTCGAAGTTGTTATGGCTACCGACAGTGCCCCGATTACCGCCGGCAGCACCCTTTCCGGCCGGATTGACCTTCAGCCGCAGGCCACGATCCCGGAGCCAAAGCTCGCCCGTAGCGGCGACAGAGTCGCGGCGATCGAACGCTTCGCGCTGTTTATCGACGGTGTCCGGTTGGCCGAGTGTGATCCGGGTCAGCTTCTGCCGCTCGACACCGCACAATTCGCGGATGGCTATCACGAACTGCGGGTCGTGGCCACCGAGGCTTCGTCGGTAAAATCGCAGGGTCGCTGGGTGATGCCTGTCCGGTTTGCGAACCACGGCCGGACGCTCAAGCTCACGGTCGAACCGACCCGCGTCAGCGTGGCGGGGGCCGTCCGTGTGAGCGTGATGAGTGAGGGTCTCGACAATGTGGCGGTCTACTCGATGGGTCGCGTGCTGGGACGCACATCCGGCGCCGACACAACCATCGAGGTGCCGGCAGAGCTGCTGGGTTGTGGCCGCGTCATGATCCGTGCGACGGGCCGTGCTGGCCTGGGTGCTGCAAACGGCGTCAACGCCGACCCGGTGGCCGTCGAGGTGATAGCGAAGGATCCGTAGGGAAGCTTTCAAAACTCGGCACCACTGAATCCGGATCGTCGGGATCGGCTGAAGCTCGACGAGCGTTGGAATTTCGCCCTACCAAGGCCTGAACTATTCACACGCCCCACGGCGAAAGTCCCCGCGAAGGAGACTTCTGCCGGCCCGGCGCTGC
>JBAXUW010000061.1:0-14563 GCA_037129495.1 Planctomycetota bacterium | reverse complement strand
GGCACTCCGGTGATTGTCAGCATCGCCGGCGGTTCAAAGGACGATTTCGTTTTGCTTGCGTCGCGGCTCGACGGCGTGCCCGGCATCGCCGCGCTTGAGCTCAATATTTCCTGCCCCAACGTGAGCCACGGCGTTGACATGGGCACCGATCCCCTAGCCTGCCGCGGTGTGGTGGAGGGCGTCCGCGGGGCAACCTCGCTGCCCATCCTCGCCAAGCTCACGCCCAACGTCACAAGCATCGTGGAGATTGCCAGAGCGGCTCGCGACGGCGGCGCTGATGCCGTCACGCTCATCAACACCTGCCAGGGCATGGCGGTCGATTGGCGGCGGCGGCGGCCGCTGCTCGGCAATGTTGTCGGCGGACTCAGCGGGCCGGCGATCAAGCCGATCGCGCTGCGGTGCGTCCATCAGGTACGGCAGGCAATCGACATCCCGATTGTTGGCGTCGGTGGCATCATGACGCTCGACGATTGCATGGAGTTTTTTGTGACCGGTGCCTCGGCAGTGCAGATCGGCACGGCGAATTTCGTGGAGCCGGTGGTCTCGGCCCGACTCCTCGACGGACTGCCCGCGGCGGTCGCCGAACTCGGCGCTGCTCGGCTGGCCGACGTGATTGGAACGCTCGCCCTCCCCGTACGGACCGGCTGAGCCGCACCGCTGGCCCTTCACCCCTGGAAGGTTTTTTGCATGAACGATGCACCGCACCAAAGCAGTGCTCCGCTGCCGCCGGCGGTACCCCGTGTGCTGTCGGGCATTCAGCCGACGGGCCGATTTCACTGGGGCAACTACTTCGGCGCGATCCGGCAATACATCGACCTGCAGCCTGGTGAGCAGAGCACCGGCGCCGAGGCTTATTATTTTATCGCCGACCTCCACGCGCTCACGACTATCCGCGCGCCTGACCAATTGCGGTCGCTCGTCCATGATGCCGCCGTCGATCTTTTATCGCTGGGTCTTGATCCAGACCGGGCCACGCTCTTCGTGCAGTCAGACGTGCCGGAAGTGACGGAGCTTACCTGGCTGCTGATGACCGTGACCCCAATGGGACTGCTCGAACGCTGCCATGCCTACAAGGACAAAAAGTCTCGCGGCCTGCCGGCTGATGCCGGTCTCTTCACCTATCCAGTGTTGATGAGCGCCGACATTCTCGCCTACGATGCGACGGTGGTACCCGTCGGTGAGGATCAGATCCAGCACATTGAGGTCTGCCGCGATCTGGCCGGCACATTCAATCATCTCTATGGGGAGGTCTTCACGCTCCCCAAGCCGCGATTGGTTGAAGGGGGCGCCCGTGTGCCCGGCATCGATGGCCAGAAGATGAGCAAAAGCTACAACAACACCCTCGACGTCTTCGAGGATCCAGCGGCGCAGAAAAAGAAGATCATGCGGATCGCAACCGATTCCCGTCCGATGGAAGAGCCCAAGAATCCAGAGAGCGACCACCTCTTCGAACTCTTCACGCTGGTGGCCCCGGAGGCCGACCGACAGCGGATGGCCGAACTCTATCGCCGTGGCGGCTTTGGCTACGGTGAGGTGAAGAAGTCGCTTGTCGAGGCGGCGGCCCAGTTCTTCGCGGAGGCGCGGGCCCGACGAGCAGCGCTTGAGGCTGATCCGAAGCGGATCGAGGCGATCCTCGCAGCTGGGGCTGAGCGGGCCCGGGCCAAAGCCCGCGACGTGCTCGACCGGGCGCGGCGGGCCTGCGGCCTCGCCCGAGGAAATCGCATGCACGGGGAAACTCCGGCGCGGGGGAAGCGAGCATGAACGTCCTTGGCGTGGGTACTGACATCACCGAATGTCTGCGGATCGCGCAGATGATTGAGCGGCACGGCGAGCTCTTCGTGGAGCGGGTCTACACGCCGCTTGAGATTGAATATTGCCGTAGCCGCCGCATGGCCACGCAGCACTTCGCGGGCCGCTGGGCAGCGAAGGAGGCCGTGCTCAAGGCGCTTGGCACCGGCTGGCGGAGGGGCATCAGCTGGCGCGACATTGAGGTCAGAAATGGCCCCGGCGGTCGCCCGCAGGCGTTTCTCCAAGGGGGCACGCAGGAGATCGCCGAGAAGCTGGGGATTCACTGCATTCTTGTGAGCATCTCGCACTGCCGCAGCCATGCCACGGCCTTTGCGATCGCGCTTGACGAGTTGCCCAGCACATTCATCGGCGATCCGCCCTGGCTGTGATGGCGGAAAGTGCAGTGGGTGGCGGCGAGTGTGCCAACTTGCCGAAAAAGACGAAAGGGACAAGTTGGAAAACTTATCCCACTTGGGAAAGAGAAAGCCGGGATCGGCTGAAGCTCGACGAGCTTTGGAATTTCGCCCCACCAAGGTCTGAACTACCAACATGCTCCACGGCGAAAGTCCGAGCGAAGGAGACTTCTGCCGGCCCGGCGGTGCAGTGTTACAACGGGTAGCAAGTGTCCCACGAAAACCATACGACGGGGTCGCAATGGGTTAGCCGTTGAAGGCGGCTAGTTCGGCGACCCCACCCTCCATCTGAAGGGCTGCCAGTGGCGTACCTTCTGGGACGGGCGTCAAACCATCGCGGCGGGTCAGTGAGAGCTTGGTCTGGGCTGCCATGTGGATCGCCAAATCCCGCTGCAGGGTTTTCTGGCGAGGCTCCTCCAGCTTTGTGAAGGCCTCACGGCCACGGCACTTGGGAAACCCACGACAGCCGAGCCACGGGCCCCGCTTGCCATCCCGAAGGTTCATGACATCGCCACATTTTGGGCAGTGAATGTCGGTGACCAGCGGCGGCGGCGAGGGAAGCTTAATATTCTGTTTACGATCGAGATTCAGAATAAAGGGAGGCGGTTCCACAACAGCGTTTTCCGGAGCCTTTTTCCCCCCCCTTGGCTTCACGGGCCGTGGCTTGTCTTCGACCAAGAAGTCACCGAATCGGCCAGTGCGTTTGACCATCGTGATGCCCGCAGGCGACAGCAGATCGATCTGCTCGGGCAGCAGTGGCCGCCGCTGGCGGTCGACCGGCATCGCGAATATGCAGGCGGGCTTTTCTTTCGGCTTCGCCGGCTTGCGGGGCTTCTTCCCTTTGGCGACGGGCTTGGGCGGGGCGGGCTCCTCGAGCACCTTTTCGTTGTAGCCGCTGCACGAGAGAAACTCCCCCTTGCCACCGAGGCGATATTCCAGCCGCCGCCCGCACTGCGGACATGCATAAGGCGACGGATCAACTTTTGCCTTCTCGTGCGGCTCATTCATGGCCCCCTCGAGCTTGGGCGTGAGCTCGTTATAAAACTCGTGGAGCATGTCGGTCCAGAGCTTCGTGCCATGGGCAACCTGGTCGAGCTCGCGCTCGATCTCCCGCGTGTAGCCGATCTCAATAAACTGATCGCGGAAGCCGCGCTTTAAAAAGCCTGTCACCGCCTCGCCAATGGCCGTCGCATGAAATCGGCGATCCTGCTGGATGACATAGCCACGGTTTTCAATGACGTTGACGATGCTGGCGTAGGTTGATGGACGGCCAATGCCTTCCTCCTCCATCTTTTTCACAAGCGTTGCCTCGCTGTAGCGTGGTGGGGGCGCCTGGAATTTCTGTCGTGGCTCAATGTCGAACGGCGCGAGTTGTGTCCCTTTTTGGAAGTCGGGAAGCACCTGTTCGCCATCGTCACGCGGAACACCGCTGATTGCATAGAACCCGTCAAAGCGCAGTACCCGACCGGTGGCCTTCAAGACGGCACCAGTGTCACTGTCGGTCCGACGCAGTCGCACGCTCGTGGAATCCCACTCGGCTTCGGTCGACTGGCAGGCAAGAAATGACTGCCAGATGAGCCGGTAGAGCTTCAGTTGCTCCTCTGAGAGGGCTGCTGCGATCTGGTCAGGATCCCGAAAGGCGTCGGTCGGCCGGATGGCCTCGTGAGCCTCCTGTGCGCTTTCATTACTGCTGGTAAAGGAGCGGGGCTTCGCTGGGACATATTTTCCACCCAAACGCTGCTCGAGATATGTTCGCGCCATGTCGACCGCCTCCTTTGAAAGGTTGGTCGAGTCGGTTCGCATGTAGGTGATCAGGCCCACGCGGCCCTCGTCTGGGAGATCGATCCCCTCGTAGAGTTGTTGGGCGATCCGCATCGTGCGGTCGGTTGACATGCCCAACCGGCTGCTGGCGGCCTGCTGCAGGGTGCTTGTGATGAACGGAGGAAAGGGCCGTGAGCGAGTGCGGGTGACATCGATCGAGTCGACTGTGTACCGCGCGGCTGGATCGGGGCGGCCGCTGATCCGCACGATATTTTTCCCGCGACCCTTGCCCTCGGCATCGGCCTCGCGATCGACACTGATATCAAGAAGCCCCGCGGCGACCGCCGCCTCTCTGGCGGTCAGGGCCAAGTCGGCGGTCGACGTATTTTCCGCGTTGATTCGCAGCGGTTTGCCGGCCACTTCGACCAGATCGCACGACAGCGCCCGGCGGTCGGCCAGCCAGGCCATGCGGTCTCGCACGAGCGGCGGTCGGCCCCGCTCATCGCGGCGGGCCAGTAACTCGCCCCACTCCTTGTGCAGACCCGTGGCACTCGCGACGTCGAACGTCATGCCGGCAGAGATCTCCCATGATTCCGCCGGCGTGAAGCCGCGGATCTCCTGCTCGCGGTCAACAACGATCCGCGTTGCCACGCTCTGCACTCGTCCAGCGCTCAAACCCCCCGCCACTTTTTTCCAGAGGATCGGCGACACCTGATAGCCGACAATGCGGTCAACGATGCGGCGGGCCTGCTGGGCCTCGACCCGCGGCATGTTGATGATCCGGGGCGACTGAAAGGCCCGCTGTACCTCGGCCTTGGTGATCGCGTCGAAGGTCACCCGCTTCGCATGGGCCGGATCGACCCCGAGCACCTGCGTGAGGTGCCAGGCGATCGCCTCCCCCTCGCGATCCAAGTCGGTGGCGAACCAGACGTCAGTGGCTCCCTTGGCAAGCCGCCGGAGTTCGGAGACGGTCTTCGCCTTATTGTCGTCGATTTCGTAGGTAGGGGCGAAGTCGTGTTCGAGATCGACCCCGGGAACGGGCTGTTTTGAGCCCTTGGGTGCCTTACTCGGCAGGTCGCGGATGTGGCCGATCGAGGCCTTCACCACAAATCCCGGCCCCAGATACTTCTCGATCGTCTTGGCCTTGGCAGGGCTCTCGACGATCACCAGCTGAAAATCACCCTTCGATCCGGCCCTGGGGGTGGCTGTTGAAGGTGCTGCTGTGCGGGAGCGCTGGGCGGCTTGCCGGCCCTTGGCGGGCGGTCGTTTGGATTTCTTTTTAGCCATCTTCAGGGCGGTGCCTGGGGGAGGTTTTAATGAACGTTGCCAGCATCGGGATTGGCGCCAACCGGTCTTGCGCTACAATCTGCGGCCTGTCAGCTGTCCCACACAGCGTTACCTTGCCCTCAAGTTCCTTGTCAAGCCCCGGCGGTTTTGCCGTTCGAAGCTAGCTCACAGGCGGTGCCATGGTCGGCTCGTTCCAATTCTTTCGTAAATACCAGCGTTCCCTGCTCGTATTTGTGGCCATTCTGGCGATGCTCGCGTTTTTTGTGCTGCCCCCGATTTTGCAGCAAATGAGCGATTCCGGGGAATCCCAGGATCCAGTTGCCGTGACCTGGAACGGCGGCGCACTCCGGGAGGGTGGGCTGGAACGGATGGTCGCCACGCGGTCGCTCGTCAACCGGTTTCTGACGGAGTCTGTGGCGGCCGGCGGCCGGGATCCGTCGCGGCTGCCGCTCTTGCCGGATGGGGAGGAGCAGAGCGTTCAAACGGCACTTCTGGCCCAAGATGCGAAGGCCAACGGCGTGGTTGTGAGCGATCGGGCAATCAATGATTTTTTGGGTCAGCTCACAGGCAATCTTGTGCGGCAGGAACAGTTTGACGAAATCTTGGCACGGCTGCGGTTGGGCCCATTTCCCCTCTCGCAACAGGACCTCTTCGAGGCCCTCCGGACAGAACTGGCCGCTCGGACCATGTTGATGCTGCACCAGTCGGCGTTCAGTGGCGACCCCCCCGGATGGCAGTGGGACTACTTTCGCAGGCTCCAGCAGCAGGCCACCGTGGAGGTGGCACCAGTTGTGGTGGAAGGCTTCGCGGACGCCGTGCCGCCCCCCACCGAGCCACAGCTTCGGGCCTTCTACGAGAAATACAAAAACGATCTGCCCGAGGCCCGCAGTGCCGAGCCGGGGTTCCGCGAGCCCCACCGAGTGAAATACGACTTCCTTGTCGCCAAATCGGCCCTTTTTGAAGAGGAGTCTGCCAAGGAGGTAACCGACGAAGAGATCGCCGCCTACTACGAGAAAAATAAGACGTCGATGTTTCGAGCGAAGCCGGTCGTTCCAGAAGCGACACCGGTCGCTCCAGAAATCAAGCCAGCAACGCCGGAAGAAAAGCCAGTGGCCCCTAAGGGAGCTTCGACCGTTCGCCGTGGGTCAGTTGCAACAGTGTCTTTTAAGCAACCAGTAGCCAAGCCGGCCGAGCCAGCGGCCGAGCCAGCGCAGGCACCCGCGGCTAGCAATGCGGTAAAAGAGGCGACAAAGGAAGCAGCCCAGGCAGAGGATCCGCAGCAATTCGAACCGCTCGATGCGGTCAAGGATGACATCCGCAAGCGACTGGCCCGCGAACGCGCCGATGCCCGAATCGACAGGGCCTACACGGCGGTCGCTGCCGACATCGGCGGCTACGCCGAGGACTACGCGCTCTGGCAGGCGCGGAGGCCGGCGGGTGTCGAGGCACCGCGGCCACCCAATCTGGCCAAGATCGCCGAAAAACAGGGGCTCGTATCGGGCAACTCGGAGCTGATCGCCGCCGATGCGGCCTTCGCGGCCGGCGGTATCGGTGGCAGCTTCGAGTTTGTCCAGGACGCCAGCAGCCGGTTTGGTATCCGTCAGCAACGCTGGATCGACCAGATGTTTGGTGCTGGTTCAATGTCGCTGCGGCCGATTCGGTCGCGGGATGTCGATGGCAACCGCTATCTCTCTTGGCGGACCGAAGACCAGCCGGAGTTCGTTCCTTCTTTTGCTGCGGCGCGGCCGAGCGTGGAACGTGCCTGGCGGATCATCGAGGCCCGCAGCTTGGCTCGTAAACGCGCGGAGGAAATCGCCCGCGAGGCCGATGCGAAAAAGCAGTCGCTGGAGGCCACGCTCTCGCCGGTCGCAGCCGATGCCGTCGGCTTGGCTACGCTGAAGGCCACGCAGGTGGGTCCATTCTCCTGGCTCTCCGCGGGCCAAATAGCCGCCGGTGGGCCGCCGACACTTTCGCAGCCAGAGGGGATCTCGATGCCGGGCAATGAGTTTATGCAGGCGGTCTTTGCGGTTGAGCCTGGTCTGACGGCCGTGGCCTTCAACGAGCCGCAGACCGTTTGCTACGTTGTGCGGTTGGTGTCGCAGGAACCGCCTGCGGCCGAACTGCGGGAGAAGTTTTTGGCGGGTCGTGACAATCGTCAGGCGATCGGCATGGTCGCCCAAAGAGAAGCGTCGGAAACCTTTCGCAGTCTGATCAAGGGGATGGAGCAGCGGTATCAGCTCGACTGGAAGCGGCAGCCGAGGTCACCCGAACGGTAGTCAGCTCGCCTCCGCGGGGGCAGGGCAGGCGGAAGCCGGCCCGCGGAAGAGGACACGTTGGAAAACTTATCCCACGGGGAATCCGGAGAGCCGGGATCGGCTGAAGCTCGACGAGCGTCGGAATTTCGCTCTCTCACGGCTTGAACTACCGAGAGACCCGACGGCGAAAGTCCCCGCGAAGGAGACTTCTGCCGGCCCGGCGCTGCAGTGCCACAGACGGTAGCAACACCTATCTGGACAAGTTAGAAAACTTGTCCCACGAGGAGAAGCACTTGTCGTGCCGAACAGGATTGCTCCCGTCCCTATTTCCCTCTGAAAAGCTCGTCTTGCTCCCGCGGGGGTGATGGCTCTATTCCTACGTCGTCGTTCGACCGGCCCGCTCTCCATTCCTCCTCCTCGCGAGAAACAGCTCATGTCCATTCACCGCTTCGCTTCAGTCGCGTTCGCCTTGCTTATGCTCGTCAGTCTTGCTGGCGAGTCTGCTGCGGCCGAGCCCGCCGGCCCGGCGGACGCCATCTGCGGTGTCTGGAAGCCATCCGATATGCCGGTCGAGATCCAGATCGCAGGCGCAAACGGCCAATACGTCGGCACTGTCGTCAAGGCCGCCAATCCCGCCATGGTGAATTCCGGGATGATCCGGGGCATTACCTACGATCCGGCCACCCGCATCTGGCGGGGGGAAGTTTTCGCGGTCAAATTGAATCAGTTTGTGCCGATGCAGATTCGCCTGACTGCTGCCAACGGCTTTGAGATGGTGGCGGGCTCGGGGTTCATGTCGAAGACCGTGGAATGGAGCCGTGTTGAGTAACGACAAGGGCCGCGTGCCGGGCATGCTCACCGAAGCGGTCTTCGAGGCCCTCAGAGCCTATGGCCAGGCTCTGGCCCGTTGACAGGCCGCAGTTTGAGCACGATCGCCGCGAGTGGCGGGAGTGTCAGCGAGAGCGAGTGGCTGCGGCCATGGTGAGGCTGCCGCGATGCCTCAATGCTGCCGGCGTTACCAGCATTGCTGCCGCCATACCATGCTGAATCGCTGTTAAAGATCTCCGCATACAAACCGGCTTCGGGCAAGCCGACCCGGTAGCCCTGCCGGAGCACCGGCGTGAAGTTGCAGCAGACGACAACCCACTCGCGGTCGTCCAATCCACGGCGAATAAATGTCAGGATGCTGTCTTGCCAATTGTGGCAGTCAATCCATTCAAAGCCGCGGCCGTCGAAGTCGAGTTCGTGCAGGGAAGGCTCACTCTGTACGAGTTTATTGAGGTCGGCCACGGCCCGCGAGAGGCTGCGATGGCTCTCCGATTCGAGCAGGTGCCAGGGCAGACTCTCGTCGAAGTTCCACTCCTGGGACTGGCCAAACTCACCCCCCATAAAGAGCAGTTTCTTGCCGGGATGGCACCCCATGTAGGCATAGAGGAGCCGAAGATTCGCGAACTTCTGCCACTGGTCGCCCGGCATCTGATTGAGCAGCGAGCCCTTGCCGTGCACGACTTCATCGTGGGAGAAGGGGAGCACAAAATTCTCATGAAACGCGTAGATCAGGCTGAAGGTGAGTTCGTCATGGTGATACTTGCGGTGCACAGGATCGTGTCGCATGTAGCGAAGCGTGTCGTTCATCCAGCCCATGTTCCACTTCAGGCTGAAGCCGAGCCCGCCGCTGTCAGTTGGCCGCGACACGCCGGCCCATGAGGTCGATTCCTCCGCGATCGTGAGCACCCCCGGATGGTGGGCATGGACCTGGACGTTGAAGCTCTTCAAGAACTCGATCGCCTCGAGATTTTCTCGGCCGCCGTGGCAGTTGGGCTCCCACTCGCCATCCTTGCGGCTGTAGTCGAGATAGAGCATTGAGGCCACGGCATCGACTCGCAGGCCATCGACGTGATAGCGGTCGAGCCAAAACAGAGCACTTGAGACCAGGTAGTTGGCGACCTCGTTGCGGCCATAGTTGAAGATCAGCGTGCCCCAGTCGGGATGCTCTCCCTTGCGGGGATCGGCGTGTTCGTAGAGTGCCGTGCCGTCGAGCCGACGGAGGCCGTGGCCATCCCGCGGAAAGTGGGCGGGCACCCAGTCGATGATCACGCCGATGCCGGCCTGGTGGAGCGCATCGATCAGAGACATCAGCTCTTGCGGTGAGCCGAAGCGGCTGGTGGCGGCGTAGATGCCGATCGTCTGGTAGCCCCAACTGGCCGACAGGGGATGTTCCGTCGGCGGGAGGAACTCAACATGGGTAAACCCCAGCTCGAGGCAGTAAGGAATGAGCTGGCGGCCGATGTCGGCATAGGAGAGCCAGCGGTGTGGATCATTATCGGGCCGTCGCCAGCTGCCCAGATGCACCTCATAGATGTTGAGCGGTGCTGAGAGGCTGTTATGGGCCGCCCGCTGCGTCATCCATTCCCGATCGTGCCACTCATGGGCAGCAAGGTCGACCACCTCAGAGGCGGTCCGGGGCGGCACCTCGGCGCCAAAGCCATACGGGTCGGCCCGATCGGTGAAGGCGTTGTCGGCGTGGATGCGATACTTGTAGAGCGTGCCCGATTTTAGTCCGGGCACAAACAGCTCCCAGATGCCGGACGGAATCCGTTTCTGCATCCGGTGCCCCTGACCGTTCCAGCCGTTGAAATCCCCGACCACATCAACAGCCTCGGCGTTGGGCGCCCAGATCGCGAAGTTGACGCCGGCTACGCCGTTGGCCACGTGCAGCTGCGCCCCGAGCTTCTCGTAGCTCTTCCAGTGGCGACCCTCGCCAAGCAGGTGCAGATCGTAGTCGGTGAGCATGGAGGCGGAAATTGCAGGAGGGCAGGGACGGGAACTATCTGACTGCTTTCAATCGGACATCGCCACATGGTATCGTTCCCCCCCGCGGCCCGCCATCGGACTGACCGGAGCCGCGGATCACGCTCCGGATCACCAGACCAAAGGAGGCCGTATGGGATTCGAACGCTTCGCGCCGGTGGAACGTCGCATCGTGATCAACGGCAGCCCGCTTGGCATCTGGCGGCCGCCCGACATGGAGGCACTGATCGACCTGACGACCTTTGAGGCGGATGAACGCATCCCCTACTGGGCCGACGTCTGGGAGTCGGCCATCGTGCTCGCTGAGGAGCTGGCGGCGGTGGATGGCCGGGGGCGATCCCTGTTGGAACTCGGCTGTGGCCTGGGCCTGCCGGCACTTGCGGCAGCCCGGGCGGGCTATGCCGTTACCGCCACCGATTACGAGTCGCCGGCGCTTGAGGGCGTGCGATACAACGCGGCCCGCAACGGCCTCGAGAATGTTGCCACTCGGGAACTTGACTGGCGGAAGCCGCCGGCCGATCTGGGCCGTTTCGACCGTGTGGTCGCGGCCGACGTGCTTTACGAATCACACCATCCCGCGGCGCTCGCCGACGTGATCGCCCGCACGCTCAAGCCCGACGGTCTGGCGCTTGTCGCCGATCCCTGCCGGCTCAAGGCGGCTGGCTTTGCGACGGCCGTCCGCGTGGCGGGGCTGGGGGTTGTCAAGCAGCAGGCCCGCCGGCCGTATGGCGCGACCGACGGGCCTGCTGTCGAAATCTACTGCGTGACGTTTCTACGCTGATGGGGTGGGGTCTAGGCCACCAGCTTCATCGCCGGCACTTCGCCGGTTATGCCGACCACAAATTCCTCGAAGATCTTCACGTCGAGCGCCGAGGCGCTCTCAGCCTCGGGATGGAACTGCGTGCCGATGGCGACCCAGCCCTCAACGATGCTTTCGATCGCCTCAACGACGCCGTCTGGCGCACGGGCCGTCACCCTGAAGCTGGCGGCGACATCGTCGAGCCCCATGTGGTGCATGCTGTTGACGCGAATTTCACCGTCGCCGTAGACCCGCTCCATCACCGAGCCAGACTCGACGATGAGGGCATGACGGTGGGACTGGTCGATCGGATCCTTGTGCGGAATCGCCTTCGGAAGATCCTCGGGAATGTGCAGGAAGAGTGTCCCCCCTTCGGTGA
Source organism: Planctomycetota bacterium (assembly GCA_037129495.1). Lineage (GTDB taxonomy): Bacteria > Planctomycetota > Planctomycetia > Pirellulales > UBA1268 > CAMCQY01. Next base: position 3,070 of record JBAXUW010000061.1, on the reverse strand, counting down.
TATTGAGGAGCTGCATACCACTGCCGATCGCCAACACAGGCGCGTGTCGCGCGCAGATGTATTTGGCGAGCAGGCGGTCAAAATCCTCGCGGCGGGTGTCCATCGGCCGCATGGCTGGGTGCGGCATGTAGCCATCGCGGCGCGGATCGAGGTCGGCACCGCCCACCATCACCACACCGTCGAGGAGGTCGAGGAGGCGGATAATATCCTCCTCGTCGGCCAGCGGCGGTAGGATCACCGGAATGCCACCGGCGGCCGTGATGCCGTCGAAGTAGCCGGCGGCCACGAACGATAAGGCGGCGTGCTCCTTTCGGGTGGAGCGGTAGTCGGTGTTGATGCCGATGAGGGGTTTGACAGCCATGAGGGTTCCTCTCAAAAAAAATACCAAGCCGGCGTCCTGCCGACCGGCCCGCAGACGTGGTGGTCAATTCTGACCCCCGGTTACCAAGAGTTGGGTCCCGCCCCCCGTGCTGCCCCTCGGAGCCTGCCGACCGATCGAAGGGAACCAATGCCGTCGCCCACAACGCCCTGCGTGGCGTGGGTCTGGCAGCGTCATCCCTAACGCTTCGCCCGTCATTCTCTGAGGGCCGCCCGGCGGGCGGGTGCTCTCTGAGCACCCGGGCCGGCACCCCACCGGGGTACCGAGCCAATTCCGTCGTTCGAGCCAACAATTCGATCAACCCAGCCGATCCAACGGATCCATCCGTTGAGTGCGTCCTGCGACCGGCCCTGTGGCCTGCCGTAGACGCAACGATCGAGAAGGTATCGGGCTGCCGCCGCCAGGCAAGGATTTTTCCGATTTTGTGGTGGCATGGGCGACTGCCCCACTACATCTGGTGCTAGCAGACCGAGTGCTAGCAGATTTGGACCAGCCGCGAGGGTGCCCTTGTGGGATAAGTTTTCCAACTTGTCCAATCCGTGTTGCTACCGCCTGTGGCACTGCAGCGCCGGGCCGGCAGAAGACTGCGTCGCAAGGATGCGACGCTAGAACCAGCCGGCGGAGGCCGGCCAAGCGAAAATCGCGCGGTTCGGGCGATGAGGCCGACAAAGATTGAGGCCTGCTGCTCTAACATGCGGTCCGGACAGAGCGCTTGGATCTGCGTCAAATCGCTCAAAGCACAGCGCGAATCTCGGCGGCCAGGAAAAAACTACCGGCCACGCACACCAGGCCGCGGGGGGTGGCCAGCGTGCGGGCTAGGCGGAGGGCCTCGGCTGGGGCCGTCGCCACCAGAGCCGCGGGCAGGCCCGCCTGCCGACAGGCCTCCACCAGCTGCGGCACTGTCGCGGCCCGCGGGTTGGTCGCATACCGGGTGATTACGACATGATCGAAGTGGCCCTTGGCCGCGGCCAGCATCTCCGCGATCTGCTTGTCAACGCTGGCGGCGAAGACGAGCACCGTCGGCCGGAAGACCTGCGCAGCCGGCGCAAGTGTGGCGACAAGCGATTCCATCGACGCCACGTTGTGGGCTGCGTCGAGAATAACCAGCGGTCGCTCTGCAACCGATTCAATCCGCGCAGGGAGGTTCACGGCCGCCAGTCCTTTGGTGAGCGCCCGCTCGCTGACGCGGATCCCGCGGCGGTTGAGACTGCGGGCCGCCATGACAACAGCCGCAGCATTCACCGCCTGGTGCGGGCCACGCATGCTTAAGGGAAAAATGTGTTGCCCGGCGGGCCGCTCGGCAAAGATCGTCACAGCCACCTTTCCGGGCTCGAGTGGATCTTTAGAAGTTGCTACCGCCGCTCGATACAAGGCTTCAAAGTCGCGGCCGAGTTGCAGCAGTGGTGCCCGGCGGCGGGCCGCGGTTGCTTCAATTACCGCCCGGGCCGCGGGGTGGATGGCGGTGGAGATCACCGGACAGCCGCGTTTGATGATGCCCGCCTTCTCGGTGGCGATCTGGCTGATCGTCGAGCCAAGCAGATGCATGTGATCGAGGCTGATGCTCGTGATGATCGAAAGCACCGGCTTCGAGACATTCGTGGCGTCGAGTCGGCCGCCGAGCCCTGTCTCGAGGACGGCTAAATCAACGCCAGACCGGGCAAAGTGCACGAACGCCACGGCGGTCAGCACCTCAAACCAGGTCGGGCCGCTCGACCCGCGGCGGCCGGCAGCGAGGTCCATCTGCTCAACGGCAGGAATCACCACCCTGAACGCCCGCACGAGGTCAGCGGCAGAGATTGGTCGTCCGCCGATGCAGATTCGCTCCTCGATCGCGTCGACATGCGGTGACAGATAGCGGCCCACGCGATGCCCACCACATTGGAGTACGGCTGCAAGCATCGCGACGGTCGAGCCCTTACCTTTCGTGCCCGCGACGTGGACCGCGGGAAACTGCTCATGCGGATTGCCAATGGCGGTCAGCAGCCGTCTGACCCGTTCCAGCCCGAAGGTTCCGGGCACTGCAGCAGCAGGCACAGACCGCTCAAAATTGATTCGGCGATCGAGCCAGGCCAAGGCCGACGACCGCGTCAGCGTCTCTTTTCGCGAACCGGCCATCTTCCTCAAACTCCCCTCTTTGCCGCGACTACGGCGGCCATTGTGGCGTGGTGAACTGTGGCCATGAGATGCAAAGCGACGCAGACAGACGCAGAACGAAGAGACCGTCCGGCGTTCTGCGAGTGTAACCCTTGCCACGGTCGCTTCGGAGGTCCCTCCGGCCGGCAAAGCGACCTTGACCCCCGGTGCGGTTTTCCAGATCTTCTCGCCGCTCTCCCGCCCCGTCTGCTCCCGTCAGGCTGCGTTGTATGCTGCTCCCACCAAAACGAGCGAGACCGATCGGAGCGCGAGCCCTGCGGGCGGCCTCAGCCGGCCGTCTCCTGGTGGCAGCCGCACTGATAAGTGGATCACTGCTGGCAGCCCGGGGCGATTCCCAGGAGTTCCTAACGCAGCCGGCCGCCGCCCCGGCGCTCCCCGCCGTCGGCGATCCGCCGCCGATGTATATCGCCGATCCACTCAATGCCACAAATCTGGTGGGAATCCCGGTTGGCACCGCTGCCGACATGCTGCCGAACTGGCCACGGTGGTTTGCTGGCGCCCGTGGACTTGTCATGACCCGAACGTTACCTTCCGGCG
>JBAXUW010000060.1:0-15098 GCA_037129495.1 Planctomycetota bacterium | reverse complement strand
TCGAGGCTTTCAAGCATCGCCAGCGGCCGGCCCGTGCGACTGCCCGGCGTGTAGATGACCATCTCGGCAGCTTCGTGGAGCCGGCGAATGCGGTCGCCCGACTGCCCGCTCGCAGCCAGACCAGCGGACCATTTTGTTGCCGTCCGTTCGGCGAGTTGTTCCAGCGTAATGCCTTCGCGCTTCGCGGCATCGGCCTCGACCCACGGCAGGAAGTCGGTGGGCTCGAGGTTCGGAAACGACAGCAGCACGTTGGCGAGGTCTCCCTTGGGATCGATGACGAGTGTGGGGATGCCGTCGATCGCGGCCTCTTCAATGAGGTCGATGAGCAGACCCGTCTTGCCGCTGCCGGTCATGCCGACGCAGACCGCGTGGGTCGTGAACCGCCGGGCGTCGATCAGGAGCGGTGGGCCGGCGGCAGGGCCCCGTTCGGGATCGACCTTGCGGCCGAGGTAGAAGACGCCAAGCCCTTCGATGCCATCCGCCGTCTCGAAGGCGGCGGCGCGTGCCGGGCCACTCCCTGTCGATTTTTTCGATGCCATGATGCTGTCCGCTGGAAACGGAGCTCCGCTGAAAAAGAGTGCCGATGCCGAACCGCTGACCACTATTCAACGTCCGTCAGGTAAATCCTGCAAACCGGCGGCCTCTCCGGCCGGGGCATCGTGGGGCGCGGCGACGTCATGGGATGCCACGCCCAGCAGCCGTCCGGTGGCCCGATCGAGCGCCCGCACGAGCGGGTCGGGCCAGAGCCCGAGCATAAAGAGAACTGCCAACAGCGCGGTCATGGACACCCGCTCTCGAGGCAAGATCGCATGCCGCGGTCCGTCCGGAGCCACCGGTCCGCCAAACACATGAAACCAGCCGCGCATCATGGCGATGCCAGAGAGCACGGTGGCCAGGATGACCAGCAGGCCGGCGTGGAGCTGCTCGTCGAGGCTGCCGGAGACGATCAGGTCGTCGGCCACAAAGGAGAGCGTGCCGGGCAGGCCGATGCCCGCCAAGCCGAAGAGCAGGAAAAACGCCGCCAACGCCGGAGCATCCCAAAAACGTCCCTGCGGCGTGTCCAGCCGAATGGGGCCCGCCCGGCTCTCGAGAGCCCACGACACGAGACCGATGCCGGTGAGCGCGAGGCCGCTGGAAATCCACACACAGAAGGCGCCGTTGAGCTCCATCGGCAGTGTGCCGGCGAGGCCCGCCAGCACCATCGCGGACTGGCTCATCGCGAGCGTGCCGATGAGCCCGCGAAGATCTCGCTGCACGATCGCCAAGCCTGCACCGTAGACAGCCGTCACCAGCGCCATCTGCGAGAGCACGACCAATTCCGCCGCCACCCCCTCAGGATGGTCGTAATGACCGATGAGCAGCCGCACCGCCGTGTAGGCCGCCACCTGCGGCATCGTCGCCGCCAGGGCCGTCGACATCGGCCCGCCGGTGAAGAGCGCGGGATACCAGGAGTGGAAAGGGAAGATACCCTTGCGGACCATCACGGCGATCGCCACCAGCCAGCCCCCCGCAGAGCCGACCCACCCCGCGGCGGCCGCCCAGGGAGGATCGATGACCAGCAGCACGGTGCCCACCGCCATGCAGGCCAGCGCCGTCACCATCGCGATTGCAAACACGCGAGCGGCCGCGCTGCCTCCCGGCGTGCTCCGCACCGAGATCCAGGTGGGCAGCGCCGTCGCGATCCAGAGGACCACCATCGCGAGCGGGTGCGACGTGAGAAACAGGGCGAAGGTGGCGGCCGCTCCGAAGAGCAGCCGCGTCACCGATGTCTGCTCGAGCGAACGCCGCGGGGCCACCAGCAGGATCGCCAGTTCCACCAGCGCCACATAGGGCAGGAGAACCGCCGTGATCCCATCGATCCAGATGAAAGTGCCGCTCCCGAGACGGTCGCCGAAGGAGAGCGGAGTGCCGTCTGTCATGCTCCATATCAGCGTGATCGTCAGGCTTGCCACCAGCGACACACCGACTGCGGCCACGGCAAATCCCCGTGGGCTGCCACGGCGAAAGCCCAGGGCTGAGGCAGCGGCGCCCAGCAGCGGCGCGGCCACGGTGATCGCGGCCGCGGCCAACAGATTCTGGGTCATGGTCGCCCCCCGCCAGTCCCGCGACCTGGCCCAGCGTCCCCGCCGAGCAGAGCCAGCCAGCGGCGTTCGAGGGCAGCGGCCGCTTCGAGCAGCTGCCGGAATGGCGTCACGAACAGCCTGCCCATCGCCATCTCCTCAAATCCTCGGTCCAGCGCGATGCGATAAAGCCTCGTCTGCACGGCTGTCGGGAGGAGCGAGCCGATCGACCAACGGTCGGCGCCCGGGTGCCCGCCCAGCGCAGCCTCAAGTTCGTGGCGGTCGTGGAGTGCCGACGGCGATCGCAGGATCTGCAAGCTGCGAAGGATGGCATGGCTGACGACGTGCACCAGCGGAATCACCCGCCAGCCGAAGCCGATTTCCGCGAAGATGATTCCCGATTGCGTCATCGAGGCGTATGCCAGCATGCTCTTGAGATCGGTCTGCACGCGGCCGACAACGCTGGCATGGATCGCCGTGCTCAGCCCGATCACGACCAGCGCGAGCCGGGCCAGCGGCGCCTGTTCCAGAAGGGCCTCGCACCGCAGAAGCACGTAGGCGCCGGCATGGATCGAGAGGGCTCCGTAGAAAATCGCGCTCGACGGCGTGGGGCCCTCCATCGCACACGGCAGCCATCCGGAGAAGGGCAGCTGCGCGCTCTTCCCCAGCGCCGCGAAGACCAGCAGCAACGACACGATGGTGGCGGTGGCGGCTGGCACGAGGCAGATGCCATTGGGCCAATCGTTGCCAAACAGCCGCTCGAAGTCGCCCGATCCCACGGCACGATGCACCATCACCGCGGCCGCCAACAGTCCCACGTCGCAGACGCGGTAGGTGATGAAGGCCCGCAGGGCCGCCCGCACCGCGTTGCCCCGTTCCAGGAAGAAGCCAATCAGGAGCGTTGAGGAGATGCCGAGCAGTTCCCAGCCGGCGAACAGCACATCGATGCTGCCGGCCAGCACCATCAGGTTCATGCCGGTGCCAAACATCGCCAACAGGACGAAAAACCTGGTGAAGCCTGGCTCGCGGTGGAGGTATTTTCCGGCGAAGGCGTTGATCAGTGCACACAGGCCTGTGGAGAAGCAGACATAGGGCACCGAGAGCGCATCGGCTACGAGTTCGATCGTCGCCTCATGATGGCCGACCGAGAACCAGGTGCCAAAGTGCACCACCTCCGGACGGAAGCCGCGGGCCGACAGCACTGTCAGCGTGATCAGCGCGGCCACGAATCCGGCCACGAATCCGGAGCCGATGATCCAGGTTGTCGTGCGCTCGGCGAGCGGCCGACCCAGCAGCGCAGGCACACCCACCAACACGATCGTGGACGCCGGCGCGACGAGCTGGCAGATGACCAGAAGCGAAACGATGTCGTGGACTGTCATGCTGGCATCCCCGCGTTACTCGCCGCCGCCAGCACCCGAGCCGGCGGGAGATGATCACGCCGGCCGGCATACCACGACACCGATCGTTCGACCACAGGGATATCCGAACGCTCGGGCTGGTACGGCACAAACCCGCCATGCTCAAAGACGTAGAGCGCGCCGGTTTCGGGGTGCCAGGAGACGAGCTGGATCCAGCGGTTCACCACCAGTCGGCTCACTGCCGGCACCGCCGCGGCCGCGGCCAGAATCTGGTCCGGCGTGGCATCGATCACCACCAGCAACCGCACCGGCTCGTGAATCTCCACCATCTGCCACGGCAGGCCCGTGCGCAGGTCACTGGCATGGCCGTCCATCACGCCGATGAGCCCGGTGATATTGTGCGGCAGCTTGGTGCCTGCGCCGTAGCCGAGCCGATCGACGCTGGAGAAGTAGTATTCAAGATTGATGCCCGCTCCCACCGGCCCGACGGCGGCGAGGGTTCGCGCGAGGATGTCGCCATTGGCATCGGTGAGTGGGTCGTATGACACCAGGAAGGCCCGTCTGTCCAGAAACAGGCCGCGGGTGCGCCAGCGTCGGCCGATGACGCAGACGGCGTTGGTGGCGTGACCGAGTTCGGGCCGCGTCTGCGCGAGGTCAACGCTGCGGGCCTCGACATGCACATGGGCATCCTCGACGCTGATGTCGAGCGAAGCGGTCTCGAATCGCCGGCAGCGTTCGTGCGAGTTGGCCGCACAAACCGCCGCACAGGCACCGCACACCCGCTCGATATCGGCACGATGGCTCGCCGGGAGCCGCTCGACGTCAAACCAGGTCACGTTGTCGGAGCATGTGTCGAGCATGCCTCCGATGAACAGCGTGTCATCTGGGATCACGAGGCCCTCCGCCGCCAGCCGGCTACGCACGCGGGGGTCGTTGGCCATCGTGGCGAAGGCACGCGCATTGGGGCCGCCGCGACCGCCGCCGCAGGCACCGCAGTCGTAGGCGCTTTCGTGGGGATTGTTGAGGCTCGACGAGCCGTGCCCGATCACTGCCACGATCCTCGAAAAACGTTGTCGCAGACCGATGTCTTCGAGCACGCGGCGCACCATGGCCGCCATCTCCGGGAGGTTGAATCCTGCCTGCAGTCCGTCGGCGGCTGGCGGCTGCTCCGAATCATGGTCGAGCTCCAGCCGCGTGGGAACGCGACGAACGGCCAGCTCCGCGGCCCGGCGGCTTAGGCGGGCGGTGAGCCGAGGAAACGCCACCCGCGCCACCAGCGGAACCGCAGCCACGGCGCCGGCAAAGGCTGTGAACAGGCCGCCACGCAACAGCGTGTGGCTGCCAGTCGACAGGCCTCCGGTCATCTGTCCAAGTCGGCGGCGCAGACTGCGATTGAGTGCATGGCGGGCAGCGGCGGCCTCCTCGGGCACCTCCAGAACGGTGTGCTTGGGCCGCATCACGATCGGACACAACGGCGAGGCATGCCAGTCGTCGACCCCCCGGTAGTACATCGGTACGGCGAAGAAGCCGGCGGTTCCGAAGGTCTCGTACCGCGGACCGAGTTCCTCGAAATGCCGGCGGAACGATTCGCACCGTTCGTCAATGCAGAGGATCACCTGTGCGAGTGGACGGGCCGCCGGCGGCGGCGTTGCCACGGCAGCCTGCGTGGCCAGGGCGTCGAGCACCTCGATGCGGTGTCGCCGCTCATACGCGAGATGAAACCGACACCGTCGCGTGGTCTCATCGAAGTCGGCGATGGCCTGCTCCAGCCGTAGCAACTCGTTCTCGTCAAGCGAGCGGATGTCCCGGGCGGTGAGTCCGACCAATTGGGATGCCTGAAAGAGGAGGAATGCCCTCGCCAGGCTGCCGTGGCCGTGTCGGGGCGGATAACGGTCGCGAAGTTCGGTCCAGAGGCTCGGCAGGCGACCGTTGCCGCCCTGCTCGCCGCCATTCTCCCATGCGGAATTCCGAAAGCCGATCTTTCGGACGGCCCATTCGGCGGCCACTCGATCGCAGACCAGCCGGAGCGCGAGGAAATCGATGAGGCGGGCCGGCACGGCCACCACGGGGGCCCGGTCGGGGCGCTCTTCGAGATGACGGACCATGCCGGCCCAGCCACGCAGAACGAGGAGCGAACCGGTGATGAACTCGCCCCAGAAATCCTCGGGCACGCCCAACCGCTCAAGTTCGAGAGCAACGACTTCGACCGCCGGCCGGCCGAGGATGCCTCGCAGGGCCTGTGGCAGCTTGGCGTTCCAAGGCTCCGTGGGACCAAAACGGCCCGAGTAGACACGAGCCGCCGCCTCAAGCAGGCCCCGCTCGCGGCCCGGCATCGGCCAAGCGGCAACACCCTGATCAAGAAACGCTGCGCAGACCTTGATCAACCATGGGTGCACGAGGCCGTCAGTGTCGAGGGCTGGATCGACCGCACGGATCAGATCGCGGTGCCGCACCGGGGGCGGCACATGCACGACAGAGGCCCGTGTGAGCGCGACGGCCTCCACACAGGCATGCCACAATTCGCTGGCTGCCCTGCGTTCGCTGTCGTCGCCGAGACCACCGGCAAACGTTGCCTGCCGCGCTGCCTCGTCTTCGATGTCGGAGAGCGCACCATCGACTTCCTCGGTGGCCCCGCCGCCTCCCTCGTTCACCAACCGCCAATGGATTTCGGGGGGGAGATCGTTTCGCAACCGCTCCAGCACCTCGCTCTCGGTCAGCGTCCAGCGAACGGCGGCATCGGATTCCTGCCGCACAGGGTGCAGCAGCAGCGCCCGGTGGAGTTGCCGAAGCGACACACGCCCGCCCGCCAGCATCTCGCCAGAGCCTGTTGCCGGCTCGTGATCAAGCACGGCGTCGATATCAGACACGCGGATCCGGCCGCGGGCCAACTCCTCGCGATACCGGCTTTCCGAGAGGAATGGCTCCGTGCCAAAGACGTGGGAGGCTCGAATCACCGCCTGCTCAAACGGCTCATCCTCGAACGCGTGCAGCGTGTTGTGATGCACGAACACGCCAATCGGCCCCTGCGCCGGCAGAAACCGCGCTGCGGAAGCCACAGAGGCCCTGATTGACTCGGCTGCCGCCTCTGCTGGGTGCATTATGCTGTCGACTGGCGGGCCGGGAGTGCCACGAGCGCGGTGGCCCGCGCTCGTGGCTCGACTTTAACACAGGCAGCCGCCGCCTCAGCCGACAAGACCTTGCGATGCCGCAAGCCACCGCATTTTCCCCAGTCACCCAGCCTTTTGTCGACCGTGGGATAAGTTTTCCAACGTGTCCTCTTTTTTCGGCAAGTTGGAAAACTCGCCTCCACGGAGGGCACGTCTGGACCCCCATCCCGGCCCTCTTGAAAGAGAAAACAGGGCCGTGTAAGAGCCGATTTGTGCTTGACTTAGTCGCCGAGAGTGGTAGGGTTCAAGGGAGCAGGGCCTGCTGCGGCCTCCCCGAGACCTTCCTGCAGTTGCGCGCCGCCGCCGGGTCATTCGGTGGTGCTTCAACGGTTGAAAAAGGAGGTTGGCATGGCAGTTTTGCCTGTATTCTTCCGCGGCCTAGCCGTCGAGACGACTCTACTCGTCGTCCTGAGCAGTTCTACGGGTCTCCTGTCTACGGGTCTCCTGGCCGCCGATACGGAAGTTGGCGTGAGCTACTTCCGGCAGGTCCGGCCGCTTCTGCAAGCGAATTGTCAGGGCTGCCATCAGCCGGCAAAGGCCGAGGGAGGCTATGTGATGACCGACCCTGCGCGACTGCTCGCCGCCGGCGACTCAGGCACAGCCGGCATCGTGCCCGGCAAACCCGAGGCCAGCCACCTGCTTTCGCAGATCACCCCTGGCGTTGACGGCAAGTCCGAAATGCCGAAAACGGGCAAGCCGCTCGCTCCAGCCGACATCGAACTCATTCGCCGGTGGATCGCCGAGGGGGCAAAGAACGACTCTCCAGCAAGCGTTGGCCAGCGGGTCGATGCCGAGCACCCGCCGGCCTACACGCGGCAGCCGGTGGTGGCATCGATTGACTTTTCCCCCGATGGCAAATTGCTCGCCGTGTCGGGCTTCCACGAGATTCTCCTCTTCGACGTCTCTGCGGGCGTGGTGCCGGCGGTGCCGATCAGGCGGCTTGTCGGGCTTTCCGAGCGGATCGAGCGGGTTCGCTTCTCCCCCGACGGCACGCAACTGGCCGTTACCGGCGGCAGTCCAGCGCGGATGGGAGAGGTGCAGATTTGGAACGTTGCTGACGGTGCGCTCCTCCGGTCGGTGCCGGTGACATTCGATACGGTCTACGGCGGCTCCTGGTCGCCCGATGGCAAGCTGGTCTCCTTCGGCTGTTCCGACAATACCCTGCGGGCGATCCGCGCCGATACTGGCGAACAGGTGCTCTATCAGGGGGCGCACGAGGACTGGGTGCTCGACACGGTCTTTGCGCCCAAGGGCGATCATGTCATTTCCGTCGGCCGTGATATGTCGGTGAAGTTGACAGAGCTGGCCACGCAGCGGTTCGTCGATAACGTCACCTCGATTACGCCGGGGGCGCTCCGCGGTGGGCTGACGGCCGTCGATCGTCATCCCACGCTCGACCATGTCGTGGTGGCTGGTTCTGACGGCCTGCCGCGGGCCTACCGGATCCACCGCCACTCAGCCCGTGTTATCGGCGACGACGCCAATCTCATCTTTCCGCTGTTTCCGGTGACCGGCCGCGTCTTTAACGTGCGATTCTCCCCCGATGGCAAGCGGCTCGCAGCCGTCGGATCGCTCGACGGGATCGGCGAACTCGTCGTCTGCAGCTACGGCCTGGATCAGGACGTGCCCAAGAATATTCTCGACATCATGGCGAAGGTGCCCGGCGAGACGCGAGGAAAAGGCTCCCAGCGCAGCGATAAGGAGTGGCAGATGCTCGATGAGTATCGGGCTGGCGCGGCGCAGGAACTGGCGCGGATTCCGCTGCCTGCCGCCGCCTACGCGGTCGCCTTCCAGCCGAACACAGACAACGTCGCCGTGTCGGGCGGCGATGGCGTGGTGCGGTTCTTTGATGCCGCCACCGGCAGCCCGCGGCAGAGCTTCGCTGTGGCCCGGCTCGACCCGTTGGCCACGGCGAACACGGCGGTGAAGCTGCCCTGGCCGCCCGAGCCTTCGATCGAACCAGAGCTGGCGGTGCCAGCCGCGGTGACCGCCATTTCACTCGAGCCCGCGGAGGTGTTACTCGCCGGGCCGTTTGCAGCGGCACAACTCGTCGTCACCGGCAGCCTCGCCGGGGGAGGCACGATCGACCTGACGCGAAGCGTGCGGTTTGAGGCCGCGGAAACAGGCGATAGCGCCCTCGCGCTCGTGGAGGTCACCGCTGGCGGGTTCGTGCGGCCGTTGGCCGACGGCGTCGCCACGCTGCGGGTGGTGCATGGAACTGGCGCGGGGCAGATCGAGGCCGCAGTTGCAGTGCGGGTGTCAGAAACCGGCACAATGCCTGACGTTGACTTTATCCGCGACGTCAATCCGCTCCTGGCAAGGATGGGATGCAATCAGGGAACCTGCCACGGTGCCGCCAAGGGAAAGAATGGATTTAAGCTCTCGCTGCGCGGCTACGACCCGGTCTTCGACATTCGGAGTCTCTCAGACGACCATGGCAGCCGCCGTGTGAATCTCGCCAGCCCCGACGACAGCCTGATGCTGCTCAAGGCATCGGCCTCCGTTCCGCACACCGGCGGCCTCCTGGCGAGGCCCGCCGAGCCGGCATATAAGGTCTTGCGGCGGTGGATCGAGCAAGGCGCCACGCTCGACCTGAAGACCCCTCGCGTAACGTCGATCAAGGTTTATCCCCCGGCAGCTACTGTCGATGCCGCTGGGTGGAAACAGCAGTTTGCGGTGGTGGCGACATACGCCGACGGCACGACCCGCGATGTGACGCGCCAGGCTTTCCTCGACAGCGGTAATGCGGAGGTGGCAACGGCCGACGCGACGGGGCTCGTGACGGCCGTCCGGCGGGGCGAGGCGCCGATTCTTGTCCGGTATGAGGGTTCCTACGCCGCTGTCACGCTCACAGTGATGGGCGACCGGCAGGGCTTCCAGTGGCAGGCTCCCGAGACTTGGGGCGCGATCGACGAACTCGTCGCGGCGAAGTGGCGGGCGATGAAGATTGAGCCCGCCGGGCTGTGCGCTGATGAGGAGTTTCTGAGGCGGGTGGCGCTGGATCTCACCGGCCTGCCCCCCTCTGCCACCGACGTCCGCAGGTTTATGGCCGACCGCCGCGACACGCGGATCAAGCGCGCCGAACTCGTGACACGATTCATCGGGAGCGACGCCTTCATCGAGCACTGGACCAACAAGTGGGCCGACCTGCTCCAGGTGAACCCGAAGTTTCTCGGGGCCGAGGGAGCCATCGGGCTGCGGGGCTGGATCCGCGGACAGGTGGCGTCGAACGTGCCCTATGACCAGTTCGCTCGCGATATTCTCACTGCCACCGGCTCAAACCGCGAACATCCGGCAGCGGCCTACTTCAAAACACTCCGCGACCCATTTCTCACCATGGAAAACACCACGCAGCTCTTCCTTGGCGTGCGGTTTAATTGCAACAAGTGCCACGACCATCCGTTCGAGCGTTGGACCCAGGATCAGTATTACGAGACGGCTGCTTATTTTGCGCAGGTGCGGTTTGACCGCGACCCGGAGAGTAAGGATCGGTCGATTGGCGGCACGGCGGTCGAGGGGGCCAAGCCGCTCTATGAGATCGTGACCGACGCCAAGGATGGAGACGTGAAGCACGAGCGGACGGGACGCGACGTGTCGCCGAAGTTTCCCTTTGAGTGCCGGCACGCTGCGGCCGCAGACGCGACAAGGCGTCAGCAACTCGCGGCCTGGATCGTCTCCCCCGACAACGCCTATTTTGCAAAGAGCTATGTCAACCGGATGTGGGGCTACCTCTTTGGCGCCGGGATCATCGATCCGATCGACGACATCCGGGCCGGTAATCCTCCGACAAACCCCCCCCTGCTCGACCACCTGACGCGGTCGTTCATCGAGTCTGGCTTCGACACGCGGTGGCTGTTGGCGGAGATCTGTACTTCGCGGACCTACGGCCTGGGGATCGAGACGGGAATCTGGAACGCCGACGACCGCATCAACTACTCGCATGCTCTGCCCCGCCGGTTGCCCGCCGAGACGCTCTTCGACGCCCTGCATACGGTGGTGGGTTCGCCGACGCAGTTTCCGGGACTGCCAGTGGGCACGCGAGCGGCGCAGCTGGCGGACGTCTCGAGCACGCTCGGCGGTGGCTTCCTGCAAACCTTCGGCCGGCCGGTTCGGGAGAGCGCCTGCGAGTGCGAGCGGGCCGGCGGCGTGGCACTCGGCCCCGTGATGGCCCTGGTAAACGGGCCAGCAGTGGGCGACGTGCTCGCCAATCCGGCGAGCGAGCTGACGAAGTTTGTCGCCGCAGAACCCGACGATGCCCGCTGCGTCGACGAGATCTTCCTCCGCATTCTTAACCGCCCGAGCCGTCCCGACGAGCAGGCGGCAGTGAGGCGGTTGGTGGCTGAGATTACCGCCGACCATGCGACGCTCGTTGCAGAATCTGCCGCCGCCGAAGAGCGGTGGACGGGGCGGAAGGTCGAGCTTGAGCAGGAACGGCTCGGGCGGATCGCCGCAGCGGAGCAACTCCTGGCGGAGGCTACCGCCGCCCACGAGCCGACGCGGATTGCGGGGGAGCAGAAGCGGGCCGACCGGTTCGCGGCGGCCCTAGCGGCCTTAGAACAGCATCGTGCCGATCCCGATGGAGCGGCCGTTCGGTTTGAGGCGCTCGCCGCAAAGGCGCCGCAGTGGCAGGTGGCGGTGCCCGCCCAGATGGCCTCGCGGGCTGCCGCTGAGTTTAAAATGCTGGCTGACGGCTCGATTCTCGTGTCGGGCACTCAGGCGGACGAGACAACCACACTCACGCTGCCCCCGCGGGCCGGCGGATTCACCGGACTGCGGCTGGAGGCCCTTGCCGATCCGGCCCTCCCGCAGGGAGGTGCCGGCCGGGCGGCCGACGGCACCTTTGTTGTCACCGAGTTTATTGTCGAGGCCGCGCCGGCGGCCCGGCCCACCGAGATGCTGCGGGTGGCGTTGCACCGGCCGCAGGCAGACTTCTCGCAGACAAACTTTGACGTCGCGCAGGCCATCGACGGCGACCAAAGCCCCGGCCGCGGCTGGGCCGTCTCGCCGCGGGCGAAGGAGAGCCACTGGGCCGTGTTTGAGGTGAAGGACAAACTCGACTGGAAAGAGCCGATGATCGTAACCGTGAAAATTGAGCAGAAGTTCGGCGGCGGCAAGCATGGGCTGGGGCGGTTTCGCCTTTCGTTCACCGAGTCGCCCGCACCCCTCACCCTCGGCGTACTCGGACGGGCGGCGGAGATTGTCTCGATTCCCCGCGCCGACCGCTCTCCAACGGAGATGCTCGAACTGAATCAGATTCTCGCGGTCCGCGACCCGGCCCAGTCAAAGCTCTCCGACGAACTGTCTGCCGCTGCCCAGCCGCTGCCCCCCGAACCAAAGCTCGTGTCGCTGGCCGCCGATCTCGCTGAGACCCGCCGGCCGGTGCCCGATGATCTGGCCGTCGTCCGCATCCGCTCCGACCTCGCCGCCAGCACGCAACAACTTTCCAACACTCGCCTCACCGCCATGCAGGATCTGGCATGGGCGCTGATCAACAGCCCGGCATTTTTCTTCAATCACTGACCAGTTTCAACAGTCGCCGTTCGCGCGCCCGTCAAATACAGGAGTCTGTCCATGCTCGTCATTCCAGGTCGCCCCGGCAAGGATTTGTGTGACCCAAACCTCGGCACCAGCCGCCGTGCGATCCTCCGGGCTGGAGGCATCGGCCTCTTCGGCATCTCGCTGCCAAACCTCCTTCGGCTGGAGGCGGCGCGCGGCAACGAGTCGACCGGCAACCAGCCCGTCGCTCCGGGCTGGAATCGGGCGCGGAGTGTGGTGCTCATCTACCTGCAGGGGGGCCCGAGCCACATCGACCTCTGGGACCCCAAGGAAAATGTTCCGGACAACGTGCGGAGCACCTTTAAGAGCATTTCCACGAAGCTGCCAGGGATTTTTTTTACGGAGAATCTGCCGAAGCTAGCCACCATAAACGACCGCTTTACGCTCATCCGCTCGATGAACTACACGCCCAACGGCCTGTTTAATCACACGGCGGCGATCTACCAGATGATGACCGGCTACACCACCGATAAGGTGAGCCCGTCGGGCCAGCTTGAGCCCCCCAACGCCAAAGACTTCCCCAACTTTGGCTCA
The DNA here is from genome assembly GCA_037129495.1 of Planctomycetota bacterium. Classification (GTDB taxonomy): domain Bacteria; phylum Planctomycetota; class Planctomycetia; order Pirellulales; family UBA1268; genus CAMCQY01. The sequence continues at coordinate 2,420 of JBAXUW010000060.1, read as the reverse complement.
AACATTGTGCGGCTGAAGCCCTCGGCGGAGCCAATGCTTCCGTTCGTGATGCTGCCGCGGCCGCTGCAGGAGAGCAACGTCGTGGGCAAGGGGGCGACGGCTGGTTTTCTTGGCCGCGACTTCGACCCCTACACGCTCTATCCAGACGGCGACGATCTCGATATGCGGAAGATCGAACGGATTCGCGTCGACGACCTCCAGTTGCGGACAGACGTCTTTGCCAAGCGGCTGGAGCGGCGGGCTCGGCTCCGCGACCTGATTGACCGCACGATGCCCGAACTCGACAAAGCCGTCGCTGACTACAAACTCGATGAGTATTACGAGCGGGCGCTGGGGCTGGTAATCTCCGGCCGCGCCCGCGAGGCGTTTGCCATTGACCGCGAGCCGCAAAAGCTCCGCGATTCGTATGGGCGCAATACGTTCGGCCAGAGTCTTCTGCTGGCCCGCCGGCTCGTTGAGGCCGGCACCCGGGTGGTCGAGGTGATCTGGCCAAAGGTGGCAAACTCAGACAACCATTCCTGGGACCACCACGTCGGCCTCGACAAGCGGATGAAGGACCAGTCAGCCCCGATGCTCGACCAGGGTCTGTCGGCCTTCATCACCGACATGGACGACCGCGGCCTCCTCGAAGACACGCTGGTGGTGGCGGTGGGCGAGTTTGGCCGCTCGCCGCAGAAGGGCGTGAGCACCTCGGGCAATGGCAACTCGGCTGACGGCCGCGACCACTGGCCCTACTGCTTCACGGCGCTGATGACAGGGGCGGGCATCCGCCGTGGCTACGTACACGGCAAAAGCGACGCCACGGCGTCGGCCCCGCTGGAGTCGCCGGTGCATCCCACGGAGCTGTTGGCAACGATCTATCACGCCTTCGGAATCGAGCCGGAAACGATTGTCTACAACCACTTGAACCAGCCCCGCGAGCTCGTGAAGGCCCAGGCCGTGACCAAGCTGTTTTCGTAGCGGGTCGGTGCCACAGGAGGGCATCTGCTAGATTTTGGCCGCAAGGAATTCGGCCTCGTTTCCCATCTTCCTGCGGCAGACTGCCATGCTCCCGGCCACTCTCCACAGCCAGACACTGGCCCCTCACAGCACGACGACCCTGCTGAGAGTCCTTCTGGTAGACGACCAGCCGATCATCGGCGAGGCGGTCCGCCGCATGCTTGTGGGCGAGGAAGGAATGGCCTTCCATTTCTGCCAAAATGCTCCTGAGGCCCTTGAGATGGCAGCTCAGGTGGAGCCGACCGTGATCCTGTTGGATCTTGTGATGCCCGTCATCGATGGGCTCGAACTCGTGCGACGGTTCCGGGCCGATGAGCGGTTTCGCGACGTGCCGATTATTGTGCTTTCCACCAAAGAGGAGCCGGCCGTGAAGGCCGAGGCCTTTGCGGCCGGGGCCAATGACTACGTTGTAAAACTACCCGATCGGCTGGAAATGCTGGCCCGTTTGCGGCACCATTCCCGCGGCTACATCGCACTTCAGGAGCGAAACGAAGCCTTTGCGGCCTTGCAGGCCAGCCGCCAAATCCTGGCCAACGACCTGGCAATGGCCGCCCACTACGTGCGATCGCTGCTTCCGCCGCCGCAGAAAATCGGGCCGATTGCCGCCGATTGGCGGTTTGTCCCGTCGGCGGAGCTGGGTGGGGATGCGTTTGGCTACCACGCGCTCGACGACAACCACATTGCGGTCTATCTGCTCGACGTCTGCGGCCATGGCGTGGGCGCCGCGTTGCTCAGCGTGTCAGCCCTCAATGCGATCCGCAGCGAAGCGTTGCCGCAGACCGACTTTCGAGACCCCGGCGCCGTGCTGGCCGGGCTCAACAAAGCGTTTCCGATGGAGCGGCAAAACGACATGTTTTTCACGATCTGGTACGGCGTTTATCAGCCGTCGACCAAGAAGCTCCGCTGGGCAGGCGGCGGCCATCCAGCGGCGCTGCTGCTGGGGCCAGACGCTGCTGCCCCCCTTTTTTTGGAGTCGGATGGCCCTCTGATCGGCGCCGTGAAGGAGCTCGAATTTACATCCGCAGAGGCCGATATAGCCAGCGGCAGCAGGCTGTTTCTCTACAGTGATGGGGCGTTTGAGGTCAGCCGCCCAGATGGCTCAATGTGGGCTTTCGAAGATTTTGTCGCGACACTCACATCGCTTCCGAACGTGCCACTTCACCGCCTCGACTCCCTCATCGCTCAGATCAAAACCGTTTCGGAACGGGCTGACTTTCGAGATGATTTTTCGATGGTTGAGCTATCGTTTCCCTGATTTTTTCTCCCAAAAACAGCCCGTGTGGGGGAGATTTTCCGCAGGAATTTCGTCGTCTTGCGTGGGCTTGTTGAATTCGTACACTACAAGGTTCCTGCGGTTTCATTTAAACCGCTAGCGTAGCTCAATTGGCAGAGCAGCTGATTTGTAATCAGCAGGTTGCGGG
>JBAXUW010000006.1:0-39278 GCA_037129495.1 Planctomycetota bacterium | reverse complement strand
CAGCTTCAACGAGTAACAGCTTCAACGAGTAACAGCGTAAACGAGTAACAGGTTTTCCAAGCGGTCCAACCGGCCAGCAGGACGCGAATTTAAAGGTAGTACGATGGCAAAGACAATGGTTGGTCAGGCGAAGTTTCAGGTGCCGGGTGGCCAGGCCACCCCAGCGCCGCCAGTGGGCACATCGCTGGGACGCTACGGCATCAACTTGGGTCAGTTCGTGTCGCAGTTTAACGACCGCACTCGCGAGGCGGCCGGCATGCCAATTCCGGTCGTGGTCACGGTTTACAACGACCGATCGTTTGAATTCGTCACGAAGAGCCCACCCGCCGCGGCGCTGCTGAAAAAGGCGGCGGGGCTTGCCAAGGGTTCGGGCGTGCCCAATAAGGACAAAGTCGGAAAGGTTACCAAAGCCCAACTCGATGAGATCGTTCGCCTGAAGTCGCCTGATCTCAATGCCCGTGACGGTGAGTGTGCCCGCCGCATGATCGAGGGCACGGCTCGCAGCATGGGCATCACCGTCGAGGGCTGATTGATCGTCGAGCGTTTGAACTGTTTCTTTCCGTACTCTGTTTTAGCTATCTTCGCGTTTCAATTTTTTAGAGCACCTTTCAGGATTTTTGCTGTGTCTTTTACCAAGCGTATGCGGGCGATGGTCGCCCTAAAGCCAAAGACCGATGACCCAATCCCGCTGGCGGATGCAATCGGTGTTCTCAAGAGTTTCCCCCCGACCAAGTTCGATCAGACTGTTGAAATCCACATGCGTCTCGGCATCGATGCAAAGCAGGCTGACCAGATTATCCGCGGATCTCTGGTGCTGCCCCACGGTATCGGCAAGGCCAAGCGGGTCGTTGTGTTCGCCAAGGGGAACCTGGCTGAGGACGCCAAAGCGGCCGGTGCCGAGGTTGTGGGGGGTGACGATCTTGCCAAGCGAATCAAAGAAGGTTGGACTGATTTTGACGTCTGCATTGCGGCCCCTGACATGATGGGTCTCGTGGGCCCACTCGGCAAAGTGCTCGGTCCGCGCGGCCTCATGCCGAGCCCGCGTGCCGGCACGGTAACGGCCGAGATCAGCAGAACTGTGAGCGAGTATCGGGCGGGCAAGGTCGAATTCCGCAACGATCCGACTGGTATCGTGCATGCCGTTGTCGGCAAGGCAAGCTTCGACGCCACCAAACTTGCGGATAACATCCGGGCGTTCATCGACCACATTCAATCAATGCAACCCTCCAGCGTGCGTGGACAGTTCGTCCGAAGCGTCTCTATCTCTGCAACCATGACGCCCGGCATCATGGTTGCAGCCTGATTTTTCCAAGCAACTCGGTAACCCCTGGTAAGAGCGACTCAGATCATGAGTAAAATCGTCAAAGACATGTTGGTGGACGACCTCAAAAAGCGACTCGGCAAAACGGCCGATGTTGTTATTGTCAGCCTTGGCCGCCTTGATGCTCGAAAAACATCGCAACTGCGTAACACTCTTCGAAAGAAGAAGATCCATCTGCAGTTAGTGAAAAATAGCCTTGCCCGGCGAGCCACGCTCGACACTCCGTTGGCGCCGGCATTCTCAGGTTCCGAGGGCATGCTTGCGGTGGCCTGGGGCGGTGAGGATGTTGTTGATCTCGCGAAAGAACTCGATCGACTCACATCGGTCAAGGATTTTGAAGGCTTCGAGTGCCGTGGGGGTGCCTTGGATGGGGCTCGGCTCGATGCCGGCGATATCAAGCGGGTCGCCAAGTGGCCGACCCGGCTGGAACAACTCTCGATTTTATCCGGCCAGATTTCTGGCCTCGCAGGGATACTCTCCAGTCAAATTCTGGCTGTGGGCGGCATGCTTGCCGGACAGATTGCATCCCGCGTGGACGAGTTGGAGAAGGGCTCCGAAGGGGAACCCCCGGCCGCCTAAACGGGGTGAACTCCCCAAATTTCTTGGGTGGGCTTCGCGCTTGAAAATTTCGTGGTATGACTTTGTCTCAGGAGAGCTGTTTTGGTGATCTGAAGCTCTCAAACTACTCTCAATACATCGGTATTCAGTTGGGACCGCCCACCGCAGTTGGCGGTCATTATTTTTCTAACGGGGAAAGGATCTAGAGCGATGGCAACGGCTGAAGCAACGCGTGAATTTACGAAAGAAACCAAGGATCTCGGCGACAAGATCGTCGGAATGACCTTGAAGGCCGCCAAGGAACTCTCCGATTACTTGGATGAAGTCCATGGTATCAAGCCCGCTGCCGGCGGTGCCGTCATGATGGCGGCTCCAGGTGGTGCTGGCGCCGGTGCTGCCGAACCTGTCGCCGAAAAAACTGAGTTCGATGTGATGCTTGATTCCTTCGGCGACAACAAGATTGGCGTGATTAAGGTCGTTCGTGCCGCTACTGGCCTAGGCCTCAAAGAGGCTAAGGACACGGTTGAAGCCGCTCCGACCAAGATCAAAGAAGGTATTTCCAAGGCCGATGCCGAGAAGCTCAAAAAGGAGCTTGAGGACGCGGGCGCTAAGGTTTCTATCAAGTAGAAACCTCAAAATTATGCCGTTGTTTGGCGGTGGCTTTGTCATCCGCCTTCTAATTGGTACAATAGTTGCTGGCCCGTTGGTTCTACCGCCTTTCCCCCCCGTTGACTACACCGCCTCTTCTCTGGTCTGTCGGTGCCGCTGCGTTGGATCGTCCTTGGTTGATGGTTCCAGTTCGATGACCTCGCTCGGGTGCTCTTTTCCCGACTTGTTTTCGACTGTCGCCGTCTGACGCTGGGGCGTCCGCGTCAGTCTTAATGCTTCTCAAAGATGCCCCTCATAGGAGCCTTTCTTCCATGGCAACTAGTGCCGTTCGTCGTCTTCAGCCCACCGAGATCCGTCACTTCGGTAGTCGCCGTGTCGGTCATGCGATTCCTGACTTGACTGAAATCCAGACTCGGTTCTACGACGCATTTCTGCAATACGATGTGCCGTCGAATAAGCGAAAGGATCATGGGATCGAGGGCGTGCTCCGGGAGATTTTCCCGATCGAGAGCTACGATAAGACGGTCAAGATCGAGTATCTGCGGTACGAGCTGGGTAAGCCGCGATATGATCCAGACGAGTGCCGTCAACTTCGACTCACCTACGGCCGGCCGTTGCGGGTCTTGCTGCGGCTGACTCGCGAGCAGCCGATTGAGGAAGAGGTCTACCTCGGCGACATTCCGATCATGCTCGGGGGCGGCGAATTCATCATTAATGGCGCCGAGCGGGTCGTGGTGAGCCAGTTGCATCGCTCGCCCGGAATCGACTTTGTTGCCGACACGGAGTCGTCTGATCGAAAGACTTTTAACTGTCGCATCATTCCGGAGCGTGGCAGTTGGATCGAGTTGAACGTTTCAAAAAAAGACACCCTTCAGGTGCGAATTGACCAGAGCGGTAAGTTCTCAGCCCTCACGCTGCTGCGGGCGATTGACCCGAAATATAGCCGGGATAGCGAGATTCTCAAGCTCTTTTATAAGACAACCATTGAGAAGATAGCCGGAGCCCGAAGCGTGCCGAAGATCGAGGCGCGAATCGCCGTCGACGACATCGTTTATCCCAAGGGATCTGAGCGGGCCGGTGAGATCATTGTCGACGCCGGCTGCAAAATCAGCCACGATCAGGCCGAGCTTATTGCCACGTCGGGGCTCACGGCGGTGGAGGTGATGCAGGAGCAGAAGGTTCCGCTCATCATGAACAGCCTCAAAGAAGATTCGGACGAGTCGAAAAAGAGAACTGGCGTGGCTCCCAGCCACGAGGACGCCCTGGTGCGTATCTACCAGCGGCTGCGGCCGGGCAACCCCGCCGCTCTCGACAAGGCGCGCACGCTGTTTGATGAGAAATTCAAAGACACAAATCGCTACCGCCTCGGCCGGGTCGGCCGCTTTCGCGTGAACCGCAAGTTGGGTCTTTCTGTGCCCGAAACAGAGATGACGCTGCGGCCAGACGATCTGATTGCCGCGATCAAATACATGCTCCAACTCAGCGAGGGGGAAGGAGAGGTTGAGGTGGACGATATCGACCATCTCGGCAACCGCCGGCTGCGGACGATCGACGAACTTGCCGGCGATGAACTTCGAAAGGGCTTTCTCAAGCTCCGTCGCACGGTGCAGGAGCGGATGAGCCTCAAGGACGTCGCGGAAATGTCGCCGCGGACGTTGATCAACCCCAAGAGCATCTCCGCTGCCATCGAATACTTTTTCGGCCGCGGTGAGCTCTCGCAGGTTGTCGATCAGACCAATCCGCTCTCGATGCTGACGCACGAGCGTCGGCTCTCTGCGCTCGGCCCGGGCGGACTCAATCGCAAGCGGGCTGGCTTCGAAGTTCGCGACGTGCACATTTCGCACTACGGACGCATCTGTCCGATCGAGACTCCTGAAGGCACAAACATCGGCCTCATCTCGAGTCTGGCGATCTATTCGGGCGTTGATTCTTATGGATTCCTCGTCACCCCATACCGCAAGGTTGCGAAGTGCAAACTCACCGACGACGTTGTCTGGCTGCGGGCCGACGAGGAGCACGAGGCCCACTTAGCGCCGGCCGATGCCATCGTTGTGAACGGCAAACTGGAGGGCGATAATCTCATCGCCCGCTATCGCGGCGACTTTGTCCTGGTTCAGGCCGACTCGATTGAATACATCGACGTAGCACCGAGCCAAATGGTCGGCGTTTCCGCCGGACTGATTCCGTTCTTGGAGCACGACGATGCCAATCGTGCGCTGATGGGCTCCAACATGCAGAGGCAGGCCGTGCCCCTGCTGGTCACCGAACCGCCGATCGTGGGCACTGGCATGGAGCGTGACGTTGCGGTCAATTCCGGCCTGATCGTGCGAGCTGCGAAGAAGGGTACGGTAACCTACGTCGATGCTGAATCGATCGAGGTCACCCCGGCCGGCAACTCGAACACGGTCGACAATTACAAGATGCGAAAGTACGTCGGACTCAACGAACGAACTTGTCAAAACCAAAAGCCGATCGTGCAGCTGGGCCAGAAGGTTGAAAAGGGGGATGTGTTGGCAGATGGTGCCGCCACCTACAAGGGTGAGCTTGCACTCGGCCGCAATGTGCTGGTGGGCTTCATGGCCTGGGACGGATTTAATTTCGAAGACGCCATCATTATCAGCGAAGAATTAGTGGAAAACGACGTTTACACCTCGATCCATATCGAGGAATATGACATCGAAATCCGCGATACAAAGCTGGGACGTGAAGAGTTTACGAGGGACATTCCCAACGTCGGTGAGCGGGCCCTGCACAATCTCGATGAGAGCGGGATTGTGCGAATTGGCACCTATGTCCGTTCGGGCGAAATCCTGGTCGGCAAGGTTTCGCCGAAGAGCAAGACAGAATTGACCCCAGAAGAGAAACTTCTGCATGCCATCTTCGGGCGGGCCGGCGAAGATGTGAAGAACGACTCCCTCGAAGTGCCCTCGGGTGTGGAAGGCATTGTCATTGCGGCCGAGAAATTCTCGCGGCGAATGAGCCTTTCCGAGGAGGAGCGTCGCGAGTTTGAAAAGCAACTCAAGGAAGCGGAAAACGTCGGGAATGCTGAGATCGCCGAGGTCTTTGCAACGCTCGTGACTGAAATTGAGAAGGTTCTTCAAAAGCCGCTCACCGCTGCCGACGGCAGTGCGCTCGTAAGGAATCAGGACCACAAGGCAGTGGCCGAGCGGGCAGCCGCGTTCAAACTCGATGATCTCGATATCCGCTCCCCGCAGCGGAAGACGGAGATTGAGAAACTTTATAAGGCGCTGTGGCCTGCGGTCGACGAAGCTATCGATGCCCGTGATCGCCGGCAAAACAGCATGAAGCGTGGCGACGAACTCCGTCCAGGAGTCCTTCAGATGGTGAAGGTCTACGTGGCAGCCCGCCGCGTGATCTCGGTCGGCGACAAGATGGCCGGCCGGCACGGCAATAAGGGTGTGATCGCCAAAATCCTTCCTAAAGAAGATATGCCTTTTCTGGCCGACGGAACGCCAATTCAGATCCTCCTTAATCCGCTGGGCGTGCCAAGCCGCATGAACGTTGGGCAGATCCTTGAGACCCATCTGGGGTGGGCCGGCATGAAACTCGGTTTCCAAGCCATCACTCCAGTGTTTGATGGCGCGAGCGAGGAAGATATCAACATCATGCTCGAAAAGGCCGGGTTACCTCGGCACGGCAAGGCCCAACTCTATGATGGTCGCAGCGGTGAGCGGCTCGAGCAGGAGACAACGGTCGGCTACATATACATGCTCAAACTCCATCACCTCGTCGACGATAAGGTGCATGCCCGCTCGACGGGCCCGTACTCACTGATCACTCAGCAACCACTCGGTGGAAAGGCTCGCTTCGGCGGACAGCGGTTCGGCGAGATGGAAGTCTGGGCTCTTGAAGCATACGGTGCCGCCTACATTCTGCAGGAACTCCTGACCGTGAAGAGCGATGATGTCGAGGGCCGGACGAAGATCTACGAGAGCATGGTGAAGGGCGAAAACACGCTCGAGGCTGGCACGCCTGCCAGCTTCGATGTGCTGACCAACGAGATCCGTGGCCTAGCCTTAAACATGCAACTCGAAAAGCGACGCGTGTAGGACCGCATGCGAAGAAGGCCTTCGCATCCATGCCAGTTTTTAGGAACGAATTGAAGAGCCTGCATTTTTCCCTGCGTTTTTCCCGAGGAGACGACCCGTGAGCATTGGTGAAGCCGCCTACGATCGCGTGAACGACTATTCAGCCGTAAAAATCAGTCTCGCGCGGCCCCATGACATTCGCAGCTGGTCGTTTGGTGAGGTCAAGAAACCCGAAACGATTAACTACCGCACCTACCGTCCCGAAAAAGACGGCCTGATGTGCGAAAAAATCTTTGGACCGGAAAAGGATTGGGAGTGCTCATGCGGTAAGTACCGTGGCATGAAGTACAAGGGGATGATCTGCGACCGCTGTGGTGTGAAGGTCACTCACAGCCGCGTTCGTCGAAAGCGGATGGGCCATATTGAATTGGCCGCCCCAGTGGTCCATATCTGGTTCTTCAAGGCGATGCCGAGCCGGCTCGGTGCGCTCCTCGACATGAAGACCTCGAGCCTTGAGAAGGTGATTTATTTCCAGGACTACGTGGTGCTCAACCCCAAGGACACGCCGCTCAAAAAGCAGCAACTCCTCACGGAAGAGGAATATCGCGAGGCGCGTGCCACCTACGGCGACAATGGTTTCGAGGCGGAAATGGGAGCTGAGGCAGTTCGAAAACTGTTGCTGTCGCTCGAATTGGTCTCGCTCTCAAAAGACCTCCGTATCGAGTTGAATACCACCAACTCCAAACAAAAGAAGAAGGACCTCGTCAATCGCCTGAAGATCGTCGAGGCCATCCGAGACAGCGAAAACAAGCCTGAATGGATTGTGCTGGACGTGATCCCCGTGATTCCGCCAGACCTTCGGCCGCTCGTGATGCTTGACTCGGGCAATTTTGCCACGAGTGACCTCAACGACCTGTATCGCCGGATCATTAATCGAAACAACCGGCTCAAGAAACTGGTCGATCTGAATGCGCCCGAGGTGATCATCCGCAACGAGAAGCGGATGCTGCAACAGTCGGTTGACGCGCTGTTTGACAACAGTCGCTGCAAGCGACCGGTGCTGGCCTCCAGCAACCGGCCACTGAAGAGCCTCACGGACATGATCAAGGGCAAGCAAGGCCGATTCCGCGAGAATCTGCTCGGTAAGCGGGTCGACTACTCAGCCCGCAGCGTGATTGTGGTCGGCCCGCACCTCCGGCTTCACCAGTGCGGACTCCCCAAGAAGATCGCGCTGGAACTCTACCAGCCGTTCATCATCCGTCGGCTCAAGGAACTCGGCCACGCCGATACTATCAAGAGCGCGAAAAAGATGCTTGAGCGGAAGGACGCCGAGGTTTGGGACATCCTCGAAGAGGTGATCCGCAACCACCCGGTGTTGCTCAATCGCGCTCCCACGCTTCATCGCATGGGCATTCAGGCCTTCGAACCGCTGCTCGTTGAAGGCAACGCAATCAAGCTCCATCCGCTGGTCTGCAAGGGCTTCAATGCCGACTTTGACGGCGACCAAATGGCTGTTCACCTGCCGCTCTCTATTGAAGCTCAGGTCGAGGCACACACGCTGATGCTCTCCACCAATAACATCTTCAGCCCTGCTAACGGCGCCCCGATCATCAGCCCTTCGCAAGACGTGGTGATGGGTTGCTACTACCTGACGATGCTTCTGCCAGGACGCAAGGGCGAAGGCATGGTGTTTAAAAACGTTGACGAAGTGGAACTCGCCCATTCGCTGGGCAAAGTCGACACCCACGCGAAGATCCGCCTCAAACTGCCTGCAGGTCGGCGACTCAAGACAGACATTGAGGCGCTCGGCAAGCCCGGGGCCGTCATCGAGACCACGGTGGGTCGCGCTTTATTCAACTCGGTTCTGCCGGACGGGATGCTGTTCTACAACATCCCAATGCGGTCGAGCGAGTTGGCTCGCGTGATCTCCGACTGCTATCAGGCCCTCGGTCGCCGCAAGACGATTGACCTCCTCGACGATATGAACCGGTTCGGCTTCAGTTGGAGCACCCGCAGTGGCTTGTCGTTTGCGACCGATGATCTGATCACACCGGCCAATAAGGGCAAGATCATCGGGGAGGCCGAGAAGGGCGTCATGAAGATCATGAAGCTCTACCAGCGTGGCGTGATCACTGACGGCGAGCGGTACAACCAAGTGCTCGATGCCTGGACACATGCCCGTGAGCAGATCACGAAGGACATGATGGAGGAACTTGAGCAGGATACTGACGCCCGTGATACCCGTCGTGCCGGCTATGTGAACCCGATCTTTCTGATGGCCCACTCCGGCGCCCGAGGTGGTGTTGAACAGATTCGTCAGTTAGCCGGGATGCGAGGCCTGATGGCAAAGCCGTCTGGTAAGATCATTGAAACGCCAATTAAGGCAAACTTCCGTGAAGGCCTGACGGTGCTGGAGTATTTCAGCTCAACTCACGGTGCCCGTAAGGGCCTAGCGGACACAGCCCTCAAGACGGCTGACTCCGGTTATCTCACCCGCAAGCTGTGTGACGTCGCCCAAAACGTCGTGGTGACGATGCACGACTGCGGCACGACGCAAGGCATCGACAAGACCGTGATCTATCGTGGCGAAAAGGTCGAGGTAAGTCTTGCCGACAGCATCCGCGGCCGCGTGAGTCGCGCAAACATCGTGAATCCGATCACCGATGAGGTCGTCGTGCACGAGGACGAACTGATCACACGAAAGATGGCCCGCCAGATTGAAGAACTCGGGCTTGAGAAGATTCAAGTTCGTAGCGGACTGACCTGTGATGCAACTCTGGGCGTCTGCCGACTCTGTTACGGCATGGATCTTTCGACTGGCTCGATGGTTGAAGAGGGCATGGCCGTCGGTATCATCGCCGCCCAAAGCATCGGTGAGCCCGGTACACAACTCACGATGCGGACGTTCCATATTGGCGGCGTCGGTCAACGAGCGATTGAGGAGAGTGAGTACAGGGTCAAGCGGCCCGGAATAGTTAAATTCACTCGACTCCGCACGGTGCAAAATGAGCAGGGAGAGCTGATTGTTCTCGCTCGTAACGGTGAAATCGCCGTCATCGATCCGAAGGGCCGCGAGCTTGAGAAGTTCGAGATTCCAGCGGGAGCGGTTTTGAAGGTGGCCGACAATGACGAGGTCAAGCAGGGTACCGTAGTCGTCCAGTGGGATCCCCACTCGATCCCGATCCTGTCCGAGGTGGCGGGCAAGGTACGGTATGAAGATGTTATTGAAGGTGAGACGCTCCGGGTCGAGAAGGATCCCAGCGGCCACTTACGCCGGATGGTGATGGAGCATAAGGGCGTCTACCACCCGCAGGTCGTGCTCGAGGACGAATCAGGCAAAATTCTCGACTTCTACTACCTCCCCGAAAAGGCATACATCGAAGTCTCGCAGGGCGAGACGGTGGCGGCCGGCCACATCCTCGCCAAGACTCCCCGCGAGGTATCAGGCACGCAGGACATCACTGGCGGTCTGCCCCGGGTCACCGAGATTTTCGAGGCCCGCAAGCCGAAGGATCCGGCGATCATGGCTGAGATCGACGGCAAGGTCGAATTACTCGGCGAGAAGCGGCGAGGCAAGCGAATGATCGTTGTTAAGAATGAGAGCGGCGTCGAGCGAGAGCACCTTGTCACGCATGGCAAACATCTCCGCGTGCATGCGGGCGATATCGTCAACGCCGGCGAAGCTTTGGTTGACGGTCCACTGGTGCCGCACGACATCCTCCGGATCTCCGGTGAGGAAGAAGTGCAGCGGTATCTGGTTCGCGAGATTCAAAATGTCTATCGCAGCCAACGAGTCGACATCGACGACAAGCACATAGAGATCATTGTTTCTCAGATGCTTCGGAAGGTAAAAATCGAAACCGTAGGCGACACCGACCTTCTCCCCGGAAGCGTGATGGACAAGTTTGAGTTCCGGCAGGCTAATGATAAGATCGGCGCCGGGCTCCGCATTGTCGACAAGGGTGACAGCGAGTTTGCAGTCGGCAGCGTTGTGCCAAAGGCCGTGCTTGCCCAGACGAATGCACAGATTGAAGTGCTGGGTGGCGCGCCTGCCAAGGGCTCGAAACCGAAGCCAGCCACGGCCAGCACGCAACTCCTCGGCATCACCAAGGCGAGCGTCCAGAGTTCCAGCTTTATCTCTGCGGCGAGCTTCCAGGAGACAACAAAGGTGCTCACGGAGGCGGCCCTGGCCGGAAAGGTCGACAACCTCGTCGGCCTGAAGGAGAACGTGATTCTTGGCCACTTGATTCCTGCCGGTACCGGTTTTAAGACCTACCAAGCGGCGGAGGTCCGGGTTCGGCCCGAGGCTCTTGATGCCTTACGAATCGACCGCGAGAACGTGCTGACCCGCCAATTTCCGCTGCTTGAGGCGTCTCCAGCGGGCGTCGATTTGGGCGCATTGGGCGAAGCCAGTTCCCAGCTCAGTCCGCTCGTAAAAGGGGATTCCAACCTGTAGGCCCAACCTGTAGGCCTTTGAACCGCATCCAACCCCCGTCGTTGTGATCGTTAAAAGGGTCACCTCCGCTTTTTGCCGTGGCAGACTGTTTTGATTCCCACAGATCGCCGAAGTAAGATTCGGAGAGAAGGATCGCCCTCGTCGGCAAGACGTTCGGCGTGTTCTTCGCTAAGACGGGAGTCTTCCGATGCGTTGTATGAACCGCTCGACTGTGCTCGGCGGATGCTGGTGGGCACTCTGTTCGGCGGTTGTGGGTCTCGGGATTTACGTTACGCCGGCCATGGCGCAGCCCACCCCCTACAACCCCTATGCTGAGTCGCATGACACGCTGCCCCCAGTCGCTGCCGATGGCACGCTGAACTGGGGTTCATTCTATAAATCCGCTGCCATCCAAAAGGCATACGAGCGGCTCTGGAACCTTGGTGCCTGTCGGAATACGAACAAGGCAATCACGATACCGGTCGAACGAAATAAACTCGTTATCAACAATCTTCCCGAGGCATCCTTTAGCGGCCGGGTACGAATGACGTCCGGCACCCTGGCTGGCGGCATGGTGGCCTTCACCGAGGGCGCTGCGATTGATCCTGCCGGGGCCGTGCTCATCGCCCAACTCCATCCTGCCGGCGTTACCCAGGTCCAGGTGGGAGGCCGCATATCGTCAGCTGCGATTCGGCCCGGCATGACCGTCCGCCTACGGTCACAGGTGAATGACAAAGGCCGGGCAACCGATCCGGTGCGCTCCATTGACATCGTCACGCCACCCGTTGATTTTAAGCCCGATCCGGTGCGGTCAAATCAGGTCGACACCATTGTTGGCACCATTCTTACGAATCGAAATCGGATGCTGCTCGTGAAGGTCGATGCGGGAAAAATCCGCCGCCTGGTGCTGCCTCTCGCCGAAGACGCCGAGGTGATGATTGTCGATGCTGCCCAACTCGATCTCATTGGCCCCGGCGACGAAGTCGAAATCACGGGCCGGCGCTGGAGTGGCGAGGGGGCTGCGGGCGCTGGGACGGTTTTCGCGTCACGGATCGTTGTAACCAAGGCTCCGATAGCCGAAACGCTGGCATCGGACTCCCGCGGCCCGTAGAGTATTCATAGATTTCTCAGGGTTGGTAACCGGGGTAGCGGCGCCATACCGCGCGGCACCATCCAGTTTGCAGCGCTGTCTCCAGCAGGGCCACTGCGATGGCGGCATCCGATAATTCGATTGCGGATGATGACAGCCGCATGGCTGTGTGCCGGCTCGCAGCCACGACGCTGCGGAATCGCTTCGATCTTGTCTGGACCGAACTCCAGGCCGCCTGTGCCGCGGAGAACGTTCCGGAGCATGTTCATAAGCTCCGTATCGCGACGCGACGCGCGCTGGCCGCGATTGATGCGTTTCACGATGTGCTTCCCGCGAAGCGACGGAACTGGTTTGAAAAGCGGCTCATTCGGCTCCGGCGTGCTGCCGGCGAGGCCCGCGATCTCGACGTGCTCACCGCACGCTTAGCACAGGATGACATGGCACGGGCGCGGAGCTGGCTCGTGGCGATGTTATCGAGGCAGCGGATCCAGTCACGTCAGCCCATCCACTCACAGTTCGAGAAGCTTGTGGAAGAAAACTGGGGAGACCGCCTAACGCGTCTGCTTGAGGATCTCCATGGCCGGCAACGAAAACGCTGCTTTCGGTCCTTTGCGCGCCACCGCTTCAAGCCGATGATCATGCGCTTTTTTGAAAATGCCGATCGTAGCCTCCGCGACACTGACGAACTTCACGAGGTGAGAATTAAGGGCAAGAAGCTCCGCTATGCCCTCGAAATCTTCGCGCCGGCGTTTCCGCTGGTTGCCCGGATGCGGTGCCAGAAGTCCCTCGAACATTTCCAGAAGGCGCTTGGTGAATGTACCGACCACGCTTCGGCCGCGGACCGGTTTGCCCGCTGGGCCCGCAGCGCTGACGCCGGCCCCAATCGGGATCTGCTCGCCGCGCTCTGCGCTGACGAGAACAAGCGGGCACATTCAGCCCGAAAAACTTTTTCCAAATGGTGGAACCCCGCTCGCCGGCGGACGTTACGCCGCCGCTTTGAACGGACTCTCCGGCGTCACACTGCATGAAAAACACACTACCGCGAGTCGCGGCCAGATCACGTGATGTGCCCGCCCGGCGTCTGCCACCCTTGTTCCTGCAGGTCGCCGTCGGCACCGCCGCTGCAGCCGCAGTGGTTCTGGCCTGCGTAGTCGCCTTCAGTCCCTTTGCCGCCGGACCACGCGCGATGCTTAGCGGGTTCGCGTCGACCGTGCCGTTCGCCACGCCGCCATACGCTGATCCGCCGCCGGCCGGCATGGGCTGGATTCCTGGTGGCGAGTTTTCTATGGGGTGTGAGGACCCGCGCGGTCTACCCTTTGGCGGACCAGACCCCATGCGCGACGCTCGCCCCATCCACCGTGTTCAAGTCAGCGGTTTCTGGATGGACCGCACCGAAGTAACCAACGCCCAGTTTGCCGCGTTCGTTGCGGCGACCGACTACGTGACTGTGGCTGAGCGAGCTCCCAAGGCTGAGGATTTCCCCAGCGCGCCGCCAGAGAACCTCATTCCAGGAAGTCTGGTCTTCACGCCACCGCCTGGCCCCGTGCCGCTCACGAACCACTATTCGTGGTGGAACTACGTGGCGGGCGCTGATTGGCGGCATCCCACCGGGCCCACGAGCACGATCGCAGGCAATGACGACAGCCCTGTCGTGCAGGTCGGCCACGACGATGCCAGCGCCTACGCAGTGTGGGCAGGCAAGCGGCTGCCCACCGAAGCGGAGTGGGAGTTCGCCGCCCGCGGTGGTGTTGCCGGCGGTATCTACCCATGGGGGCGGGAGTTTCGACCGGCCGGGAAGTTGATGGCCAATACCTGGCAGGGGCAGTTTCCGTTGCAGAACACGGCAGCCGACGGCTACGTCGGCGTGGCTCCCGTCGGCAGATTTCCCGCCAACGCCTACGGTCTGCACGACATGTCGGGGAACGTCTGGGAGTGGTGCTCCGATTGGTATCGCCCCGACGCCTATGCCGCTGCCATTGGACAGACCACTCCCGCCGACAACCCCCTGGGGCCAGCCGATAGCTTCGACCCGCAGGAGCCAGACCAGAAGAAGCGGGTCCTCCGTGGCGGTTCGTTCCTTTGCTCGGAGCAATACTGTGCCCGCTACATCGTGGGCACCCGCGGCAAAGCAGAGCCGTCGAGCGGCTGCAGCCACATCGGCTTCCGCTGCGTGAAGGCGAAATAGAGACTCGGTCTTAAAGCTTTCAAATTCGTACTGCTATCCGTTGTGGCACTGCACCGCCGGGCCGGCTCCGCCTTTCCGTGGGATAAGTTTTCTAACTTGGCCTCTTTCGGCAAGGCTGTTCACCGCTTTATCAGCTTTTTGAGCTCCATGAATTTCCTGAGCGTCCTGGTATTGGCGACGTCACCCGCCTCGAGGCCGGCGCGACGGGCCTGCAGCACGCCGCACCGCATTACCTCGAGGCCGCGGGTGGAATGAGCGTCGGTGGAGATCACGATCTTTACGCCTGCCTGTTTGGCAGCCGCCGCGTGATGGTCGTTGAGGTCGAGTCGCCAGGGGTTGGCGTTGATCTCCAGAAATGTGCCGGTTCGCGCCGCAGCGGCAATCACCGCCTCCATGTCGACGTCATAAGCTG
This sequence comes from Planctomycetota bacterium, assembly GCA_037129495.1. GTDB lineage: Bacteria > Planctomycetota > Planctomycetia > Pirellulales > UBA1268 > CAMCQY01. Next base: position 24,619 of record JBAXUW010000006.1, on the reverse strand, counting down.
GGCGACGGTTGAGCAGCCGCCCGGTCGGATGACCGATCACGCTCACGTGGGGATGCTCGATCGCCTCGATGATGCGGGCGGTGATTCGTTCGCGGGATTGATTCTGGCCGTAATGAAGGCTGGCCACGACCCAGTCGGCCTGCGCGAGCACCTCATCCGGAAGATCGAGCCCACCCTTCTCCAGCATGTCAACCTCAATGCCCTTGAGCACCACAATCGGCGGGTGCCCTTCTGCCGTGAGTGACTCATTGAGTCGATCGATCTCGTTCCACTGTTCCAGGAGGCGCCGTTTGTCGAGTCCTCGGGCCATCGTCACTCGCTGGCCATGATCAGTGATCGCGATGTAGCGAAGTCCCCGGGCAATCGCCGCCCGAACCATCTCGGCGAGCGTGTCCTCGCCGTCGGTGGCGGTGGTATGCATATGGAGGTCGCCTTGAATGTCGGCCACTTCCACAAGCGTAGGCAATTCGGCCCGCGCCGCGAGCATGAGCTCGTCACGGCCCTCACGAAGCTCCGGTGGCACCCAGGGCAGGCCCAGTGCCCCGTAGACCTCCAGTTCCGTCGCTCCAGCGATCCAGGCGCCCCGGGACGGCTTCGTCTCGCCCGCTGTCTCCACCTCAAGCCGGTAGACACCGTATTCGTTGATCGTGAGGCCGCGGTCGCGTGCCCCTGACCGAAGCCGGACGTTGTGCTCCTTCGATCCGGTGAAATATTGGAGCGCCGCACCAAATGAGCCATGTTCAACGACCCGTAGATCGATCTGTACTCCCCGCGGTCCCCGCACGCTAGTCTTCGTGTCGCCGCGTAGGAGCACCGCCGATGTCTCCTTCCAAGCGTGCAGTCGGTCCATCACGGCTGCGGAGTCGTCGCTGTCAGCCACAAGGTCGAGATCGCCGACTGTCTCTCGTCCCCGCCGCCAACTCCCCGCTCCTTCAACCTGTCGCACCTGTGGACACCCTCGCATCCAGTCGAGCAAATCCTGCACAATCGCGTCGGCGTCATGCCACAGCAGCCGCGCATGCTCGGGGTCTTTGGCGAAGGCGATATTGCTGAGAATTGCCGCCTGGGTCTTCGCGCCGAATCCCTTAATCGCTTCGACCCGACCGTCGAGACAGGCCTTTTCGAGCGACTCAAGTGAATCGATTCCCAGGTGCTCGACGAGCACCTTTACTTTTTTGGGGCCGAGCCCGGGCACCCGCATGAGCTCAAAGACCACTGCTGGCACGGCTTTCTGAAGTTCCGCCAGCAGTGGGAGCGTGCCGGTATCTAGGAGCACGCCGATCTTCTCGGCCAGATCGTTCCCGATTCCCTCGAGATCGGTCAGCGACCTGCCAGCATCCGCCCGGACATTCGCTAACGACTCGACCATGCCACTGAGTGTGCGGGCGGCATTGCGATAGGCCCGCACGCGAAAGACATTCCCACCCTGATACTCAAGCACGTCAGCGATGTGCTCAAACGTCGCGGCGATATCAGCGTTCGTCACGGCTGGCCTCAAGAGTCCCGAAGGTTCAGGAGACTCTTATCGTATCAGGCTTAGATGCTACTGCACGCGGCCGGGGAGGGCGGCGGTCGGATAGGCCGTGGGGCGAGTCGGCAGGGCCGGATACGACCCCGCCATCGGCTGCCATGACGTGGTGTGACCTGTGGGCTCAAGCAATTTTGGAAACGCGTTGGTCGTAGCGCTGGGCCCAGCGCCCGGCATGACCGGCATGCCCGGCATGCCATTGTTTGTGCCGCTGGTGGCGCCGGAGCCAAAGCCTGCCGGCGGAGTGAGTGAGGGCGCCGGCGTGGTGGTGGCAGGGCCGCGATATGGCGTCATCGCCGGCGCCGACAGGCCTGGAGCGAGGGGCGCAGTCGGCTGCACGGCAGCGCCGCTGCCGGACGGTATCCGCTGAAGTTCGGGGATTGGCTTCAGCGACGGCGTGGGCGCGAGGATCGGCGGTACGGTTGGCTGCGGTTGCCCGGCAGCGGGAGCGGGAGCCGCGTAGGTTCCCCCCTGCGGCACGATCGGCTGCTGCACGTTTTGCTGCTGGAGCATATTTTGCTGCTGATAGACCGGCTGCTGATAGACCGGCTGCTGATATCCCTGCTGAGGGACCATGGCGGGAGCCATGGCCGGAGCTGCGATATTCTGTGGTTGGCCCGGCTGAATCAGCTGTTGCGGCACGTCAGTCCCCGCCGCCCCCCAGGCCTGCGGTGTGGTCTGAACGGCTGAAGCAAACGGGCTCGTAGCCGCGCCGGCATTTGTCGTCGGCATCATCATCGGTGCCGCCATTGCTCCGGGTGCTCCGATGGCTGGCGCAACTCCCGGCATGCCGTAGCCACCCTGTGCGTTGTAGCCGGGCTGCATCTGCACGTATTTCGTGGAGTAAACAGCGCGGTATTGCGTCACCGGAACATTGATCGGCCGCTGCACGTATTGCGTCACCTGCTCCATGCACTCCTGCGGGCATCCGGTAGAGGGATCGATTTCGCTACTTGGCTTGTAGCTGGTGACGGGAACGCACTGATACTGCGTGCGGTAGGTCGTCTCGGGCACGTAGTTCACCTGCTGTACCGGCACCATGACTGGCGGTGGCGGCGCGGGAATCGGCGCCGCGACGGGCATCATGATCGGGGCGGCGACAGGCGCGACCGCAAAGGCTGTCGGCGCCTTTCGGCAGCAGCTCGCAAAAAAGTCGGATAGACAGCATTGGGCTTGGCTCACGGTCGGCATCATGAATGCGGCACCAGCCGCACACAGCATGACGAACAAGGAACGCCGGATTGTCATCGCACTCTCCTAAAGCTCGGTTGGCTAACCGGCCGGTCACTCCGGCCTGATCACCATCTCCCCTAGCCTAGGTTGCGCTCTGGTACACAACTCTAAGAAAATCCATTTGCGATCTCATGAATTCCACGCCACAGACCGTCGCCGCCGTCACCACCGACAGAACCGTCACCACCGGCCGTCAGTTGCCAGTGACGCCGCATTTCAAACCGGTCATAGAGTTCGCAGAGCGACTCCCGCAGATTCCCGTGATGGGTTATGAAAGCCTCCTCGATGTCGCCCGTTTGGATCAGTCTGCCGTGCCACTGTCCGTAATCGGGCAGCTTGCCGACGATGGACTGAAGCAGGTCGGCCGTCGTGTCGCACCTGGCAAGCACGGGCAGGCCGGCCGCGTGGTGCGATGTCACGAGGAGCCCACAGCCTGACACCCGGGCCACGAGCCGGAGCAACACTCGAGCGGAATACCCCAGGCACTCCCAGCTATCGATGCAGGCGACGCCTCCCCAGGCGGCCCGTCTAATGGTTGCCCATGCCGCCAGTCCGTCGCGCCATGAATGCAATCGCACTCGCGTCACCCGGTCACCGCGACGCTCGATCGCATCGGCAAGGTGCACTAAGAGTGTCGACTTGCCACTGCCGTGCGGTCCGACAAGCGTTGCCGCTCCTCCGAGCCATTGCAGGCGATCGAGCAGACCAATCAGATTGACGAGATTGCCCGACGTATCCAGCGGCTCAATACGGCCAGGCTGGGTGAATCGCGTCGAGAACGGATTCGACACTCCGAGCTCCATGCATCATGTCCTGTCCAGCAGGCGGGCCGGCATGCGGGCCGGAGGAATCTGACCGAGCGAAAAAACGTGCTCCGAGACGAAGTCGCGGGACGCGTCGAAGAAGAGCCGCACGCGAACGCACCACCGCACTTTGACGATGACTCCTTCGTAGGAAAGTGGACTCTGTGGGAGCGGCGTGGTGAAGGTCCCCGTCGTTGCCGTCACCAGCAGCAAGGCGGGATCGGTAAGTCGCTGGAAAAAATGTACACCGAGGTCCTCTTCTCCCTTGCCCTCCGAATACCAGAGGACTGAGTGTTCGATCGCACGGATGTGTTCGCCGTCGCACCCTTCGACTCGGTAGCGGACCGCCAGTGGCTCCCGCGGTTCATACTGCCGCAGTGGCCGGTCAAACTGAACATCGATCCGTGGCATCGCCGGACCACGTTCCTCTGGCTTGCTCGTCTCGCCAGTCTGGCTCATCGTGACACCTCCTTGACCGCGATTGGTCGCGAAGGTGCTGCGGGAAGGTCAGTCGCTGGCGGAAACACTACGACGGGAAACATGCGGGCAAAGTCGTGTCGGCGTTCGGGCATGCCATGCACAACGAGCCGCCAGCGAACGGCATTGTGGGCCGACGTGAAGGAGTGCATAGCATTCGCCGGAATCTCGACGATCGCTCGCGCTTCGAATCTGGCATGTGGGGCTGGGCTGACGTCACGAAAGCCTGCCACCCGTTGCTGCCAGACAACCAAATGCTCAGTGCGGGTATCGGTGCCCTGCCGGAACGTGGCCTGTTCCTCCAGTTCGAGCGACAGATCAAGAGATCGGAAACTTCCCGTGCCACCCTGGGCGATCAGCACGTCGTAGCAACCTCCCGGAACCAGCGGGTGGTCGGAGATTTCCAGCTGCGTGGGCCCGATTGAGGTAGCCAGGAGAAGGCTCCTCAAAAACATCGCGATTCCCCAAATGCCAATTCCCAAAAACGGTACGAGCAGCGCAAACAGCCACCAGTCGATCCGGCCACCCAGGAGGTCGAGGCCCGCCCCCACGGCCAGCACGACTACCACAGCGTTCCAAAGCAGCGCAAACAGGCCGAAGCCCACCAGCGTCCAGCTCTCCGGGCTTTCGATCGGCAGCCGATATTGCAGGATCGTGCCGGGGGAATTAACGAGATCGTCCCAGACCGGCACCGCCGGGTAGCCGGGCGCCGCCAGCGCCGGCTGTGCCAGTGGATCGAGAAGTTCGGAGAGCCCCGCGGATGCGGCCCGGTGCTCCTCAGACTTTCCCCAGGCTCTCAGCCCCCGCACCAGCCCCGATCCGCCGATGAGTACGAGCGCTCCGGGCAATAGCAGCGAGAGCAGCCAAAGCCACCAGCTGTAGCCAAGCTGCAACACCACGGTTTGCGGCGCGGCGGGATCGTACCAGCAAGGCACCTCTGTACCGAGACTCCACGCCGCCAACTTCCGCACTGCCGCATTGCGATCGGGCGTCTCCTCGGCAGCGGCACTCTGACTCCACGCCTCATGCTCGACACCATCGACCGAATAACGCAGCAGGATGCATGGGCGCCAATTCGTAATTATGGTTCCCGGCGGGTCAGCAACCGTGGACCGTGCGAGCCCCTTGGCTAGAATCGTGCCTCTTGCTTCAGAAAACTCGTGATTGATCCGCCATTCGGGCGCCGCCACGCCCACAAAAAGCAGGGCTCCAAAAAATAAGCCCGCCGCGAGGAGCGCCCCGTGGACCAGGCCGTCTCCCAAGACCCCCCATTCCCGGGAGCCGGTTCGCCGATGGCCACGCTTCTTCTCGTAAAATCGGGGCAGCCTCACGGTCATTCTCCTGCGGGCCGACAGCCGATGCCTGCGTCAATCAGGCATGATCAGGCATGATCAGGCCTGGCTGCAGGTTTCCTGACGGGTCTGAGGACCACGCAGCACGTCGGTGGCGTTCGTATCGACCATGCCGCGGAGCGAACGTGGTCCTGCAGACCCGGCCGGCACCGCGGGACTGGTGCGATAGAACCCAATCTTTTCGAGCGAACGATAGACCTCTTCGAGCGTTTTCTCTCCGAAGTTGGAGATCGAGAGGAGGTCGGCGCGGGTGCAGTTGAGCAAATCATGCACCGTGAAAATACCTTTTTCCTCGAGACAGTTCGTGGTGCGAACGGACAGCCCGATCTCGGCCGTGCTCATTTCGAGTTTCTCAGCCATTTCGTCCGACTGCGTGAGGTTCTTGTATGGAATACGGGGCATGGGGTCCCTCCCTTGCGACATGAATTATGCAATCCTACCGATTGACAGTTCGGGCCTTTGTGCCCAATGAAGCTCGGGCTTACTGGGCCCGAAAATCCTTCGGGCGCACGTGCCCGATAAAACTGCACTGGGAATATACTCCACTTTACCGGAAACCCGCTACCTTCGTCCCCCACCGTGTGTAGGATTCCAGCGCCGGCCCACGCGGCCGGTGCACCCCGCGACATGCCCGTGCCAGCCCATTCTTCAGCACTTTCTCTCGATGCGTTGAACCCGTCGCAGCGGCTTGCTGCCACGCATGTCGAAGGCCCACTGCTGGTGCTAGCGGGGCCGGGCAGCGGCAAGACCCGGGTCGTGACCCAGCGGATCGCCCACCTGATCTCCGTGGGCGTCCCGGCCGAGCAGATCGTTGCGCTGTCATTCACCAACAAGGCCGCCGACGAGATGCGTCGCCGCGTTTCCGAACTCGTCGGACCACAGCCAGTGGTGATGGGCACGTTCCACCGGTTTGCCGCGCGGCTGTTGCGGCGGAATGCCCGCCTCAGCGGGCTGACGAGTGATTATTCGATTCTCGACTCCGATGATTCTGGCGCGATGCTCAAGCGTGCTGTCAAGAAATTGGGCCTCTCCCTCACTCACACGCCCATCGACCGCGTAGCCGGGGTGATCAGCCGCGCGAAGAACGACCTGGCAACACCGGAGACGTTTGAGCCGGGCTGGGGTCGTCCGGTCGACGAGGTGGCGCAGCGTGTCTGGCCCGTCTACCAACAGATGATGCTGGCGGCGAACTCCGTCGACTTCGATGATCTGCTCGCGCACGTTGCTCGCATGCTGATTGACAATGCCGACCTTAGAAAGATGCTCGACGCGCACCACCGCTGGATTCTGGTCGACGAATACCAAGACACCAATGCGGTGCAGTATTGCATCCTGCGGGGACTCTCGATTGACTATCCCAATCTCGCCGTGACCGGCGACCCTGATCAGGCAATCTACGGATGGCGGGGCGCGAGCATCCGCAACATCCTCGAATTTGAGCGCGACTATCCCACCGCGTCAGTCGTCAAGCTGGAACACAACTACCGCAGCACATCCAATATCCTCGGTACCGCCGACCGGCTCATTGCCCACAACAGCCGACGAAAACCAAAACGACTGATCACGGATGCTCCCGCGGGGCAGTTGGTACGGATCGTGCTCGACGCCTCCAGCTATGACGAGGCCAACCGCATCGCGGATGAAATCGCCGGTAGGCTGGCGTCCGGCTCACGGAAGCCGCTCGATTTCGCGATCCTGTTTCGCACAAACGCCCTATCGCGATCGCTGGAGGTGGCGCTTCGCGGCCGTGGTGTACCCTATCAACTCGTCCGCGGACTCGAGTTTTTCAAGCGTCGTGAGATCCGTGACGTGGTCGCGTGGCTCCGGCTCCTGAAGAATCCCCGTGACGATGAGGCCCTGCTGCGGGTGGTGAATGTGCCTCCCCGCGGCATCGGTAAGCAGTCGCTCGACCGCCTCCTGTCATGGGCCGGCGATCAACGGACTTGCCTGCTGGCGGCGGCGGCCGAGGCCCCGCGGATTCCCGGCATCTCGAAGCGATCGGCGACGGCGCTCGTGCAGTTCGCCAGGCTTCACGCCGAACTGACACGGCAGATGAAGTCGAGCGTAGCGGTCCTCCTCGAAGCAGTGCTCGAAAAGACCGGTTACCGCCAGATGCTCGCTCAGGACGGCGGTGACGAGGGTGGAGAAGACCGTCTGGCCAACGTCGAGGAACTCGTCACGGCGGCCCGCCAATGCGATGACTCCTTCCAGGCCGCTACGCCCGACGACGACGCCCTCGGAGCATTCCTGGAGACGACGGCGCTTGTGGCCGATACCGACGTCTGGGACGCCCAAGACAATCGCGTCTCGCTGATGACGCTCCATGCCGCCAAGGGCCTCGAATTCCCGGTGGTTTATCTGATCGCGATGGAGGATGGCATCCTGCCGCACGAGCGCAGCCTAGACCATCCCGACCAACTGGAGGAGGAGCGGCGGTTGGTGTTCGTGGGCATCACGCGGAGCCGGGAGGAAATGCATGCCAGTGCCGCCCGCATGCGGGATTACCGGGGCAGCCGCCGGATCTCGGCCCCGAGTCTGTTCCTCGCTGAGATGACCGGCAGCGAAACAGTTGTTTCCGGGCTTGAGTCGCCGACATTCGGCGCTCCGTGGGGGGGCGGAGGCGATCAGAGCGACGACTATGCGCAAGTCGCCCCTGATGAATGGGGTGAGGCCGCGTCTCACAGCCCGCGTGGGCCGCCGCTGCTGCGTGCGGACGGACTGGTTCTGGAACTCGACGACGCTGCAGCCGACGGGGAGTCGGAGCTGGCGGATAAGGCCCATTCACAGCCCACTGTCCGGCGCCCGCGGGCGCTCGATGCGGTGGTCGAGCGGGCCAGTAACCTCGCGAGTCGTTTGGCGGGCATGCAATCGGTCAAACGGACCTACGCGAAGGGCCAGCGGGTGCGACATGCCGAGTACGGCGCGGGGCTGCTCGCCGCGATCAGCGGCACTGGCCCACGCGCTGTCGGCACCGTGATCTTCGACGGCCCCGCCGGCACCCGCAAATTTATTCTCGGCCACGGAACCCTCGAGCCTGCCGGCTGACGAGCGGCCTATCCGCGGCAAAACTCACCGCTTCGGGGGAGTGAAGCGGACAAGTTGGAAAACTTATCCCACGAGGGAGGGTAGAGGCAGCCGGCCCGGCGGTGCAGTGCCATAACGGGTAGCAAGACGCATTGGACAAGCTCCAAAAACTTATCCCACCAGGGAGGCCGCAGTCGGGGCATGCTCGCGCCACCAGGCAACAGTGGCGGCCAGGCCGGCATTGAATTCCTGCCGGGGCTGCCAGCCGAGCAGAGCCCTGGCCCGGGAGAGGTCGAGGCCGCGGCGCGGCTGACCATCGGGTTTGGACGCATCCCACTCGATCCGCCCCGCAAAGCCGCAGGCGCTGGCAATCCGCCCAACAAGGTCTCGAATCGGAATCTCATCGCCGCCGCCCAGATTGATCGGCAGCGGCTCCTCCATGACTTCGGCCGCCCGCACAATGCCCTCGGCGGCATCATCCACATAGAGAAATTCTCGGGTTGCCGCCCCTGTTCCCCAACAGATGATCTCGGACCGACCGGTTACTCTCGCCTCCTCGCACTTACGGATCAGGGCGGGGATGACGTGGCTCGACCGCGGATCGAAGTTGTCCCCGGGGCCGTAGAGGTTCACCGGCACGACCACGCTGCTCTTCAAGCCATATTCGCGTCGATAGCCGTCGAGCATCACGAAGATTGCCTTCTTGGCGACTCCGTAGGGAGCATTTGTCGCTTCCGGATAGCCATTCCAAAGGTCTTCTTCCCGGAAAGGAATGGGACAGTGCTTCGGGTATGCGCACACGGTGCCGGTATGCACAAACTTCTCAAGGCCTCGCCGACGGGCATGCTCGACGAGGTGCAGCCCCATCACCATATTGGCGTAGAAAAACCGTCCCGGGTGCTCCATGTTCGCCCCGATGCCTCCCACCTCGGCGGCAAGGTGGATGACGATGTCAGGCCGAGCCGTTTCGTAGAGCCGCTCGACGTGCGACTCGATCGTGAGGTCACAACTCCGCCGTCGCGGCACAACGATCTGCGTTTCGGGCACCCCCCTCTGACGAAGCAGCCGGACTACGGCGCGGCCGAGAAAGCCCGCGCCTCCCGTGACGATGATTCGCTTGCTTGAAAGATCGGTCACCGTGCATTCCTCCTCAAGAGCGCCTGCCGTTTATCGATTGGGAACGGTGCCGTCATGCCCCGCGGAGATTAATACCTGCTCTTTACGGGCCAGTTCGAGGTCTGAATCCACCATCCGAGCGACAAGCTCTTCGAATGAGATTCTGGGCTTCCACCCGAGTTTGGTCCGTGCTTTCGCCGCTGAGCCGAGGAGAAGGTCGACCTCCGCGGGCCGGAAGTAGCGCGGATCGATCTCGATAAAGTCGCGATAATCCATCCCCAGACGTCCAAACGTCTGCTCGCAAAATTCCCGCACGGAGTGCGTCTCGTCGGTTGCCACAACGTAATCGTCGGGTTCGTCCTGCTGGAGCATCAGCCACATGGCCTCGACGTAGTCGCCGGCATAACCCCAGTCCCGCTGTGCGTCCAAGTTGCCAAGAAAGAGCTTCTTTTGCAGGCCCAGCTTGATTCGTGTGGCAGCCCGAGTGATCTTGCGGGTTACAAAAGTCTCGCCGCGTCGAGGGCTTTCGTGGTTAAAGAGGATGCCGCAGGAAGCGTGGAGACCGTAGCTCTCACGGTAGTTCACCGTGATCCAGTGTGCGTAAAGCTTGGCGACTCCGTAGGGCGAACGCGGATAGAACGGAGTCGTTTCGCGTTGTGGCGTTTCCGCCACTTTTCCATACATCTCCGAACTGGATGCCTGATAAAATCGAATCTGGCAGCCCATGGCGTCCTGAGAGTCGCGGATTGCCTCCAACAGCCGCAGTGTGCCCACGGCTGTGACGTCGGCGGTGTAGGTGGGCTGGTCGAAGCTCACGCGAACGTGGCTCTGCGCGGCGAGGTTGTAAACCTCTGTCGGCCGGATTTCCCGGATCAGACGGGCCAGACCATTGCCGTCGGCCATGTCGCCATGATGCAGCACAAGAGGCCGATGCGTTTCGTGAATGTCGCGGTAGAGGTGCTCGATCCGCTGAGTACCAAACGTGCTCGACCTCCGTACGAGTCCATGCACCTCATAGCCTTTGTCAAGCAGCAATTCCGCAAGATATGAGCCATCCTGCCCCGTGATGCCGGTAATGAAGGCTCGGTAGGGGATCGTTTCCAGAGGAGTCTCCTGACGGTGATGAAGAGCTTCTAAAACCTGATGACACACCAGTGACCACGAACGACTACTGTAATCTCGGAATAACGATCCACCGTAGATCTTCGTTTATAAATCGGTCTTGGCACTTAATGGCGACTCTTCTTGCAGGGCGACATCAAATTCCGTCAGCAGTTGTGCCAGGAATTCTTGGCAGACCTGAGCCCCCATGCCAGCGGGCAACGCCGTCTCGTCTATGACGGCGTACAGTTTGTAGACGGCCTTGGCATTGGCCAATTCAATCCGGGCGATCTGCGGAGCGATCCAGTGGTGATCGATTCCATAGGTCCAGAGGATGCGGAGTGTCTGGCCCGACTTTCGGAACGTTCCCGTAAAGACCTCCGCCTGACGGCCCTCATCGAGCGGCACGATCAGTCGATGTTCTTGTTCGGCAATTTCGAAGCCAGCCCCCGGATAGCAGCGGTCGGGCGTGTGGCCCGATGCATCGTGCGGCGTAGCGCAGACCACGAACGTCGCGATTTTCGCCTTCGTTTTCGTATTCCGGTAGGAGCGTGAAATGTGACCCACAGCACCCGCGCGTGCCAATTCCCTCGGGTCGGAGGCGATCTCCTCGACGGTCTCCCAGGAACCAAACCGGGCGGGAAAACGGCTCTCCAGCAGGTCTGCGGCCCGTTGGAGTTCGACGGCGACGTTGCGATCGCTCCACCGCTCCGTCATCCGGCCTTGCAGGACGGTCGTCCCGAGGATCATCACGACGGCAGTGATCACTACCATCATTCCCAGAGATGTCCTCATCGCAAGATGCTCCAAAGGTTTAAGCCCAAAGGTTTAAGCCCAAAGTTTTAAGAACGAGGAGCCCACGCTGCAGAGCGCGGGCGATCACGCCGCGCTACTTCGCCGTCGCGGCGGTGACGCCGTGACACCGTTGACAACCACGCCCATCAACCCTACGCCCACAGTTCGCAGCCGGTCAATGGCTGCAATGACTTGCGGCATGCGGCTGACATCCAGCATTGTAACGAGAATCACGCCGTCGCTCTGTTGCGCGAGCAAAAGGGGGTCGGATACGTCCAGCAGCGGACCGGCATCGATCACCACATGATCAAACGATTCGCGGTATCCGCGCAGGATCTTTGCCAGTTCTGGCCGTGATAAAGCCGATATCGCGGTATAGTCGCAGGCGCCTCCGGTGACAGCGAAGAGGCCCTCGACGCTGGTGGGCTGTACAGCCTCGTCATTGCCCAACTCGCCCCGCAACAATTCCGGCAGTCCGGCCCGCAATTCGAGATCGAGCATGCGGTGCGCACCAGGATGCCGCAGATCACCATCAATCAGCAGCGTCCGCCTATCGGCACGGGCCAGACTGGCCGCGAGTTGTGCGGCGAATGTTGTCTTGCCCTCATGTTCGACCGCACTCGAGACCAGGATTACCTTGGGAGCTTCGCGTCCACCTTTCGAGATGTGTGTCCGAATCGTATCGCCAGCCTCAGCCATTAAGGCGCTGGGTTCCTGCCGCTTGCCCATCCGCGACATCCGCGGAAAGGTGCCAAGCACGCGAACCCCAACGCGTCGGGGTAGTTCCTCCACCGCACTGAGTCGGTCTCGCAGGTACTCGGGAAGTAAGATCGCAGCGCCACCTAGCGTGAAGCCGGCTGCACCAACGAGCATGGTCAGCAGAACGCGAAACATCTTGTCGTTGCCCTGCGGCACGCCTGCCGGCTCAATGAGAGTAACGCGGTTGGGCATGTTCAGGTCGATCGCTGAGCTTTCTAGCTCGATCCCGATCTGGTCGGTCACACGCTGAAGGTGCTCCAATTCGATTTTCCGCGCGTCCATGTCGGCGTTGGCCTTGCCGAGTTCTGTGACCTCTTTCGATAGTTGATCAAACTCCTTCGACGTCTCCTCAACGGTCTTGGAGAGCATCTCCCGCCGCTTCCTCAATACCACCGGCGCCTCCACCCGATGACCCACGGTTTCCAGCATGAGTTGGGAGACCACCGCCGGCCGCAGTTCTTGTTGCCGCAATTCAATCCGCGCGAGTAACTCCTGCCCCTGCGACCTCAGCCTGCGCACCGCCGGTTCGCTCAGGCCGCGGGCGCTCCGCTGCTCCTGGAAGGAGATTGCCTCTTCCAGGAGAGCCAAGCGGTCTTTGAGCTCAACCATCTGCGGATCCCGGGCCAGAACGGCCAGGACCATCTCCTCCGGCACCGCCTCCTTCGCCGAGATTTCGCCACTTGCTCGTGCCTCAGCCAGCGACAGTTCGGCGTCAATCGCCTTGATTTCCCGCTGCGTCTGGGTGAGCAGCCCCCGCAGCGTGCTGACGTGATCCATCAGGAGGCCGCGCTGGGTCGCCACCTCGGAGCTATCACGAGTTCCGAGCGTGCGGGCAAGGTTATTGAGCGTTTCCCGACGCTCCCGCTGCTGCGACATGTTTTCCTTGAATTTCTTCTCCAGTGCATCGCGACGGGTGAGCTTCTCAGAGCGGTCCTTGTTGACCACGTCGTCGAGAAACGAAGACGTCACGGCATTGACGATCTTGGCCACGTCCTGAGCATTCTTCCCCCGCAGTTTCACCTGCACCACTTCCGACTCCGGGGGTGCCACGACCTGCAGTTTGCGCGAGAGCCAGCCCACCTGGTCATTTTCGGTCTCGAGCAGTGTTTCTAGCTGTTCGATGCCGGGCTTCCGCAATGCCGCCTGGAGAACGTACGGGCTGCGCATCAACTGCAGTTGGGTCTTCTTGTAAGCCTCCAATTCGCCGCCGTCGCGGTCCCGGCTGAGCATTCCGCCGTTATCCCGGACCCGCAGCCACGCTACAGCCTCGTAGCCCCGCGGCATGAGAATCCACGCGGGCACAACGCTGATGACTGACGTCAGCAGGCCGAGTGACACGCTCGACAGCCAACGCCGGCGGACTGCATGCATAGCACGGATGTAATCCACGCCACCCACCACCTGCTCGCCGCCCGTCGGCTGCAGCATTTGCCCCAGCATCCCTGGCGTCTCGCGGAATGGCGCCATCTCATCCCCGCGCACCCCATCCCGCACAATGAGCCCGGGCGGCAACGGTCGGGCCGCGCCGGCGGTTGCGGTCTCAGCGATGACGGCACTCGAGTCGCTCATGTCGTTTGTTTGTTGTCCGGCGCTCTTTCATCGCGGTGGCGTCAGGCTGGATCCATCAGCCATGAAGTATTGCTGGGAAGTATCGCTGGCAACGACTCCTCTACCTAAAGTCTACCCTCAACTGTCTGCCTCCGTGTCCAAATGAGCGCAGGCCCCGATCAGGCTGATTTTCCCCTGCCACTGCCCCCGCCCACGGTGCCCAGCGACTCGCTTTGGATCACGTTTCTCGGTCCGGAGGCCAACGGAAAGAGCGGGGCGACGTCCGCCTGCTCGGGAACGAACAGGATCGACAGCAACATGCGGACCCCATACAGCAGGCCCAGCGCCATAGGCATCATGAAATACCCCGCCCAGTCATGAAAGATTTGTTCTGCCAACTCGGGGTTGATCGTATACATCACACCCGTCAAGGTGATCCGAATCGCGTTGACAGCCAGCGCGATGGGGATAGCGCTGGCTAGGACCACCAGATTCTCGTACCAAGCCAGCTCACTGAGCATGACGATGGCCACTGAAAGCGCAATGAAGATGGTGAGCATCCGCAGCCCGCTGCAGGCATCTACAACGCCGAGGTGTTTGTCCCCGACCACGATCTGGTTGCCCTCTCGGATGGCGTCGATCCCCAGCGTCTGGATCGCATAGGTGCTGACCATGGTGGCCGTAGCCTGCAGTGGCCCCAGCAGATAACGCGTCGCCTCGTCCGGCAGCGGGTACATGAAAATCAGGAAGGCGACCGGCGCCCATGACCAACGAAACAGGCCCCAGCCGCCACCGAGCAAAAACACGCCCGCCAGCGCCGGCACAAAGGTGTACATGTCGATAGTGATGATGCGGTAGCGAGCCACGCAGAGTCGCAGCAGGAGGCTCCCCGCCAATAACCCTAGCCCGGCAAGGCGGGCCGAGTTGACCACCGGCCCAATCGGTTGCCGCCACCACAATAGAATCGCCACCGTGAACAGCGGCACGATCCAGCCATGCGAATACTGAGGATTATTCCACGCAGCCCGCGCACTGAGCAGCCCCGGCCAGTAGCTGAACATGAGCAGCGTCGTGAGGGCGGCGACAACGGTCAGTGGCCCCGCTTGCTCCGGCTGCCGCAGATCGTCTCTGAGCGCAGCCCAGCGCTGCCGGATTGAGTCTCGCAGGGAGCCATTGTCGTCGAAGATTCTTTGCGTCGCCTGGCTCACGCCAAGGGTGGACACCGACAACTTCACGGGCAGGTCGCTCCTAAAAAGAGAAGAAACAGACACAAGAACTTGGTCGACTCTAACCCACGCAGGCGGGCTTTCCACAAAGCCGAGTTCATGGAATAATCCTACTGTCTCGCACCGCATCGGTCACCGAAAGGGGATCGTCTGCGGGGTTTGACAAAGATAGATAGCCAGGCTGATCGACCTGGATAATCGACTGGACTCCGCTCGAGGTTGACCAAGTGGCCCTCCCATGATTTCACCCAGTGTATCACGCCCCCCCACCGCGGGGAGGGTGCCGGCGTGGTTCACACTCGTGCTGCGAATTGCTGCGACCATCGGACTGATGGCGGTGGTTCTGCGTGGCATCGAGTGGTCTAAGCTTCTCGCGCTCTTGGAGCACTGCGACTGGCGATGGTGGCTGGCCGGATTAGCTGTCGGCGTCTTCGTGCAGACGATCGCGGCCGTGCGCTGGGCAGCCCTCGCTCGTCCAATCGGCTTTCCATTTTCGATTGCCACATTCGTCTGGCGGTTTTTTGAGGGCGGGTTCTTCAGCCTCTGCCTGCCCTCATCGATCGGTGGCGACGTCGTCAAGGCCTACCGTCTAGGCGATTCGACACCGACCCGGCTGCTGGCAGGCTGTACCGTGGTTGCCGACAGGCTGACGGGGCTGGCGGCGCTCGGAGTGTTGGCGGGGACGGCATTCACGGCCAAAGAGTTTGCGCTCGACATGCCTGCTGCGCTGGCGGTTGGGGCCGCATTTTTGGGGGCCGCGTTGCTTGTGTTCTGGGTGTCTGTTGGCGCACTCGACCGTGTGCTGGCGATCATGCCGGAGCAGCATGCTGCCAGGCAGTTTCTCAGCCAACTGCTGCCCTACCAGCTGCAGCCCAGCCTGATAACAAAGGCGATTGGCTGGAGCCTCCTTGTTCAGATTGGTGGTTCCGTGGCGGTAGCGTTGACCGCCCGGGCACTGGGGGTGGTGTTGCCGCTGTCGCAGTGGTTCACGGTCGTGCCACTGGTGACGTTGGCGATGGTCGTTCCCTTGAGCATCAACGGCGTCGGTATCCGCGAAGGGGGTCTGGCGATTCTCCTCAAGCCGGCCGGCGTATCGACCGACGCGGCGGTCGCCATCGGCCTGCTCTGGTTCCTGGCGACGATCGTGATGGGCCTAATCGGTGGCGTGCTCTTTCTACTTGATCGCCACCCGAGCCACAGCCTCAAGACCACTCCGGCGACAGCAGCCCGCAGCGTCTAGCAGCCATCTGTTGCCCGCAGCCGGCCGTGGGTGAGCAGAAGACCGACGATCGTCTTGGCGTCGTCGATCCGACCGTCAAAACACATCGCGATCGCCTCGTCCCACTCGACCACCCGCGTGCGGATCTGCTCTCCTGGCTCAAGTGCCTGCGGCCCTGCCTTGAGGTCGTCGGCTACGAAGAGATGCATCCGCTCACGCAGGATGCCCGGCGACATCCACATCGCCCCGACGGCGGTGATCCGGCCGGCCCGATAGCCCGTCTCTTCGGCCAGTTCGCGGCGGGCCGCCTCCTCCAGCGATTCAACGCGGTCAAGCGTGCCGGCGGGGAGTTCCAGGAGCGTCCGTCCGACAGCCACACGGACCACCTCGATAAGACAGACCTCTCGCGGCGACACCAGCGGCACGATCACGACGCTGCCCGGATGACGGACGACTTCCCGCTGACGGCGGCTGCCATCGGAGCAAAGCTCTTCCACCTGCACGACACGAAACCGTTTGGTCTCGAGCAGCAGGGTGCCATTCTCCTGCGCCGCCGCTGCGTCAAGCTGTCCGTCCGGTTGCGGCGGACGAGCGATCGTCACTTCCAGCGGAACGCCAACGACGCGGGCCGCCACCCCTTCCACCTCGAGCGACTGCGTGGCAGCGAGTATCTTCGACTGCAGAAGACCGAGCCCGAGCCCGCAGGCAAGCGCGGGCGAGAAACAGACCGACGAGAGCCGGCCAACCACCTCGTTGCCCGATCGCACCACCGCACCGGCAGCGGGAAGAGGCGAGTGTTCTAAAGCGTCTATCGCGAGCGCGACGAACCGTCGGTTCACATGCCCCAAGGCGTCGATCCTGGCCACCGTTTCCTGACCGAGATAACAGCCCTTGGTAAAGCAGATCGCCCGCTGATCACGGCCCAGTTCCTGCGGCAGCGTCTTTTCCGGAATATCGGCTGGGGCAGGCATGCCCACCTCGATGCGCACGGCTTCCGCGGCAACGGCATTCGCCGCTGGCAACCGTTCTGACTCCAGCCACGCGGTCAGCCGTTTACGATCAGCGGTTGCAGCCTGTAGAAGGAAGCTAGTCGGCCCATACCAGTCGATGCGGACAATCGCCACAGGCACAGGTCCAAGTTGGCCGCGGACATGCCCGAGGAGTTCTGTTGGCAGAATCGCCCCGCACCGCGCCTCCAGCCAGGCTGCCGACTGCGGGCCCGCCACGACCACATGCGTAAAGGCGTCTGAAGCATCGGTGAGTTCGAACTGCTCCCGAATATGGTAGTGCTCCAAGTGCTCCCGCAGGCCCACTGCCAATCCCGCTGGGGCATCGATCCACAGCCCGTCGGTTGTCCGCAGGATGGTGGTCAAGGCCAGCACCCAACCGCGGGCGTCGGTGAAAAAGCCCTCCGTGCCCCTGCCGACCGCCAACGGCGAGACGGCGGCGGTCGTAAAGTTATCGATAAACCGCACCGCATCCGGGCCGCTGACAAGCAGCACGGAATGCCGGCCAGTGTCGACCCAGGCGACCGTTCTGCGGAGGTCGTCATACCCCACCGATCGAGTTGGCGGGATGGCACTCAATACGTCGGGGGAGGGAGTGTTCATGGTGCTCATGAGGTCAGAGTACCACGTTCAGCGGGCCTGGCGTGCCCCCGGGGTCTCTGCGGTGACAGGCCAAGCGTTTTGGGGATACCAGGGATATTTGCCCCCCGTTTTCAAAAACTTTTTCCGCCGCGCGAACGCTCGTCCCGCACGCTGCGTACCAGATTCTATCGCAACACCGATGCAAACCCTGCGGCTTACATTCGCCTGCCGGGGCCTGCTGGGGATAGACGCTCCGCTGACTGAGTTCTCTGATCGGACTTTGCTGAAGGACACAACCATGGCCACTGTTGATTATCAAAATGGATGCCGGAACGATTACGATGGTGATGACGAAGTCGATGATTTGCTCGACGACCCGATCGCGGTGGCTGACCCTGAGCATTCCGATGCGGCACGAGCCGCAGTTGAAGGCGGTGCCGAAGGCTTCCGTTCGACCAACCGGCGGCAGCGTCAACTTCACCGCATCGCTGAGGTGCGGCGGCTCCAGGGCGTGACGCTCCGCAATGTGTCGCGTCGATTGGGCGCATCGCTCGCGGTCGTCCGTCGTCAAGAGGAGCCCGACTGCGACCTGCGGGTCTCCGACCTGCTGCAGTGGCAGGAGGTGCTGGAGGTGCCGATCGCAGAACTGTTGGTCGAGAGTGAGGGACAACTCTCCGGCCCCGTGCTCGAGCGTTCCAGAATGGTAAAACTGATGAAGACGGCAGCGGCGCTTCGGGAGCAAAATCACGATATCAACACCGGCCGCATGGTCACCATGTTGATCGACCAGATTCTTGAGCTCATGCCCGAATTGGCTGATGTCACTCCGTGGCATACAGTGGGCCAGCGTCGGACACTCGATGACGTCGGTCGTACCGGTCGCTGCACAATCTCGGAAGAGGTGTTTCGCAAGCCGCTCCGGGATTGACTTTCACGTCAGCCCATCCTGGCCAAGCTTCCTGGCTCGGTTTTCTGGCCAGTTTCCCGTGCCGATCTCCTCAATCAGCGTGGCCGCCCGATCTGTCAGGGGCGCGGGCGGCCCGACGATCACACTGCCTGTGCGAACAAGCCCGCCTTGTTCGCACAGGCGGTGCTGTTTACGATCCCGGGTGATTCCGATGGCGTCAGGCTGGCATGCCCCGTGGCAGCCGCCAGTCATGTACTTCCTCCAGACATCGACTTCCTCCAGGTATTTATCGTGTTTTCCTTACTGGGTGTTCTTGGCATCACGCTCGTGCTGTTTGTCGTCGTAGCTCTGACGGCGGGGCTGATTCTGGGCAAGTGATCGGGCGGTCGGGTGAGATCCGTTCAGGTCGGTAGGGCCGCGCAGCATGCCTGCCACCAAGAAGCAGAAGAAGCCCCCCAGCACCCCCACAAACAACACCCACGCCACCACGGCCAGCCGGAAGTAATCCCGCAGCCAGACCCGAGCCGGTGGCTCCGCGCTTTTCGGCACCTTCCGCTGGACAGGTCCTTCGCGGCCCGACTGCTGCCGCATGTCGCGACGGAACTCATCCCAGTCTGTCTGCTCCTGGGGTCGATCGAGCTGCTCTAGCCAACTGCTCCGCACCCTTGCCAGCAGCACTGGTGGCAGGCAAACCGCCACCAGCCAGCCGGCCACCACGATGGCCGTCACCAATCTCGCCAGTCCTGTTCCGCTTTTGGGCATGCAGTTTATCCCTCCCAAAACTCTACCAATTCCCCAGCTTCCGCGCCTTCCCCGCGGCTGATCGGTCTGGTGGTAGACCGGGCGGACCGCTATCGTCCTCGCCAAAACGCCCCTCAGTCTCCTCGTCTCCTCAGGAGCCCGCCCTCGTGAGTGCCCGCGCCATCTCCCTTCCGATTCTGCTTGTAACATTGCTCGCCGTCGCGCTCGCTGCGGCCGAAGCGAATGCACAGAGCGGCTGGCTGCCAACGGCCTGGTTCTCGCAAGATACCGTCGACCCTAAGGCGATGTTTCCATTGGCTGAGAGCGACGGTCCGTGGCTGGTTCTGGCAACAACCTTCCGTGGTGAGGGCGCCCGCGACGACGCCCGTCAGCTCGCGCAAGAACTTCGTGGGAGTCACAAGCTCAAGGCCTACACCCACGAAAAATCATTCGATTTCACAGGCAATCAGCGGGGTCTGGGGCTCAATCCCGACGGCACGCCGAAGAAGATGCGGTTTGCCAAGGCGGAGCAGATCACGGAGGTCGCGGTGCTCGTGGGCGACTTTGCCTCCTTCGACGATGCCCGCGGCCAGAAGATGCTCGCGAAAATTAAAAACCTCCAGCCGGCGTCGCTCATGGGCGAGAGCGGGAAGAGCCAGTCGTTTTCCGAATTCCGGAAGATGATGGGCTTTGACAAGAATGCAGCCAAGGGCCCGATGCACCTTGCCTTCGTGATTCCAAACCCCCTCCTCCCCGAGGATTTTTTCACCCGGCAGCAGGTCGATGAATTTGTGCTTGAGATGAATGCTGATGTCACCAACAGCCTGCTCGACTGCCCGAGCCGCTACAGCGTGCGAGTGGCGACCTTCACCGGCGCCGGAACATTCGACCAGAGGGCGATTGAACAAGGGGGCAAGGAGGTGGAGCTTCAAGGCCGCCTCGTGGAAGCGGCCGAAAAGGCGCACAAACTCACCGAGTCGCTGCGTCGCAGCGGCTGGCAGGCTTGGGAGTTTCACGACCGAGAATCGAGCATCGTCTGTGTCGGCAGCATCGAACAGCTCGCGCTGCAGCAGGCCAACGGCGGACTTGCCACGCACCCTGAGATTATTCGCATCGTGAAGGAGCTCGGCCCCGATCCGGCAAAGCTGGCCGTCGGCCAGATCATGCCACGCAGCTTCGAAGGCATTTTCCTTGACGTCCAGCCCAAGCCGATCGACGTGCCGCGGGTGCCAAGTGGCCGCCGCTGAACCACTCGTGCTGGGCACGACCAACGCCGGTAAACTCCGCGAGCTCGCCGCACTCCTCACCCCCTTGGGCATCCCCTGCTGCTCGCTCGCCGGCTTCAGCGCTGCTGTCGATGTCGAGGAAACCGGCAGCTCCTTTGCGGAGAATGCGGCGCTCAAGGCCGCGCAGCAGGCCCGGGCCCTCGGCCGCTGGGTGCTCGCGGAAGACAGCGGCTTGGTGGTCGACGCCCTGGGGGGCGAACCCGGCATCTACTCAGCGCGGTTCTCGGGGGCTGATGCCACCGACGCCCGCAACAATGCCCTGCTGCTCGAGCGGCTCGCTGCTCATCCGGCTGCTGCACGGACGGCGCACTACGCTTGCCACGCCGCCCTCTCCGATCCAGCGGGCAACATCGCCGCCATTTCCAGCGGCGTCTGTGGCGGCGTGATCGCCCACAGTCCGCAGGGCACGAGCGGCTTCGGCTACGACCCGCTCTTTATCGTGCCCGAGTACCAGCGCACGTTCGGCGAACTCACGCCGGTCGTGAAGGCCGTGATCAGCCACCGAGCCCGTGCCATGCGGGCGATCATCCCGGCGATCGTGCACCGGCTGCTTCCGCACTCGCCGCCAGTCGATGGCTGATGACCCGCAGGACATCGGGTGTGCCGTCCATTCGGCCCGCCACGCTCGCCAAGCCCGGCGCATAGCTGCCGAGATTGTCGAGGAACTCTCGCACCCGCGCCGGCGTCACCTCCTCGAGCGGGGCGAAATCACCGCAACCCATCGCGGCGAGGAAGGAGCTGTTGATGAGCTGCTCCGAGTGGGCCCGCTCGGGCAGGACCAACAGTGGCTTGCCTAGGTGCAGGCTCTCGCCGATGAGCTGATTGCCGGCAGCGCTCACAAGGGCCCGACAGCCGGCGAGATCCTCGACGAACCGCCGCTCATCGATCGCATGAAACGAGACGTGCCCCACGCTCTCCCGCTGACCGAGACCGTAGACTTTTACCGGCAGGCCGCAGTCGGCGAGCGCCTCAACGGCGGAAAAGGGCGTATGCCGGCGAAGGTAGCTCAGTAAAAAATCACCTTCATGCGGCACAGCGGCGGTGATGTCCCGGCGGAGCAGCGGCCCAGCCTGCACAACATGCTCCCATCCGCGTCGCAGCGGCGGGCGAAAGAAGGCCGACACGACCGTGTCGGTAGCTTCAAGAACATACATCCACACCGCGTGGCTCATCCCCCAGGCGTTCCATTGCAGTGACCACGGCAACGCGTCGAGGTCGTAAGCCAGCAGGAAGTGCTGGTGGTCAATACTGATCAGTGGGATGCCCTGCCGGCTGGCCGCTCGCGGCAACGCCGGCTCGAAGTCGGTGATCGCCAAGTCGGCCTGAAACGAGTCGAGTTCGAGCATCAGCCGGTCGACGAGCGGCCCCAATTGGCGGGCCTGATAGTCAAGCCCGGCCGCGATCGACCGCATGACATCCAGTCGGCCGCCTGTGTATTGAAAGACGATGCCCGGAATCTTGACAACTCGGACCCGCGGGTGCCCCTTCCGATAACGTGTTGAGAGCATTTCCCAGGCGTCGGCTGAAGTGAACAAGAGCAGTTCATGATCCCGTTCGAGGTGCTCGACAAGGGTCGAAATCCGGGTGGCATGGCCGCGGCCCTCACCGCACAGGCTGATGGCGATCTTCGACATCGAACCTCCATGGGACTGATCGGCACGATACTGACAGGCCAGACGGCGGCCGCAATCCGGGACGTATTGTGAGCACTGGACGGCCAATCGACCACCACGAGCCGGGATTTCAGCCCTTGATTTCGGATTGAACCCCCACCGGCCGGCCGCTATTGTCCCCGCTCCGCTTGAGGGCCAGCACCATCCGGTCAGCACCGTTTACCGCCACCATTATGAAGCTTCGTTCCCTGCTGCTCTTGAGCTGCATGCTGGTTGTGCCAGCCTTGGCAATGTTTTCGCATCTTTTCCCAGCAGATTTTCGGTCTGCTGCCCGGCGACACTTTGCTTCTGCCCGGAGTGGCTGGCGCGGGAATCGCGGGAATACGGCGCCGGCCGAAATGGTACCGATCCAGCCCGCGTCTCCAGCCCCGGCTGCCAACACCAACGATATTCAAGGATTTTCGGCCAGGGCTAACGAATTTATGCCAGTAGCCACCCGATCCCCGCCCGTTGCCGCGGGGCTGCCTCCAGTGATCAGCGGTGCGGCTGCCGGAGCCCAGGGCACCCAGTCCAACACAAATCCCCCAGCCATAACCGCAGAACCGGTACCTCCTCCTCTGGTCGCCCAAATGGCGGACCGCACCAGGCAGGCCCGCGACCAGCAGGCCCGCGATCTGCAGGCGCTCGCAACGCAGCTGCAGACGCTCGGAGCGGTGTCTTTTGACTGCCAGCCGTTGCCTGGTTCGGATGGCCTCCAGAGCAGTTCGTGCCGTGTGCCCGTCGACGCGAACGGCCAGCTCCAACGCGTTTTCCAGGCCACCGGGCCGGATTCGATCTCAGCCTCCGCTGCCCTGGTCAATCAGGTAGTAGCCTGGCGGCAGCGGATCGCTGCAGAGCCTTCTACCCCTCCCGTGGAACTCGGGTCGCCCGCCGCGGCTCGGTTCCGCTGACACAAGCCCCTTGGGCGGGTCCGCGAATCGGACACGTTTCCGCCATGCAATGGAGAAAGCCTTCTCGAGACCGGCTCTTTCACCGATTAGGTCGCCCGGGCGTCCGCGGACTTGCTGGCGGCTGGAATCCGCCTCCTGGCTTAGAGCGTTTACCCAGTCGGCTCCGGTGGCGGCGGAGGGCATCGTTGGCCGGTCAACCGGAGGAGAGCCCGACAGTTCCAGGACTGTATCAGCGTTCCGCCGAACTGACCCGCCTCGAAGCCGCCCTATTTCTGGCTCGTGAACCGCTGTCGACCCGCCGGCTGGCCAAACTCGCCCGGCTCACAGACGGCACCCGGGCTCGCGTCCTACTCCGAGAACTCAAGGCTCTGCAGGATGCGTCTGGGGCTGCATTTCGTGTTGAGCAGATCGCCGGTGGCTTCCGACTGCTCACGCGGACGGCGTTTGGGCCCTGGGTACGTCGTCTCCTAGGCACCCCCCCTGAAACGAGGCTCTCGGCGGCTGCTCTGGAAACGCTGGCGATCGTGGCGTATCGGCAACCGGTGACGCGGGCGGAAATCGAGGCTATTCGCGGTGTGGGCGGCGAAGACATGCTCCGGCAACTCATGGAACGCGATTTTGTGGCAATCGGCGGCCGCACCGAGGATCTGGGGCGGCCCAACGTCTATGTCACCTCCCGGCGGTTCCTGCAGGTATTCGGGCTGACAAAAATTGAGGAATTACCGGCAATTTCCCCGGCTTTTGGGGCGGCCTTAGCTGTTCCTCCAGCCGCCGCTCCCGATCTATCGGCCCCCCCCTGACCAGCGGTTTTCATCACCGCCGACCGGTCGCAACAGGGGTTTTTTTGCCGGCCCCTTTTTTTTTTGCTCAGACTGTTGGATCATTTTGGACGATCGGGTACAGAAATACCGGTAGCCATCTGATTCAGTTTGGTTTGATTCTGTTTTTTGTATGGTTTTCGTTTGGTTCTCGTTTGGTTCTATTGTTCAAGCACCGCCGAATCAGCCGCGACGCTGCGGCGATGTTGAACACACTCCAGGAGGTATTTCCGTGACGCTTGCGACGAGTGGCCGAGGTCATCAAGACCAGTTGAATGCCGATGTGTTTTCCTGGAGCGAGTTGCCCGATCTGCTCGCGGCTGAGGACCTTTTTGAAGTGGTCAACGTGGTCGGCATTGATCGTCTTGCCGTCTTGGCCGCCAAGGAAGACGCAGACGCAGACGCAGACGAAGAGGACGAGGACGAGGACGAGGACGACGAACTCGACGACGATGAAGAAGAGGACGAAGAAGAAGAGGATGAAGAATGGGAAGAGGTCGAAGACGAAGACGATGAGGAAGACGATGAGGAAGA
>JBAXUW010000059.1:0-15121 GCA_037129495.1 Planctomycetota bacterium | reverse complement strand
CCGCACAGGCCGCGATCCCGCTCCGGTCGCGGCTTTGCCCCGCGATTTACTCCTCTTCGAGGTCGAAGTCGTCTTCCAACTCGCCGCCGAGTTTCTTTTCCATGTCGAGCTCGGGCTGCCCCTTGCGGTCGGCGGTCGCCGAGAACCGCACCGTGCCCCAGAGATCCGGATGGAGCTGCGATTCGATCGCCTCGTCCGCGAGGATGGCGGTTTGAGGGTTGGCCCAGTATCGTCGCTCGATGACCTCGCTGCCGTCGGGGCCGCTCACGAGGATGCCCCAGTCGAACTTGTAGGCCAGGTCCGGCACGATCTCGAATCCCAGCGACTGCAGCGGAATGATGGCCTCAGCGCAGTAGCCGTTCTCGTCGCCCCGCGCCACCATCCGCACCTCTGCCAATTTTGCCACGCGGTCGAAGCTCGAGCGGGCCACGCCCGTCACCGACTCCCACGCCTCCTCGGGCTTCGCGCCCGACTTGTTCGGCTGGTAGACCACCGCCGTCGGCTCCTTCCCGGCGAGTGTCATGAGCAGGCGGGTGTCGCCCACGGCCGGCGAGGTTCGTTTTGCGTCGGCCTTCGGATCGACGCCGATCTGCAGGTCCACCGCCGCGCCGGTCTTGAAGAGCCGATGCCAGTCATTGCCGGTGTTCGCGAGCGGCCCGGCCCCGCGGACGGTGAAGCACACGTAGAGATTCGCGTCATCGTAGGCCATGGCGAGCGACGCATCGCGGCCGTCGAGCGCCGCGCTTGTGAAGTCCCAGTCGTCGGGCTTGCCATCGAGCGTGAGCTGTCCCTTCCGCCGGCGACACTCAATCATCTTCGCCGATTCGTAGAGCCGCCGCGACTGCATTCGGCGATCCCACTCCATGGCTGCGTCGACGTCTTGCTGCGTCACCGTCAGCGAGCCGCCCAGCCGCTTGAACTTCTCAAACCCCTGCACCTCCACCACGCTGACGTGGTTGTGGCCGGCCACGGCGTAGAACTTGCCGTCTTCCCGGGTCTTGCAGAAGGCGCCGCTGAAATGTTCCTGGCTGAGAGTCACGCCGGTGAGATCCAGTCTGCGTTCGTGGTCCATCATGCTCCACGGCTTCTTTTCCGGGCCGAGCAGGTCCTGGAAGATCCGCCCCGCCAAGAGGCCGTCGGCCGTCCAGACATGCCAGGTGCCGCAGTTGGTGTTGGTCACGAAAAACTCGCCGAGGTCGCCCGCGGTGGTCGTCTCGTGGCCGATGACGTCGAACTGTGCGACCGCCTGCCCCGGATACCACGGGGTCTTGGCGGTGGTGATCGCTTGTCCGCCCCAGCCTTCCACCGGATGCGTCCACACGGCCTTCCCAACGGCATCGACGGCGGCCATGCGCGTGTTGTCGCCGACCACGAAGAACCGGCCGTCGTTCATCCGCACCACCCGGGAGTCGAACGGCTTCTGCTTCCGCTCGTAGACCGGGGCACCGTTGTCAAGAATTTCCTTGACCTCGTAGCGGAACTGAGGCGAGTCATTGCCGAGCATCTCGTCGAATCGGCCGACGGCCGCCGCGCGCTTGTCCGGCAAGTCGAAGAACTCCACCTCGTCGGGCTGCGGGCCGCCGTCGCCGCTGCGGTCGCTCCACATGAACTCGACGTCGCCGAGGGCCTTCGGGCCGAGCTTCTCCAGGATCGCCGGCGTCCGCAGCAGGGGGAAGCTGCCAGCCGCCCCAATCGCCGCCACGCACTTGAGGTGGTCCTTTTCACGGAGATAGACGACCCCCGCCGGCTGCCCCATGAACATCGGTCGCGTCACGAGATAGAGGCGATCTTCGAGCTGGATGGACTGCTCCCCGCCCGGTGCATTCCCCAGCCAGAGCATGTTCTTGAGGGCCGTAACGCCGGTCTTCCAGTCCAAGGCGAACTCGAGCGTGGACGCAACCTTCGCTGACCCGCCATGGACCGAGTTCGCATAGTACAGTCGCGACTTGTCGGAGGAGTCGAGGCAGCCCCCGCCGCCGTAGGCGGTGTTGCCAAGCAGGTCCTTCTTGAACGTCCCGTCCGCGCCCCAGATGCTCACCCGCTTCGGCGCCCAGTCGCACTCCACCACCCAGAGCTGGTCTTTGCCGTCGACGGCCAGATCGACGGCCACATCGGGGCTGCTCGTGAACCGCGTGGGATCGTACGGCCCCATGATGCGACCGCCCGGCGTGCCGATGGTGCGCAGCGGCTTCCCTGCGGTGTCGAAGACGCGGATGACTCGCTGGTCGGCCGCGCTGTCAAACACGAAGAGCTTACCGGCGTTGTCGAACGTGATGGCCGTCGGCCGCTGGACATCCAGCGCCAGCGGCACGGGCCTGCCGCCTTCCACGTCCACCTTCACCACCTTCCCGGCGGAGATGCCGTAGAGCGAGCCGTCCGGCGCAAAGGCGAGATCACTCCCGTTGGGGAAGGGAATCTCCCGCTCCAGCTTCTTCGTGGCCAGGTCGTAGACCTCGATCCGCTGGGTGGCGAGGATGTCCACCGGCGGCTCCCCGCCCAAGGCCTTGAGCGGGGCCACGCCATAGATCCGGCAGCGGGTCGGGGCGAGCGTCATGCCGCCGCGGTCCCGCCGCACGCCCACGACGCCGGCGCGGCCGTCTTCTTTCCACATCCACTGCTCCGTCACCCGCAGCCGGATGGCCCGTGTCTTCACCTCGCGGCCAAAGTCGACGTAGCCGTCCAGATAGCGGGCCACGCTGTTGTGGTTCTGGTCCGGATTATAGTAATACCGCAGCGTCTGCTCGAAGGTCGTCAGTTTCTCCCAGCCCGCGTCGGCCTTCAGATCGGGGGAGCCTTCGCCCGTCCAGGCGTCGATCTCAGTGAAGCGGCCGTCGATCTCTTTGATCGCGAGCCCCCGGACGGGCTGCGCGGCCGGCCATTCCATCATGTAAAGGCCGGGGTTTTCGGTAGTGAGCGGTTTCTCGCGGTTGGCCTCCCACTCCCCCTGCGGCGTGACGGTACCGGAGTTGACCGTTACCTTGCAGCTCGGGAAGAGGTTTTCAAACCGCCGGCGCAGGATCTTCATGCCCTCGAGCTGGGCAAGCCAGGCCGCCTTGCCCTTGTCGGCGGCGCTGCCTCCGCCCACCAGCAGCGAGTCGCCCGATGCCGTGGTGCCCTCGTCACCGAGCAGGACCTCGTCCAGTTCGTCGAGCCCCATGTCGAAGCTGAGGCGGATGCCACGGGTCGCCGTCTTCTCAGGCGTTGGCACGACGGTCCACCCTTTGCCCGTGCCGGCATAGACCCGCACCCAGTCCGCCTCCTTGTTCGGATTCGGCGGATAGGTGGCGCCGGGCTTCAGCACGCTGATGATCATCTGCAGGTCCTTGGTCTCCGGCAGAGGAAAGACGAAACTGCCGATCGAGACCTCGTTCTCCAGCGCGATCACGATGTGCTGACGGGCCGCCGGCTGCTTGGCGGTCTCCAGGTACGTCAGGCCATTGGTTCCCGGGGGTGTGCCGGTCAGACGCAGGAGCCGCAGAAAGTCGGCGCGGCGGTCAGGATCTTCGGGTTTATTGGTCTTCGGCGGCTTCGGATACTTCGGCTCGCAGTTGTCTTGGTCCACGACCGACGCGGCAAAGGCGTTCTCAAGCCAATTCTCCCCAGCGTTCACGGCGATGGAGAGCTTGCCGTCGCGG
The DNA here is from genome assembly GCA_037129495.1 of Planctomycetota bacterium. Classification (GTDB taxonomy): domain Bacteria; phylum Planctomycetota; class Planctomycetia; order Pirellulales; family UBA1268; genus CAMCQY01. The sequence continues at coordinate 11,486 of JBAXUW010000059.1, read as the reverse complement.
ATCGCCAGGCCACTCACGCCGCGCTGCCGGCTGGCCGTAGCATGAAGCTCGAAGGGCGTGTCGAGCTTCTTCTCCGGAAGCGTGAACCGCCAGACGTAATCGAGCTGCCCCTGTAACGCATAGTGGCCCTGCGACTGGGGCATGGCGTAGAGGTCTTTGCCGTCGCTGGCCAGGAAGGTCGGGCCGGTCCAGGCGATGATGTTGCCGTATCCCCACCGCTTGCGGCCCTCAAGGTCGCACTCGATCACCGCCACGCCACTCTCGCACACCGGAGAGCCGAGAAAGACCCGGTCATCGCCCGCCGCGCAGACCGCTCGCGGCGGCGTATGGTCGGCCAGCCAACCGCCGGGGCCGCTTCCGCCATTGAGCCACGGCGAGTTGTCCTTTGCCACCATCGCCACATTCGGGTAGGGCGTCAGCTCGTATTTGAGCTGCAGCCCGGGATCCGCGATCGCCTTCCAGGTGTAGCTGCCCGGCGGCACGATGCTGCCGGCATCGTCCTTGAGGTCCCAGGCCACCGTCTGCTCGCCAGTTGCCATCTCCAGCCGCGCGGGAAAATTCCGTGCTCGAAGGCCGTCCGCGCCATCGATGGCCATCGACACGACCCCCTTCTCGGGCAGGTTGAGCTTGATCGCCAGCGGCGGAGCTTCTCCCAACGCCTGAAACTTCGGCATGGGAGCGTCCTCGAGGTCGGTGAAGACTTGCAGCCCGGCGATCGAGCCACAGCGGTCGGTTTGGTACGCCGTCTTGGTCGCTTCCGATACGAATCGCAGCCCCCGCGTCGTGATCGGCGAAAACGTGAGCAGGGCGGCGTTGCTATCGGCCCGTGGCTCCTGCCTGATGCGCGTCCAGTCCTGCGGGCCCGCCACCGCCGGGTTGATGCCCGCCGTGCCCTTGTAGGCATACACCTTGAACTTCACGAAGTTCGAATCCAGGAGAATGCCGGTGATCGCCTGCGGCTCATCCCATGACACCACGAACCAGGTCGGGTCGATGTCTGAAACCGGTGGCCGCGGCACGCGGTCGGTGGTCTTGTCGGGGCCGTGGCTCTGCCAGTTGCCGTTGCCAGCGATGATGTTTGAGGCCTTGAAGAACGTCGGTGGGCCGAACTGTCCATACAGCACGTATTCCGCCTCCCCGTTGGCGACGCCTGCGGGCACGATGTTGTGCAGCCGCGGCTTCATGATCCGCAGGCACGTGAAGCGATACCAGTCGTATCGCGTGTTCTCGACCGTGCAGAGAAACGCCTGCGATTCCCCGCCCACCGTCGCCAGCCGCCAGCCGGACTGGTTTGGTGGGAACGTCACGTCGATCCAGTCGTCCGCCTTGGCGGGATCTGCGGGCAAGGCTTTGCCGGGCTTCAGATACGCGAGGTGGCCCTCCTTCTGGAAGAGCAGACTGCCAAACTTCACCGGCCGCTTGAGCACCACGAGATACTGGATGACTTTCGCTTCCTGCTGCCTGGTGGAGTGGCTGGCCGCCCATGGATTCCCGGCGGCCACACCCAACGTGGCGAGGATGCCGTTCTTGAAGTCGCCTTGGGCCTCCTCGCCGTCGACCCATGCCTTGCAGGCCGCGAAGTCGATGTCCGTCGCCTTCAGTCCCACCGTCAGGTTCGGCCCCGTGGACGGGGGTGCCGGCGCCGCCATGGCCGCCGGCAGCGTCCACAGAAACACGAGCAGCGAGACCAGACACCTCTTTGCGATGACAAAGAGGCCAGTTGAGATTTTCCTAGACATACAGCTACCACAATTGTTTGGCTAGAAACGGTGGGGTTGCCACCCGTCCCCCGGGGGCTGCTTGGACGCCCAACAGGCACGAGCCCGGAATCTCGTATGATAGAGCCGGAGCGGACTTCGTTCCATTCTGCAACCCCAGATCTGCAACCCCAGATCTGCATATACAGATCTGCAATCTCGGAGGGAACTAACATGGCAGACTTCTCTCCGGCCTGGATCAACCCGCTGCGACTCGGGCGGCGCGAGGTGTTTCATTCGCTCGGCGCGGCGGCGGCGGCCGGATTCACGCTCACCAATCACGTGGTGGCGGCGGACGACGCGGCCGGCGCGCAGGTCGCCGACCGTTCGTCGAGCATCCGCATCACGGGCTTGAAGACCTACTGGGTCGGCCCGCTGGTATTCGTGAAAATCGAGACGAATCATGGGATCGCCGGCTGGGGCGAGGTGAAGGGCACCGACCCGCGGGTCGGCAAGGTGTGCGTCGAATCGCTATTCGAACTGGTCGACGGCGAGAACCCGACCCGGATCGAGCACCTCTGGCAGAAGATGTTTCGCGCGCACCGCGACATCCGGGGCGGCGCGATCCTGATCCACGCCATGGCCGCGATCGACGTGGCGCTCTGGGACATCGCCGGCAAACTCTGGAACACGCCCGTCTACCGGCTTCTGGGCGGGCCGACCCGCGACCGGATCCGGGTCTACCACACGCCGCTGGCATACAAAGTGGGCCCCGGTGGCCCCCGCGAGCATTCCAGCACCCCGGATGTCGTCGAAGGCTACGTGAATGCGATCAAGGCGGCCCGCGAGAAAGTTGGCCCCAAGGGCGCCGTGATGTTTGACGCCCATTCGGCCCTACCGCCGGCCACGCTGATCCAGGTGGCGGCCGCGATCAAGCCCTACGACGTGCTCTTTATCGAGGAGCCCGGCGTGCCGGGGAACATCGAAATCTTCAAGCGGCTACGGGAGAAGATCGACGTCCCCCTCGCCACCGGCGAGCGGGATCGCACGATTTACGAGGTGATTCCCTACCTGCACGAGCGGTGCATCGACATCCTGCAGCCTGATTGCAGCCACACCGGCGGGATCAGCCAGATGCGGAAGATCGCGACGCTGGCCGAGGCCTATTACGTGCCGCTCGCGCCGCACTGCACTGGCAGCTTTCTCGGTATCGCTGCCAGCCTGCACGTGACCGCGTCGATCCCGCTGTTTTTGATCCACGAGTTCTATCCGGAGAACGCCGCCTTAAATCCGCCGGGCATCCTGCGGATGGAGTATGCCTACGACGCCGAGGGCACTATCGGGCTGCCGCCCGGCCCGGGCCTCGGGGTAGAGGTGGACGAGGCGCTCCTCGCGAAGCAGGCGAGCAAGCCGCAGACCTACAAGTGGCCCGGCCAAACCCTCAAAGACGGCTCGGTCGCCGACTATTGAACCGCCAGTGAGCCGCCAGGCCTACTCGCGGCCGGACAGCTGCTCCTCGCGGGGAAGGAGGTTGACCTGCCAGGTCGCCGGGTAAAACCGCACGATGCGGCCCGGGCGAAAGCCCTCAAGCAGCATGCAGCACTTCACTTTGATTCGCACTCCGCTCGAGCCGACCTCCACCGGCACCGTGTCGATCGCCAAAATGTTGCCCCCTTCGTTGCCTACTTCGCCTCCTTCGCAGGCCCCTCGCCGCATCGGTACATTTTCGTGCTCAAGCTCATCGGCTGAACGAAACCGCCGGTTTTCAGTGTGAAGGTGATTCCCCCATACCAGTCGAACGCGCCGAGCGACTCGGGAATATCGCAGGTGAACTCGCCATTGCTTCCCGGAACGGCTTCGATACGGGCCCAGTCGCGGGCGTCCCAGCCGCGCGGCTGGTCAGGAAGCCAGCTCACGTAGAACCAGCCCGTAGCATGGTCGGGGCAGTTCTTCACGGTGAACTTCAGCACCTTGCCGTCGCGCGGCACTGCCACGGCGATCGGCTCGGGGAGGGGAGGATTGCCGCCCGCGAGCACGTGCGCGAAGAACGCAGGCTCGATCTCGGCGTTGATCGGATACTCCCAGCGCACCGGCCCGCCCGGCAGCGACATGGAGTGGCTCTTGTTCGGGCCGAAGCAGAGGTACTTGCTGGCAGGGATTGCGTCGAGCGTTGCCATCACCGACGGCGGCTTGAAGAAAATGTCGTTCGCGGCGGCGTACATCAGGAAGGTGGCCCGGCAACGATTGAGCCTGGTGCCCGCGTCGAAGCATTTCAGCCAGGTGTTCCGATCCGACTCATCCATCTTCTTCAGCGCGTCGGAGCCGATCGCGTCGAGCTGATAGAATCCCGAGCCGTAGAGGTTGAAGGTGCCTTTCACGCGTTCGTCAAGGAGGCCGGAGAGCATGGTGACCATGTAGCCGCCCCAACTGATACCAGTCAGGCAAAGCTTTTGCGGGTCGACGTCGGGCTGGGCCTCGAGGAGGTTGAACGCACCCAGGCCCGCGGTGACCGCGTCGAAGAGCACGCAGACGTAGGGCGTGGGCTTGGGGGGGATGATCTGGTCGGTGCCGTACGGCATTTTGGTGACGCGGCTGAGGCTGAGCATCTTGTCGTTGGCGCCGTAGCCGGGGAGGTCAGGGGCGATCGCCACGTAGCCGAGCTTGGCCCACGCGATGGGGCCGTCTTCGCCGGCCATCCCGCCGCCGCCGTGGCACACGAGCAGGCCAGGCAGCTTCTGGCCGGCAGTATTCGCAGGCCGGGCAATGATGGCATAGATCTCGCAATCCTTGACCTCGCCTTCCTTGCTGCCTTCAGCGCTGGCGAACCGCAACTTCGTCACCTTCACGCCGTCTTTGGTTTCCTCCGAGATCACCGTCGTGACCTTCGGCACGCCCTTCGCGTAGGGCGCGAAGAGGTCGTCCTTTTCCAGCGCCGGCGCCGGCGCAGCGGTCGCACATTTCACGAGGAACAACAGAATCCCAACGGATACGACTGCAGCGCGAATGCTTGGCCTCATGGTTGTCTCCTAAAAAGTACTGTCTCGAAACAAGGTTGTGAAAAACGCTCAAACACGGTGCGCTGGCTCAGTCGGTGAACAGGATCTGGCCCCAGTTTTTCGGCTCCATCTTCAGCTCGAAGACTTCATCGTTCACCAGCCCGGTTGCCTGGTTATTCCAGGAGGTGCGGAGGAGGGTGTCGTCGCCGGCGGGCGTGCCGTGGGTGGCCCCGAAATCACCGGAGAGCTTCAGCCCTGCGAAAGGCTTCAGGCCAACCGTGGACAGGGGCACCGCGATCTCGACCACGTACGACCGATCGCCCTTCTTCACCTCGATCTTCGCGTCCTGCAGCACCACAACGCTGTCCATCACGTAATTCGTGACCACGCCAGAGCTGAAGGTCTTGGGGTCCTTCTGCTCGGCGGTTTGTTGATCGCTCTTCATGCCTTGCGTCAGTACCACCTCGATCACACGACGGCGAAGGTCTTCTTGGGCTTCGGACGATAGCGAGCGTGCGTCTTTATGTGCCATGCACCGACCGGAGCGGGACAAAGCCTAGAAGTTAAGTATTGAACGCACGGAGTAGTAACGCTCTGCTGCCTTTGCTCAGTGCATCCGACGGCCCATATCCGACGGCCCGTATCCGACGGCCCATATCTGGGCGCCCGACTGTTTCTCGATCTCATCCAGACCGAACTGGAGTCAATCACGGCAACGAATACCGGCAAATACCGGCAAAATGCCTAGACAGCTGGAGAGCGGAGGGCAGGAGATTCGAACTCCCAATCCATTGCTGGACATCTGATTTCGAGTCAGACTGCTGGCCAATTCGCTTACCCTCCGAATCGGTTCCCTTAATGTAGGCCGCACTGCCGTGGCGCTCAAGTTCGCCCCGGCCAGACCGGGACTCAGCAGGTTTGCCGCGGTCCGACTGCGGCGCTTCTGCCGATAATTCCCGACCTGCCGACAAGGCCACTCCGTGCCGGCCGCGCCCACCTCGCCGCCCCAGACTTCGCTCCGGTGGCCCCAAGTGCCGATTGCCTTTCTCAGATGCGGGTCTACGAACGCCTTGGCCGGCCGTTCCACCCGCCAGGAGTTCATCGATAATGGAAAAAGACACATGGCGGGTTGTGACCCGAGCTGCGGACGGCGAACTGATCATCCGCGACTTTGACTCCCCCGAGCAGATTCTTCGCACGCACCTCCAGGTCGGCACCGACGACTGCAGCACCGACCTCGCTCTGCGGGGCGCCCCAATCTTCCGCTCGCTCGTGGGCCCGATGCCTGAGGGCCGGAACGTTGTCCGCTATGAATCGCCCGAGGTCTTTGAGTGCCTGACGAAAGAATGGGCTGTGCCGAAGCCGCCGCGCAAACGAATTCGCAAGACGGCAGCCACCCGTCAGGCCGAGATTGCCTCACCATCGACTTTCCCGAAAGAGATCGATGACAGCACCGGCTGAGACGATCTTCTCCCGGATCATCCGCCGTGAGATTCCGGCCAGCATTGAGTACGAAGACGATCTTTGCCTCGCCTTTCACGACGTAACTCCGCAGAGCCCGGTTCACCTCTTGGTGATTCCAAAGCGGGTGATCCCGTCGTTGGCTCTCGTCACCGAGCAGGACGAGCCATTGCTGGGCCACCTCGTTTTTGTGGCATCGCTGCTCGCGCGGAAGCTGGGGCTCGACAACGGCTACCGACTGGTCGTCAACTGCGGTCGCGATGGCGGGCAGACCGTCCATCACCTCCACGTTCACCTGCTGGGCGGCCGGCCGCTCGCCTGGCCCCCCGGCTGATACCGAAGGAGAAAGGTTGGGCACTCCAAGCCGGCCGGTTCATCTTTGATCCGGCGGCGTCCTACTGCCACCAGCGACGGACGCGGTCGAAGACGCTGCCCGACCGCTCCGGTGGTTGTGCCGGGGCAATCGGCGTCGGCCCGTTCTTTGCCTGCAAAGCGGTCGCCTGCGCGGTCGCCACGGCATCATCAGACACATACTCGGCGAGGAACCGCGGCCAGTAGCCGTTGAGTTCAATCAGGCTGGTTCCGATGTCACCGGCCACCACCCGCTCCTGCATCCCCGAGAGCCGGCGTGTCAGCTGAACCCGCTGTGATTCGTCAAACGCCAAATCAAAGACCCGCACGCCATCGACCTGCACACCGCCTGGTCCGAGGAGATCAAACCGGACCCGTAACGACTCCAGCCCGTGGGGCGGGAGATCATCGATCTGCAGCACATACTGCGACCACGCCGCCGTGAGCGGCTTCCCGCCGGCCACTCCGCCCACCGGAGCAAAGCGGTAATACTCGCGACCGTCGAGCACCCCCTCCAGCGCGAGCCTGAGCGGCGGCTGAGGATCTCCGTCGGTGAGCCGCAGCCAGACGGCCACGCTCACTCGGCCCGTTGCCGGTGGCGGAAATGGATTGCTCCGCAGCGTGGAGAGACCGTTCGCCGACGAGAAGCCGATGCCGCGGCCGGCGGCCCCGTTGGCCCCCGCCACAAACGCGATCGACCCCCGGCTGGCCTCCACAAGCTCCCAGCCGCCGACCCCGGCGCCCGACTCGCCGGTGCCCGCGGTCGCGATCGCAGCACCTGGGCCCGCGAGTTCAAACCCTGGGTTGTCAAGCACATCGAGCGGCCGTGGTGTCTCCAGGACAGCCCGCCGACGGCCCAGATCGGTGAGTCGCGACTCGACCGATCGGCGGATGTCGTCAGCGAATTCGACCCGCGATCCCTGCACAGCGACGCCACCATCGAGCACGAGCGTGCGAACATCCCAGGGCTCGAGCGGCACAGCAGCACCACCCCCCGGCTCCAGCGGCAGTCGCGTGCGATCAACGGCATCGAGCACAGCCGACGGAGAACCGGCCAGCGTAAGCACGGCGCGGCAAGCGGCCGGCCCTGCGTTTACAATGCTCACGACGGTCTGCCCCTGATCGCGACGGCTACGGATTACAAGCGGTGCGGGGAGTGCCTCGGCGAGTTCAAGTTCACCGCCGGGGAGCGCCGTGAATGCGGTCATGCGATGCTTTTGCGCGGGCTCGATACGTCCAAACAGGAGCCCCATGTCAAACACGATCTCGAAATCCGCAGCCACCAGCGATTCGGCGAGTGGCCGCCCCCGCGCCGCTCCCTCGGGCACGGCGTGAATCGGTACGGCACCGGCCGCCGCCGCGCTGCCAAACGGGCCGTGCGGCACAACACGCTCCACCGGCATCAACAGCGGCTGCTCGATCGAGACCATTCCGCGACGCGTTGCGCCCGCCACCCCACGAGCGATCTCGAGTGATTGATTTGCCTGTTCGATCATGCTGCGATCGAGCAGGTCGTTGGCCGCCGGATGCACGTGCGGCGAGACGAAGACAATCCGACGGTCGGCAGTGATGAGGGCAGGATCGAGGCCGATCTCGCGAAGAATGTCGGCATCTCCAGAGTGTGCGGAAAGCGACGGCCGGAAACGGGCAGCGAGTTCCCCCTCGGCGAAGAGCGTCGTCGGCACAATGTGCAGGCTGAACCGGGGGTTGTGCTCCGCCAGCACTTCCGCCAGTCGGGAATGAAATCGCGCCACCGTCGCGGTTCGCCAGTCAAGCCAGACGTCGCGCAGCGGTCCCTCAACGAGCGCCGTCCGCCGCGTAAAACGGTCGCTCCCGGTCGCCGGTTCCTGCCCGCCAGTTTCCTGAAGAAAACGCGAAAACGTGACATCGTCGAGCCCCCAAGTCGTACCAGGCAGGTGCATCCAACCATCATGCGGCAGCACGACCGCCACTCCATCGACCGCCTCTGCGTTACGGAGCCGACCGGCGAGTTCCCGGATCACGTTCTCTACCGCTCGCTGCACGCGGGGATCGAGAATGTTGTAGTGACAGAGCCCGCCAGCGGTCTGCTTTGCTCTGCCATCGCGGCCAACGCAGCCGATGCCCACCGCGTTAGGGCCGCCTCCGGCCAGCAGCATTTCGACCTCCGGCAGCGGTGCATTGAAAGAGGCAGCCGGCAGGAGTCGCAACTGTTCGCGCGCGTAGATCCGGCAGAGCATACCGAGGAGATCCTTACGAACGGGGTCGAGCGCGGCGTCGGCAGTAGCGCCACTATCCCAACGCGGTGATCCCAGCGTGAGCCGCGACGGCCAGATCGCCGCACCGTCGCGGTAGGCCACCACCATCGCCCCCGCAGCCCCTTGGGCAGTAAACCATTCGGCCGCATGGGTGGCGCCCGCAAGAAACGTATTCCAGTCTGCAAACACTTTGCCCGATCCACTGATCGTCCGCTCCACGCCGCCAAACTGTGAGAAATCGGGGACGGGGAGATAGGCATGAATGCGGCGATCCCGGCCTCCGGCAGCGGCGAGACCGGAGTCTCCACTCAGGGCAGGCAGCATCGGCGGTCGCAGGGGACCGGCAGACACCCGCACACGGCCAAAGAATGCCGGACCACGCGGCGAGGGATTCGCGATCAACACGAGCGGATTTTTCGTGGTCGGCCAGAAGACAAAGGCATGGCGACCCAGGCCCGCAGGCTGTGTGCCATCGGCGGGCAGGTTTACCTCAAAGCCACCGGTGGAGCGGGCCTCGACGGTCGCGCCGGCCGCATCGGACTCAAGCACACTGACGCCGACGACCGCCCGCTGGTCGAGTGGAAATTCCACCTCCACGAGATGCGGTAATCCGAGTTGGACTCCGGCGATCAGGATTCCCTCCCAGGTGGGCTCTGCGGTCGACCGCGCTGGCGGCAGTCGCAGCATCGGCCCGAGCATGTGGGCCTCGACCGTGGAATGCCCCGTCGTGAGGAGGCCGCTGAGCTTGGGCACCATCGCGGAGACTGATTGCATGGACGGCATGGACGGCATGGACGGCATGGACGGCATCGGTACGTTTGGCAGCTTCGGCCTTGGCACGTTTGGCAGGCTTATGCTCGGCAGCGACATCGACGGCATCGGCATGGCAGGCATCGGCACATACGACATCCCCACTGACGGCAGCCGCCGCAGCCGCTCGTGCAGTCGTGGACTACCCGGGTCGAGTTCATGGATTACCTTCCATTCCTGATCGCGGCCAACGGCTGCATCTGCGGTGTCTGCGACAACGACCACCTGAACTACGCGGGCGGCGACCGGCCGCGACCACCGCATGCCACCACGTTCGACCGCCTCCAGTTCAATGTCATAGCCGCCCTCCCGGGCCGGCAGCGGAATGTCGAAGGCGACTCGCTTATAGGTCTGGAGGCGTAGCTCCGCCGGGGCCGCCAGCGCTTCAGCCTCGGCGAGCAACAGCGTCTGCACTGCGAGCGGTTCCGCGTCTGGCCCACTCTTTAACCGCATGCGGAGTTCGACGGCGCCCGCGCCTGGCGACCGCTTCGGGAGGAGCGGATCGACGGCCAGTCGGATCGTCTCACCAGGCCGGAAGACGGCTGAGCTGGACGGGGCCCCGTCCGCTGCCGCGTCACCAGCCAAAAACTCCACACGGAGCGCATCCCCAGGGGCTACCTTGAGCGTCAGACGGTTACCATCGCGGTCGAGTCCCTGCTGCTGGGCCGATAGGATCAGGTCGGCGACAGCTCCTTCAAACGTCACAGCGGAGCGTTCGTCACCATCGGCAAAGAGCCGCACCGCCAGCTTCGCGGCCCGCCAGCCTGGAATCATAATTTCGACGCCATCGCTGCCGCGCCGGCTCGGTTCGTGCACATGGATCGTGTTCCCGGTGGCATGGGCTGTCGCAGCCGCATCAGTTTCTCCGCAGAGGGTCTGCCAACGGAGTTCTTGGGGCGGCGCGGCGTCCCCTGCGGCAGTCACCAACTGGATTGTGCCTGACCAGGCCCGAGGCTTTCCGCCCCCCCAGGTGATCCGGATGGCGACAGGCCGATCAGAGCCGCTTTCTTCCGCCATGGCCAGCGCTCGAGGGCCAGCTACCAGCCACATGACCCACATGACCCACATGACCACGACCAACAACGGTCCCACAGAGCCGACGGGCGGCGATCTGGAGACGAGGGGCGGCCGGGAAATGAGCTGTTGCGAGGACAACATTCGCGGATAATAGCGACCGCGGTCGCCTGCGACCAACCGGGTTTTCTGGCTTCAAAACCACTGTTTTCAGCCGCAAATGGCCCGTTGCACACTGCATTCAAGCCCCCGCGAGCAATCCTGTTCGGCATCGCAGCTGCTATTCCCCCGTGGGATAAGTCTTCCAACTTGTCCGCTTTATCGGCAAGTTAGAAAACTCGCCTCCACGAAGACCGACGCAACGCAGGGATGCTCACCGAAGAGACCGTTGTAATCGGTGCCGGAAGCCCTCATGGCTACGAAAAACCCAGATTTGGTGGCTCAGAACGCCGGCGACCTCCTCAGCGGCCTGAATCACTTCCTCGGGGTCGCTCAGGGATCAAACTTGCGGGGCGCCGGTCGTAACGCGGCCAATCGTGCAGCCAGCCCCGACGCCGCTTTGACCCGCTCTTCGACCGTCATGCGACGAACACGGTCGATCTCAGCCTGCCGGGAGGCGGCGCCCACTCACGGTGCGGCGCCTTGTGCTGGAGCATGAGCAGAAACGGCTTGGTGGCGTCGCGGCGGCCGTCGAGCCATTCAAGCGTTAGATCAGTGACGATGTTGGTGCAGTGGCCCTCGATCCTTCGCTTTACGGGCGATTGGCCGGGCTCCTGCGGCGCGGAAAGCAACAGCGGGTTGTAATACTTCCCCTCTAGGGTCTGGTGGTGGTTCTGATCCTGGCAGGGCGAAATTCCGACGCTCGTCGAGCTTCCGCCGATCCCGGCTCTCCGGATTCCCTGTCGCTATTCCCTGTCGCT
>JBAXUW010000058.1:0-15389 GCA_037129495.1 Planctomycetota bacterium | reverse complement strand
CGGTCGTCGTCGGTAGCGTCGGGTTCAGTGGCGAGACTGGAAGCCAGGTGCGGAGCGGCGGCAGGGGGAGACGGCGGATCAACCGTCTCCGCGGGCGATTCACGGTCGGCATCCAATTCGGTCGTCAGTGGGTCGGCGTCGTCATGCCCCTCTTCCACCGGCGCCGCGGATGCCGCTTCTTCGGCCACGGGAGTGGCGTTGTCCGTCGATGCCGTTTCCCTTGCGATCTTGCGCAGCGCCACAAACGCGATCGACTTCGACGCCCGGGCCATCACGGCCGGCGCGGTGAACAGGGCCACAATCGCCAAGGCTAGGGCCGCTGCGGTGCCGACCTGACAGATCGCGGGCCATTGTTGCCATGCATCGACCATGCGGAGGATCGCATTTCGTTTGTGACCACGTGCAGGTGGAGAGCCGTTTGCCAGAGCGATGATGTCTGCGGTGGCGAGTTCCGTGTTGGCATTCATCCGATGCCCATTGAGAAAAACGCCGCTTTCTTCGCCGAGATCGCGGAGCACGAAGCCGTTATCGACATGGTGGATTTCGGCTTGCTTGTCCGCGCACTGGGCAGCGACGATGGTCAGGTCACACGCGTCACTTCTGCCGATCACCGTCGCCGGGCTGACGATCGGCACGCGACCGAGGGTCGGGCTGCCAGCCTCGACAAACAGCGTTGCCGACTTTCGAGCGTCGTGAGCAGAGACAGCCGCAGGACAGGGCGCGATTCGTTCGTCCGTCCCTGATTCGGCCGCATGCAGCTGAAACCGGATCATGTAGGGACCGATCCGGATCGTCTCGCCACCGCGGAGCGGAGAGGCATCGACCGAGACTCCGTTGACCCACAGCTTCTGGGCCGTCTTGTAGCTGGAGATACTCCAGGTGCCGTCGTCGTGCCGGGTCATTTCGGCGTGGAGTCGGCTCACGGTCTGGTCGGCAAGGCAGATCGTGCACGTCGGTGATCGGCCGATGATCACCGACGGGCCATCGAGATTCACAACCCGTTCGGTGCCGACCAAGTCAGCGCGGCGAATCGCGAGCGTTACCATCGGTGCAGTCTCTGAGGAAAACGTGAAGGATAGCCCGGTCAATGGCACTTCCGCAAGCGTTGGACGGTTGACGTGCGGCCGATTTGGGCGAAGGGCGGCGCTTTTCCCGGCGCGTCCGGCTGTACCGTGACTTTAAAGCCCCCCCGAAACCACCATTCGCTGGGTCGATTTTCACGATCAGCGCAGCCCTTCCCCGAATCCGGTCAGCGGGCGGATTCGGGCGGCTGGTTGCGTCGACCCTCAAAGCGAGTGAATGTCAATCACGGGCAGCAAAGTCGGGCGCGATCTGAACGATGTCTCCATCGTCATGCGCTTCCGCGAGCTCGCCGGAATCGGTGGGCGGCGGCCTTTGAAAACAGGTTGCGCACCACGACGCCGCTCACGATCAGCGCCATGCCCAGGATGGCCGCGGCGTCGAGCTTCTGGCCCAGGAAGAGCCAGCCGATCGCCGCCACGAGCAGCGTCACGCCAGCACCTCGGCCACGATCGCGATCGCCAGACAGAACCAGTTCATGGCCAAGTAAACCCTCGTGCGGTCACCAATCGTCGGTCCGGAACGCGGTCGCCGGCAGGCCATCCTTGTTGAACAGGTTCGCCCACGGGTGCTTCGCCGCCCAGGCGTAGCGCACGGCGACGGGGTCGGACACCTTGTCGCTGCTGACAACGACCGCATCGCCGTCGATGACCGCCTTAGCCCAATGGAACTGCTTGTCCTTGCCGGCGATGGCAAACCCCTGCGGCTTGTCGGCGGGGCGAAAGGCGAGGCCCTGACCGACATGGTTGAAGGTGAGGCGGATCCTGCCGCGCTCGATGGCCTGCGAGGCGTAAACCGGCCCGTAGATCTCGGTCTTGGCTCCGTAGAACGCACCCAAGGCCACCCGGGCAGCCCGGGCTCCGTAGCCGAATTTGTTGTACGGATTGAACGGATTGATGGGCGGCCCTGCGCCGAGATCGCTGGTCGTGACCATGGCCGTGTTCGGGACGTCGCGGATGCGGAGGGAGATGCCGCGTTCGAGCCCATCCGTCGCGTCGGGCACGGCGGCCGGCAGGGGGGCAAACTTGTCGGCCACGGACGTCACGGGGTCCTTGGGATCCCAGGCGCAGCCCCCGCCATCTGGTTTGGACAGGTAGAGGAAGGCGATGTCCTGCCCCCAGTCCTTGCGCCAGCCGCAGATCATCGCCCCGGCCACAACGTCGAGGCTCATCCCATCGATTCCGCTGTTGATGCCGAAATCCCAGATCACGCCGCGGATCGCCATCGGCTGGAGCGGCCGGATGAGCTTCTGGTACTTGCCAGCGAACCTCCGTTTGACGGTGCCCGGGTTGACCGGCTTGCGCGGCGCCGGCGGCGGAGCCTGGCCGGGCTGCAATTGCTGTTTGGCCTCCTCCCAGGCCGCCACGGCCGCCTTGTATGCCGCCTGCGCCTTGGCATCGTCGTAGGCCGCCGCTGATTTCACGAGCCACTCCTGGCAGGCGGCATCGTCCGCAAAGGCCTCGGGGGAAAGCCAGGCCGAGCAGCTCGGCGTGAAGGCGCTGATGGCGACCATCCCGATCGGCACATCGGCCTGCTGTTGCAGCGCAACCGCGAAGGGCAGCAGGAAGGCCGAAAAATCTAGGTTCGCGGCAGGTGTGGCCCGCTGCCAGGAGGACTCCTGCCCTTCGAGGATGATCCGCGTCCGCAGGCAGGGGGTGGTCGTCGCCGCGACCGTGTCCAGTCCACTGTCGTGCTCGAGATGCGAGCGGACCGAGATCGAATACCAGTTGCCCAGCCACACGTCGCCGACAAGGACATCCTCCAGCCTGGCCGCTGCGCCGCCCGACGATGGCGTGAGAATCATGGTGCGCGGCTTGTCCGAGGCGGTCAGCGGGTCAAACACCACCCGCCAGGAGCCGCCCGCATCGGCGGGCGCGGTCTTCTTCTGCCCGGCGAACTCCACCGTGACCGTGTCGCCGGGCCGGGCCGTGCCCCAGACCGATGCCGGGATGCCTCGCTGTAGCACCATGCCGCTGCCGAAGATCGCGGCGGTCTTGACGGTGGATTCGGCCACCATCTGCGGCACCGGCGGCTTCTCCTGGCGCAGCCGGACCTCGCCGATCTGGCAGCCCAGTTTCGGCAGGGTCTTCACCAGAAGCCGGACGCGGCTGGCCTCGGTCTGCAGCAGGGTGCTGCTGCAGGTCTCCGGCTTCACGGGCCTGCCGGGCGGCACCGGGGTCAGTGGCAGGGCGAAGTTGTGGATCGTCTCCCAGTCTTTGCCGCGCGGCACCTGGACGGCGATGCTGCCGCTGTTGGAGACATTGACCAGTTCGATGGCATTGAACGACCTGGTTCGGCCTAGGTCGAGTTCCAGCGAGGCGGTGCCTGCGGCCTCCGTGGCGGTCGCGTTCCAGGCGGTGGTATCGAAGCAGTCCACCACCAGTTCGGCGGGCCGCTCGGCGCTGGTGGCGGTGGCCGTGGCGGCATTCTCGATGAGCGACTGGCTGTCGCGCCAGGCCTTGCCCCGCCAGGGCTTGAACTTCACCGTCTTGGCACCGCTCGGCCGAGCGGCAAGACCGACCCACCAGGGATCGAGCGAGGGGGGCAGTGGCGGGTGAAAAACCGCGAGCGATCCGACCGCCCAGGTCGGCCCCGGCCGTGCGAACTTCCAAGTCGTCCCCGGCGGCACGGCGCCGACCTTCCGGGCGAGGTCCTTGTAGGCGTCGCCCGACAGGCCGCTCTCTGTGAGGGCGGCCTGCGCATACGCCTCGTCGACGGCGAAAGTGACGCAGGGAATTTCCGTCTCCTCGCCATACTCACCTTCGTTGGCTAGGGCAGGCAGGGTCGACGGCAGCCCCTCGAAGCGAAGCGTTTCGGGGCGGAGGAAGGGGATCGCGTTGCGCGAGGAGGGGACGTCGGCAGGGATCATTCTGGCGCGATCCAGGTGTGGACCGATGCAGAGGTTGTCCTTGGCGACCGGGAACTCCGTGTACTTCTGGCTGCCCAGCCCGCCGTGATTGTCCCAGTCCCGGCAGAAGATCAGGTTGCCGGTCATGAGGCAGTCGCGGGCGAAGTAGGCTTGGCCTTCCTTCTGAGGGGATGTGCCCCACTGGAAGGCACACTTGGTGGCCACCATGGAGTTGCGGCGCAGGACGATCCCCGACCAGGGCTTGAAGACCAGACCCCGGAATGAACTGAACTTGCAGACCACCCCCCAAGGGATGCCGTATTCAGGCGAGATATAGAAGAGATTGTTCTCGATCGTCACGCCACCGCCGAGGACGGGCGAGAGGCCGAGCAGGCAGTGCCCGTCGAGGAAGACGTTGTGGTGCACGCGAACGCCGGCGTACTCCGTGGAATCAAACTCGATGGTATCGTCGTTGCAGTTGTGGAGGAGGTTGAAGGCGTATTCGTTCGCCAGTTCCGGATCTTTCACCACCGTCATCGCGGTCTGGATGCCGTCCCAGTGGTCGTGAATGTAGCAGTTGCGAACTTGGAAGCGGGCCACGTCCTGACCTCCGGGCATGATGGCTGCGCCGCCGAAGGTGCTGTTGTACATCGCTCTCCACATGTCCCTAGTGTTCAGCTGCATCTGCCCGTAGCGCAGCCACTGGTAGGCCGGGTACTTGCCGAACTGGCAGCGTTCGATCGCGATGTCGACCGTGCCTTTCGCCATGCTGCTGACGCCGGTGTAGCAGCCGGTGAAGGCGCAGTCGCGGATGGCAATCCGCTTGCTCGGCTTCTTGATCAGGATGCCGGCATTGGGCGCGATCTGCAGGTGGAGACCCTCCAGCACGATGTCATCGCCCTGCAGTTCCACCAGATTGGTGACGTCGGGTCGGCTGATCTGGAGCTTCACGGTGTTCGGATCGGCGTCGCCCAAAAGCCGGATATACAGGCCGTCACCACCGACGAAGAAACCCTCGCGCGGGACGCCGTTGAGCACGAAGGTCTCCAGCAGGCTGCGGTAGTTGAACAGGCAGCGATCATCGGCCATTGCGAAGACGTGGCCGGTGCCGTCGCCCCGCAGGCTCTTCGCCCCCCATGCCGCCTTGTAGACAGCCCCCTCGTGTCTCGCGAACGCCGGAGGCTCGGCCATCGCTCCGGTGAGGATGGCGCGTCCGGGCACCTTGGCCTTGATGGTGATCGCCGCCCCCCCCGTCTTCCTGGTGAGTTTGAAGGACTGGTGGTACGTGCCGTCCGCCAGGATGAGGGTGTCGCCCGGTTGCAGCCTGTTGACCGCGGACTGCAGATTCTGATCGGGCTGCACGGTGACGTTGGCGGCGGAGGCGTTCTGGACGGCGGCCGACAGCAGGCAGATGAGCACCAGATATTTCATGAGTCGATTCCTAGGTTGCCGTCAGCGCAGGAGACCGCACCCGGCGGGGACTGTCAGGGAGTCTTACCCGCCGGCATCGCCCGGGTCTCGTGGATCGCCGCGGCTTCCGCGAGGAACGCGTCGAAGGTCCAGGTCCAATAGAGGAACCGCTGCCGGCCGAGCGGATCCCCGGTGAGGTCGGCCAGGGCCTTGTCACGCAGGGCACGCATCTGCGCAACGGTCTCGGCCGACCAGATGCCCTTGAACTTGGCGGGAGTGATTTTTCCTTGGTCACTCAGGCCGCCCTTAAGCGTCTTCCAAGCCTCGCACTGCAGGCGAAGGAGATCGCGGGCAGGCGCCGCTGCCTTGCCGTAGAGTCGCCGGCACATCTCGTCCAGCACCGCGTCGACATCCAGATCAGGGTTCCAAAGCGACTTCATCCACACGTACATCGTCGGTGCCGAGGTCGTCCAGTCGCTGGCCATGCCGCCATTGATGTAGGTGCCGGCCAGGAGCGTGCGATTGGCATCGTAAAAGTCCCGCACTAGGTGGGGGTATTGCACGGGCCCGAAGGTCCAACCGCTGCCGCGATCGGAGTAGTCCCAGGAGGTGATGGGGCGACCGCCGAGCTTGGCACTCCAATCCCGCAGGTTCGCCTCGGTCTTGGCGCGGGACTTGGGCTGGATCATCAGCGCCATCGGACCGCCGGTACAGCAGCACATGACTTCGAGGTTGTCCGGGAACTCCACGTCCTCGGGGCAGCGCTGATAGTTCTGGTAGGGAAGAAAGATCACCTTCTTGCTGGGCCAACGCTTCTGGACCTCCTCGCACATCCGCTTCACGAATCGACCCATCAGCAGCGAGCCGCCGCCCTTCCCTGTCAAGAACTCCTGGCAGGCCTTGCAGCGGCAGGTGAGCTGGAAGTCGCCCGGCGAGACGGTGACACAGGTGGCTGTCACCCACGAGGCCGGCTTTTTGCCGTCCCAGGTGTCGGCGCAGCCTTGGAGGAGGTATTCCAGCGTCCGCGGCGAGCTGTAGCAGAACATGCGTGCATTGGGCGTGCCATCCATTTTTTGCTGGAACATCTCATGCGTCTCGGGCAGCTTGGCCCACTTGGCGTCCCATTGCTTCCACATCTTCTGTGGCTCGTGAACCTTGACGTGGTAGGGCCAGCTGTTCCCGCTGCGCAGCAGGGGGAGATACGAGGTGAGATCGATCGCCTGCACGCCGGCGGGGATGGCGCCTTCGGCGAAGGGCAGGGGCTCCTTGTCGAAGTACCGCGGAATGGTCGGCAGCTTCCAGCCAATGCGCGGATGGAACTCGCGCTGCCGGTAGGCGGGCTGGTCGCGGTAAGCGAGGGGAGGGACGACAAGCGAAGGATCGGGATCGAGGCAGCGGCCTCCCAGGGCGGTCGGCCAGTACCAGCGCACCCCGACGCACCGCTCGAGAAAGTCCGCCACCGCCCAGGCGGTCGCCTCGTTGTCCCACGGGGCCCACGGGGTGCTGCCGGGCGGCAAGGCCTGGGTGCTGCCAACCAGATAGACCCGCCTGGCCGCGGTTCGGATCACGAACCCCTCGACAGGTAACTTGGTGGCGTCGATGCCAGCGGCCCTCGACTCGGCGCAGTCGCCGACAACGATGGCGGTCTGCTCGGCTGTCGGCGGGGTCTTCGTGTATTCGAGCGTAGCGCCGGTGCGCAGGCGAACGACCTCGACGAGTTCGTCGAGGAGTATTCGCAGATACGGACGCGGCGTGGATTCGGCGACGAAGATCACACCCCTCGCCGCGCCGTCCTTGACCAGCTCGACAGGCGGATGCGAAGGCGCCTCCAACTTCGTCACCGGGGCGAGGTCGCGCGGGGCGAGCGGATCGGCAGCGGCTAGGGGCGACGTCAGCCCGGTGGCCAGCAGCAGTGTGGCGATAAGACGGATGGTGCGAGGGTCGAAATGTATGGCCATGTGAAGGTGATGTCGTTGCCGGACGTGCGTTGCACGAGGCCGGCAGGACGGATCCAGAGTCCAGTGTTCGTGACGATCGGGAACGCCCCCCCGCCACAACGGGAGGAGCGGAAGCGACGGAGCCGCTGCTTGCTCTGTTCTACACGGTACGACCGAACCGCTGAAAAAAGAGACGAACAGGCGATGGCAGTCACGGCCTGCTCCCGTATTTCGGGCTACGCCCGCACCCCGAGGCCAAGCGTGTCGCGGCAGTGGCGGATGCTACGGTCCAGTTCGCCGAGCTGGTAGCGGCGCTCGGCCTCCGCTCGGTCCTAGCCTGCGGGGGGCCTTTTTTCGCGAGGGCGAGAAACGCCGCGAAGTCTTCGGTGTCGCACCTCTTTGTCTTCAAACGCGATCGCTTAGGGGATCTGCCGTGGCGAGAGAACTCTCATTGCCGACGCAACTGAAGCGGGCCAGGTGGAAGGTGAAGATCCAAGACAAAGAGACGCGGGAGCCTCCCCACGTCTCGATTCTCATCAGGGGGACCGACAAGTGGCGATTGAATCTGCGAACCGGCCAGATGATGGACACGATCCCGGATCCTTCCGAAGTCCCAGACGAACTCCTGCAGATTCTTCGCACAGCCACCAACTGGCGTTGGGACATCGATGCGTGGGATGAAATGTATCCGGACAATCCGGTAGCAACCGACGAGGACTGATCCATGGCGACAGTAATCACCAGGCCGAGGAAGACCATCCTGCTCGACAGGGGTACGAGCCGGGCAAAATGGTTTACGCGAATCAATGCCGAGAGTGCCTCGTCGTCCACGCGAATTCGCGATGCCGTCGCGCACGCATCACGAGACACTCTTTGGCTGAGCTTCGAGCGGAACTTGACCAGATCCGTTCTTCGGGCCACTGACTGGCCTTCGCCGCCACTGGGGTGCGTGGTGCTCTTGCATCGCCCGGATATCGAAACACTTCCCGCTCTCAGCAGTTGTTTTCATAAAGTGATTTTCAGCCTCGATAATGGGTTTCTGCCTCCCGCGCAGCTGGGGGAAGTGTTGAGCGCACCAAACCGCGAAAACCTCTTCATTGGTGGCAGTGTCAATCGACAGGATGGCACGGTCACGCTTTGGCGAGGAAATCTCGCTTCGTTGACCGTTCCCTTGAGTGCGTTCAAGCCGGCAGGCGACGGCACCAAGCCGGACTTCACCAGATTTTCGATTCGGGATTATGGCCACACGGTCAGGTTTGGCGAGTACGAGGCCGCGGCGGATGCCATCCTCTACGAATTCGACCCGAGGTACCGCAGGGTTCAGTCCAAGGCTAGGATCGCGAGCGAAAGGTCGTTTGGAGCATCGCTACGACGCTTGCGGAAACAGCGAGGGCTCCGCCGAGAAGACTTTGGACCTCTGTCGGCAAAGACAATCGGTCGAATCGAACAAAGCAAGGTGACTCACGTTCGCGACAACACCCGCCGCATGATCGCCAAGACGCTTGGTGTGTCGGCTGACGAAATCGAGACCTACTGAGCAGGCGACAGGCCGCTGACAGACCATTGACCTGCCCCCCTTCAACGGCACCACTTCCAGTGCGAGAATCTGTTGGTGTCAAAACCAAGGGTGGCATTCAATGCCACGCGGAAAGAAACAACTGTCGGAGCAGATCATCCCCAAGCTGCGAGTGTTGAGGACAACGTGGGGTGAGGTAAGACTTTGCACCGAATCATCCCGCTGCGGCCACGACGCCTCACGGATTGCGTGGGCGAAACTCATGGGCCAAGTCGGAGAGGAGTTTCCACTCGAGTGACCGAACTGCGGCGGCGACATCCGGCTGATCTCATTACACCCAAGCCTGCACCCGTCCGAAAAAGTCTCAGTCCCTTGGGCGAGCCGCTCGAACCGCCGCCTCTCTCGCCGGCACGCGGCCCACGCACAGAGCGAGGCTATGCTCGCGGAAACGCATGACGATGGGGACGAAAGTTCAGATCTCGCCCGACTTTGCTGCCCGTGATCGACATCCACTCGCTTTGAGGGCCGACGCAACCAGCCGCCAGCAAGCCGGACTCGGGGAAGGGCTGCGCTGATCATGAAAATCGTCCCAGCCAACGGTGGTTTCGGTGGGAGCTTTGACGACACAGCCCGACGTGCCGTGAACGGCCCCACCCTTCGCCAAATCGGCAGCTCGTCAACCGTCCTACGCTCGCCGAAGTGCCGCTGACCGGGCTATCCTTGCTTGGCAGGTGATCAATGGGTTTCTGTAGATTGCCACCAACACCAGAATCCTGGCCAATCCGCTCTCGCGTGGGGAGGCACTGGCACAGTTTGATCGTTAGCTGAAGCAACCGTGCGTTCGGATCGTGCATGAGACACGGGAACACTGGAACATTCTCTCCCGCCTCGTGCACGAGGCCTCGGCGGTGGCAAACCTGATCCCCGATGCCAACCTCGCGGCGATCGCCGTGGGGCATGGCTGCACGCTCTGTTCGAGCGACCGGGACTTCGGGCGTTTTCCTTCGGTGGACTGACACAACCCACTGGCTGACGAAGCCCGTTGATTTCCCTGACTTGATGCCCCCCCATGTGCGCGACGAATTATCGCGACGGACGGCAGTTGGGGAATGGATGACGCGTGAAGGTCATCCATCCTGCGGGCCACGCTTTGCCCCCCCGGGCGGCTTGTCAAACACCGCCACCAGCGCCGGCAGGCAGAAGATGTCGCATAAAAGCGCGATCGAGAGCGTGATCACAGCGAGTGTGGCGAAGGCCCGGTGATCGTGGCTATCGCTGGCAAACACCGACGAGAAGCCCGTGACGAGGACGATCGTCGTCATGATCATCCCGGTGCCCACCTCGGCGAACGCTTGGCGGATCGCCGAGGTCTTGTCGAGCCCCTGATCGAGTTCGAAGCGGTAGCGCGAGAGGAAGTGGATCGTGTCGTCGACGGCAATTCCCAGACAGATCGTCAGGGCGCACACCGAAACGATGTCGAGCGGCTGCCCCGTGGCGACCATCCATCCGGCGGCCGCCGCCAGGGGGAGCATGTTGGGAATAATCGCGATCAGCCCCAGCCGCAGGGAGCGGAAAGCCACCATCATGACGACGAGAATCTCGACCGCCGCCGTCCCGAGGCTGCGGGCCAGATCCAACACCACCTGATAGAGATCGCGCCAACGCATGATCGGCTCGCCGGAAAGCGAGACCTTGAATCCGGGATGGGCTCCCTCGATCCGCTTCAGCCCCTCATCGACCCGTTCAAAGGTCGGTTTGCAAGCTACCGTTCCCCGGTCGGGGACACGGAATGTCACCCGCGCCGTGCGTTTGACCGGATCGTAGAGGCTCTCCTTGAGGGGCGGCGGGAGGAGGTCGAGGAGATCCATCCGGTCGCGGGCCGCTCCCTCGCCTGGCAGGCTGTCGATGAGGCGGCAGACGGAGAGCGGGTGGGCCAGGAGCGGTTCGGCGGCAATGACCCGATCGATCTCGCCGAGGACGTCGGCGATCTCCTCCGCCGACTTGTCAACGCTCCATTGCAGATCAGCCGAGCAGACATCGAGGCCTCCCATCGCTCTGTCGATTGTGTCGAGGGCGCGCTGCGCGGCGCTCCCGGGGGGGAGGATGTTGGCCTTTCGATCGTCAGGCTCAAGGCGCAGTGCCACCACGCTGAGGGTGGCGAACAGGCCGATCGTCAGGGCGCTGGTGATCCGGGCATGGCGGAGGCTGAAGTCGATCCCGCGGGCGACGCGGTGGAGATGGCCGCCGATCACCTCGCGACTGGCGCCCCGCGCGAGGACTCGGCACCAGGGGGTGGCGCAGCACAGCGGCAGCACCGTCAACACCGCCACCCAGGTGCAGGCCACGCCGATCACGCACGACCAGCCAAAGTTGCGGACGACCTCGTGGCGGGCCAGCGACAGCGATGCCATTCCGATGGCGGTCGTGATCATCGTCAGGAAGCAGGCAACCCCGACAGTCCCCAGCGCCCGGCGGCAGGCCTCGCGCGGCGTCAGGCCGGCGCCGAGGCCGCGACGGATGTCGACCATCATGTGCACCGAGTCGGCAAAGCCGACGAGGCTCAGGAGCACCGGCAGGATGACGTGGCTGAAGGGGTTGTCTTGGAGGCCGATCGAGCGGACGACCCCGAGCGCCCAGAGCACGCCGAGTGCCGGCGCCGCCGCCGTGACGAGCACCACCGAGAGTCCGCGAAAGAGGACCGCTGAAAGGGCGAGGATCAGGCCATATCCGACAAACTGAAAGAGGCGTTCGTTGCCGTCCCGGTTGCGGACCCACTCCAGTCGGATCGGCACTGGGCCGGTGAGGGCGCAGGAGAGCGGCACGTCGGGATAATCGGCCGCCGCCGCTCGGGCCGTCTCGACAAGGGCTTCGGTGACGTCGGCCTCGTCCTGGACCAGTGCCCAGTCGTAGGTGATGAGAAACAGGAGCGTCTGTCCATCGGGGGAGAGGAGTTGCCCGACGATGAGCGGATGATCAAGCGCCTTTTGGCGCGCCACTTCAAACCGTTTTGGTGAGGCGGGGCCGCGGGGGAGGATCGGTTCGTCGAGCCCGAAGATGTTGAGCGGCGGGGCCCGATCGAGCCAGATCAGACCGGCCACGGCATCGAGCGATTCCAGCCGCTCGACCACATGCCGCAGGGCCGCGGCCCCCTGACGCGAGAACACATCCGGGCACTGCACCACCATGATCGCGTCGGCTCGGCCGAGGGCCGAGCCGCGGCCACGTCCCACCCGCTGCGGCCGCTGTCTGGAAGCCTCGACGCGCGGGGCCCGCGCTGGCCCCCCTACGGCGTCCGCCGCCTGATCCTTCGCACCGTCGTCGGCCTCCGCTGCGCTTCTCTTCCACCCCGTCCCCTTCCAGGCCCCCTCAGCAAAGCCTGGATCGCGGTAGCCGGCAGCGGCAAACGCCGAGATGAGCACGCCGACGAGGAGGCACAGCCAGGGATGGTCGATGACCGACGCGAACGCCCGCGCTGTGGCTGAGAGCCGCGGGACCGGATGATCAGATGATGTCGCACCAGGCGGAGCGGCAGGCGGCGATGGAACAGCGGTCAACGGCGTCTCCGCATCGCACGCACCGCCTCGTCGCGGGTGATCCGACTGTCGCCATCGGCATCGAGGATCGAGAAGGAGTAGTCGCGGACGATCCGCGAGGCCTCGGTGCGGACGACGACGCCGTCGTGGTTGGCGTCGAAGCGCGCCAGAAACGAATCGGCACGAGCCGCGGCGACGCTCTCCTCGGGCTCGGTTTCGCCGGCGGGGGCTGACGGCGTCTGTTCCTCCGGGGCGACCAGCGGCCTGGCGACCTCGAAGAATGCCAAGGCCATCTCCTCCCAGGTCTGTTCCCCCCACATCACCGTCTCGCCCGGATCGGGATTGGTGGGATTGCTGGCGGAGTTGTCGAACCACGCCACAATTTCGAGGGCATCGACGCCGTCGAGGGGAAGCGGTTCAGAGAATTCGTAGGTGTGCTGCCAGTTGAAGTCATAGCGCGGCACGGAGAGGAGTGTTTCAGACGTATCCCCCCGCCGGGCGCGCAACTCAAACGCCTTGCCGCGGAGGTGCATGTGGGGGGAGACAGCCAGCAGCGTGCTCCCTCTGGTGAATCCCTTGATCTCGGCGCGGACCTCGTGGTTCGCGGCGTGCGGCGGGATCTCAAAATCTTGCTCGACTGCCGCAAGCGTGAGCACCTCGTGTGTCACCTCCTCGCGCGGCATCGTCACGAGGCCGACACTTGTGAGATCCTCACGCTCGCGACCGTCGGGGGTGTAGTGCATCTGGAAGACGAGCTTCGACCGGGGGGGAATCCGCCGCGCGTGTCCCGGTGGGAAGGACGTGGCCCGTTGCCCGGGCACATAGGCAGTGACGAAGCTCATGCCACGGAAGTCGGAGAGGTTTTGGGGGCGGACAAAGACAATTGCATGGTGGACGACTGACGGCACCCCCGGCACGATCTGCGCCGCCGACATCCAGCTCTCATCGCCAAAGTGCGGGTCGGCGACGAAGTATTGGTAATCCACAGTGCCGGAGGCTGGGACGGAGTACGGCCGCTTCCCGAGCGGCACGACGTAATCGGGCTGGCGTGGCAGCCGCCAACCATCGACAAACGGAGGTGCCGGGGGGGCCGCGGAGGAATCACCGACCGGCATGCCGGCCTCGATCCAGCGGCGGAAGAGGACGACCCCCTCATCGGGAAGCTGGCGGGCGTTCTTGAAGTGGCCATGACCGGGAGCCGCATGCCAGGGGGGCATCCGTCCCTGCTCCATCGTCTCGAGCATCATCGCGGCCCAGCCGCTCACCTCATCGAGGGTGGAGACATCAAAGGGACCAATCTCGCCGGAGCGGTGGCATTCCAGGCAGTGCGTCTGGAGGAGCGGGACGATGTCACGATGGAACGTGGGCGCGGAATCGGCAACGACGACGCTCTCCCGCTCGAACGTGATCAGGCAGCCGACCGGCTCGGTGCGCGGCACGGCGACGGGGCGGCCGGCGACGAGATCGTCGATCGCGGCGACAAGTTCGTGGCTCGTCGCCGTGGGGCGGACGACGCCGGGGGCGAACTGATCGTCGACGCGGCCGGCGTATGTGACGCTCCCCAGAGCATCGAGGACTACGACGCCGCCGGTGCGCGTGGCGCCAAGGGCCCGGGCGATCCGCTGGCGGGGATCGACGACGAGCGGGAATCGCACCCCCATCTCCCGGGCCGCACTCAAAAACTCGTCGGCGGAATCCTGCCGGTTGGCATCGACGCCGATCACGCGCACGCCCCGATCGGCGTACGTCTTGGCGATCTCCTCGAGGCGGCCGGCGTACTGCCGGGCGATCGGGCAGCCGACTCCGAGGAAGGCGATCACATGGCAGCGGGCCTCGGGGTCAAACTCGATTGGGCTGCCGTCGAGGGCTTCAAAAGGAAAAGCCTCCGCGGCCTTCGACGTCGCGGCGTGCCCCTCGGCGGCGACTGCCGTCGGCAGCCCCCCGAAGGACGCCATGCCGATCATCAACATGGCGACGGTCAGAGCGCGTGAGACGCGACGAAGGGCAACACCGCGCCCGCGGGCAAACAACATGATTCGATTCCAGGGTGCCAAATGGCTTGGGAAACCTTTCCCGATTCTAGCCCCCCTCCCGGAAACAACCCATCCGGAAAGACCGCCCCGTCTCCTTTCCACAAAGACTGTTCTTTTGCACACTCGTCCTGTCGGTCCGCTGGGGCCATTTCCCCCTCGGCATACACTCGGGGAATGGCCGGCACGACCCCCGACCTTAACCCTAGCGGCACGATTCCTGGAAGCCCGAGCGTCGTCGTGTTCGGGTTTGATGTTCTCGACCGGATTGATCAGGCGATTGCCATGGTGAAGGAACGTCTCCGCCGCGCGGTGGCGGCGTTTGATGCCCGGGGGATTCCCTACGCGGTCGTCGGCGGTCATGCCGTGGCGGCCTAGGTGGCACGGATCGCCCCGGCGCCGGTGCGGACGACGTCGACGTTGATCTGACGGATCTCGTGCCGCCGCCGCGAAAACACAGGCATCGCCACCACGGCGTCTTCGCGACGAACCATCGAATCATCCCGCTGCGGCCCGCCGTCACGGCACTGGTGAAAAGGCAATGCAGGAAAGCAGGGAGAACTCGCAACCTGTCGGTATGCGGGTGAAAGTCACACGGTGCACGAATGCCGCAACTCGAATGCAACGCCCCGCTCCCACGACACGTCACGGATTGCCTAGGCGAAACTCATGGCCCGAGTTGGTGAGGAGTTTCCACTTCTGTGCCCTTTCCTGCAACGGCGACATCCGGCTCATCTCCTTCATCACCGATCCAGGGCCCGTCCGTAAGATTCTCACACATCTTGGTCATCCACTCCAACCGCCGCCCGCTGACCGGATTCGGGGAAAGGCTGCACTGATCGTGAAAATCGACCCGTCGAGTGACCTGCCCCCCTTCAACGGCACCACTCCCAGAGAGAGAATCTGGTGGTGTCAAAACCAAAGGAGGGCATTCCATGCCACGCGGAAAGAAAGAACTGGCCGAGCAGATCATCCCCTATGCTGCGAGAGGTTGAAGTCGAGGTGGGGCGAGGTAAGACCGTTGTCGAGGCGGTC
>JBAXUW010000057.1:0-15431 GCA_037129495.1 Planctomycetota bacterium | reverse complement strand
GCGTTGCGTGTGGGTGAATGCTGACGAGACCAGGTGATTCTCTGTCGACAAGGCTATCGACAAGGCTATCGAAAAGGCTACCCTCGTTTTCGGGCGCATGCGCTGATCACGGCTACAGGGCCGCGAAGCGACCGTGCTACCGTTGGCATTGTCACAATCGATACCACTCTTCCAACCGGGCCATACGATGCTCCAGCGGCGGCGGAGATCGTGCCATACCGATGGTAGAAGGCCGCCAGCCGGCGGCCCGTCTCAGGAGCCGGCACGGCCTGCTTCGGCGCGGAGTTCCACGAAACTGATGGCCGCGCCCAACCAGCGACGATCGACGCCAAGGCCATGATCAAATGGCCTTATTACACGGGGCACCGTCATGATCGCCACGACGGGCCGCGATCGATCAGGCTGGTCTGAGGGCTCAAGCAGGCCCCGGAGAGTGAGGAACGGTCCTTCGACGGATCGTGTGAGCGGCACATCGCGGTCGCCCACGGAAACCGTGATCGATGCCCAGGCTTCCGGCACAAGCGTGCCCGTGCCGGCGATGACTAGTTCCGCCACGCCGTCGAGATGGATGGGAAGATCGATTCCCGATCGGCATGCTGGGCCGCTCCAGGCGAAAGGCCCCGCAGGAGACTGCTCGCGGGCGTGCCATTCAAAGGGCAGAGAGGAAAACGGTGGCACAACACGGAAGGGAGATTGCAGAGAACTCAGGCGAACGTCCGGTGCCGTCGACCGCAGTCCCCGCGCCGCGAGAAAGCTGAGCGATCGCTCCCCCGCCGCGCCAGAAAAGTTGTCGGGGAGGATTTCGGTAGGAAAAAACAGGCCATCGGCGGCTGCCTGGACGACGCCCCAGAGTTCTGCAGCCATGAACCGCTCGCGGGTCGCTGAATCACCGGTCAGTGCCGCCAGAGCGGCCGCCTGCGGCGTCACGTCGCAGGTGCGGTAGCTGTCACGCCGCCAGGCCGAGGGCCACTTGAGCACGGTAAACCGATTCGTGGGCGTGATATCACCGACGGCCCGAGCCAGCCTCAGGACAAACTCGACATCGACCGGCTCGACGAGCGTCCGGTGATCCCGCCAGGGGCCCGTCTGTGCGATGACATCGCGGCGATGGAGAAGGCCTGACGGCACGACCATCTGCGTCGGTCCAAAGCGGCCGCCGACGAACACGCCCGATACCGCCCGCACTCCGGAGCTGGGCGGCCCGTGAAGCACGACCCCCGCGGCGATCGCAGCCGGCCGATGCGAGGCGATGAGGGCCGCGGCAGTCTGGAGGTGATCTGGATGCCACAGGTCGTCGTGGCCAAGGTAGGCAACATACTCGCCGCGGGCTTCGGCGAGGCCATGGTTGTTGGGCGCCCATTGCGAGCCGGTGTTGGCCGGCAGATTCAGCCAGCGGACCCGCGGGTCGCCGTATCCACGAACGACCGCTTCACTGTCATCGGTGCAGCCGTCGCCAACGACGAGCACCTCGAAGTCGGCATGCGACTGTGCCAGCACCGACCGCAGCGACAGCGCCAGCGCTGCGGGCCAGTGGTAGGTGGGGATGATGACGGAGAAGAGCGGCGGTATGGCGATGGGTAACCGTCCTGGCCGCGGCGTGGCATCGGGGGGATCTACTCGTCGGCCGAGGGCGGCGTCGAACTGCCGCCGCACCTGCTCGGGAGAGAGGCAGTGCCGAATCCTGCTTTGCCCAGCGGCGGCGCGTTGCAAGGCTCGGGAATAGTCTGTCACGACGTCGATGATGTGCTTGCCGGCCTCGATCAGGTCAGGCTCGATCCAGCCCGTCCACTCAGGGTAGGCAACGGATTTTGGCCCAGCCGTAGCGGCGGGGCCAGAGACCAGGAAGCAGCCTGCATCATCGGCAAAGTCGAGGATGCCGCCCTGCCGGGTGGCGATCACCGGGATGGCCCGCGACAGGGCCTCGGCCACAGGCAGGCCAAAGCCCTCCGAGCGATGGAGGCTGAGGAGACAGTCGCACTCCTGCCAGAGGGCATCCATGCCGGCCTCGTCGAGCGTGTGGGCGATGATCTCAATCGGGGCATCCCCGGCCGCCGCTCGCAGCGAGTCGAGCACGGCCGCTGGTGTGTTGGCATGGCACTTGATCCGCAGGCGGGCGGAGCTTCCGGAGGGCAGCCGGCGGCAGGCGTCCCGAAAGGCGACGATGGCACCGCGTGGATTCTTGCGGTCGATGTCCGACATGTGGTCGAACATGCAGAGAAAGTCAAAGTGATTATCGGATCGCTCGCGACGCCGGGCCGGCTTCTCCGGCAGGCAGATCGGCACGATGTGCACCGGCCTGTTCGTGGCCCGCTCGATCGCCCTCGCTGCGAACTGCGAGGGCGTGCAGATGATGTCGTAGAGCGAGAGGATGTCGGCCCAGAGGGGCGGCAACGTCTCGGTTTCCCAGATGGCGAGGGCCATGTTGACCCGGGCCGCCGTCAGAAACCCAGTGCCACAGCGTCGCACGGCGGCCAGAAACACGTCGGGGTTATAGGCGTGGATCGCGACGTCGGTCTGGCAGGCGCTGGCCGCGTGGGGCGACAGCATGTCGAGGGCGGCGTCGGGCACGCGGGGAGTGCGAGACAATTCTGAGATCGACACCAGCTGCGGGGAGCGGTCGGCGAGCACGCGTCGCATGCCCCGTGCGATCACGCCCAGGCCGCTGGCGGTTTCGAACAGCCCGACGATCGAGAGCGTGGGGTCGGCTGGAATCGGCGACGGCCTGCCCCGCAGCCGTCGGGCCAGCCGTGTTGCCGCGACCGCGCCGCGGACCACCATGGGCCGCACCAGTGATTTCGTCGCTGCGAGCAGAGATTCAAGCTGTGACGGCGGCATGGGCTTCCTGGGCCGGCATGTCTTCGGCTGCCCAGCGGGACACGCGGTCGCCGTCGGCCCGCAGCCACTCGACGGTCTGCCGGATGCCCTCCTCGAGGGTTGTCTGCGACTGATAGCCGAAGGCTGCGGCGGCATGCTCGATCGACATCACGCGACGCTTGTAGCCCACTGGCTTGTCCGCCTGAAATCGCGGAACGAGACCGGGATCGGCCGCGTGGGCCACGACCTCGGCAATCTCGCGGATCGAGGTCTCGCGGCCCGAGCCGAGGTTGTAGGCCTCGCCGTCAAACGTCTGGCTCGAGAGAGCGACATCAGCAATCCCCTCGGCGACGTCAGTGACGTAGACAAAATCCCGTGTTGCCGTGCCGTCGCCCCAGACGTCGAAGCCAGACTCGCCTCGTTCCGCCGCTACCAGCGCCTTGCGGATCAGGGCGGCGACGACATGGCCCCGTTCCCTGTCGAATGCGTCGCGGGGGCCGTAGAGATTGGCCGGGATGACGGTGACCGTCTCCTTGCCGTGCATGCCGCAGATGTCACGGGCCACGACCGACGACACGAGCTTGGCGTAGCCGTAGCTGCCGGTATCGCCCGAAGGCACGCCTGCCAGCAGCGACTCCTCGCGAAGCGGCAGCGGCGCATCGCCGGAATAGGCGCACGGCGTGCCTGCGAGGATCAGTCGGCGGCAGTTGCCGCGGCAGGCCGCGCGGATCACATTGAGCCCGAGCCGGAGGTTGTCGTGAAATGCCCGGCCGGTGCTTGCCTTCAGGTAGCCCACACCGCCGACATCGGCGGCGAGATGGATGATCGTGTCGGCCTCTTGGAGCCGGAATTCGGCGATGTCTGGCTCGCGCAGGTCGCCGTCCTGCCGGCCGAGCGCGTGCACCTCAGCTCCGCGGGCGCGCAGACTGTCAACCACATGGCTGCCGAGAAAGCCCCGGGCACCGGTCACAAAGATTTTCATGGAGCCTCCTCAATGGCCGTTCAGGCCGGTTTCACTCAGTGAACTCTCTTCAGCACGCCCCGTATGGACGAGCCCGGCCATGCGCTGGGAAGCACGGATTCCTCGATCACAAACCCGGTCGCCACCGCGATGTGGGCGAAGCGGGACAGACCACTTTTGGGGGCCTTCAATTCCGTCTGTCGGTCCACGCCGGCCATTTTCATGAGCCGCGCAGGCACGTAGAGAGCATGAAAGAAGTAGGACCAGCGGCCGAGCGTGAAGCAATCGGGCGTATCGAGCCCCTGGATGTTCGACGCATCATACCGCCGGAAATGGCGATTCCGCACGTCATAGTTTGAAAACAGTTCCTGCCTGGCAGGCACCGTGAACAGGATCGTATCCACGCAGGGGAACGCGTCGTACAGCGAACGGATGAGTTGGGTCGGATCCTCGAGGTGCTCCAGCACATCGAGCAGAAGGACCATGTTCACGCTGCGGCGAAACTCCTCTGGCAGGTCGGCCGCATTGGCGCCAGGCATCAGAAAGGGCGCCGTGGCCGCGTCGACCGGCGGAGCCAGGCCAAGGTCGCATCCCCAGCAGTCGATGCCCCTGCTGCGGAGATACGCCGTGACGATACCCCTCCCACAACCCACGTCGAGGACTCGGGGTGGCTGACCGTTCCGCGTCGGCATGAGTCGTGCGCGCACCGCCCGCGAGATGATGCGGTTGCGGGCGCTGTTCCAGTAATGCCGTTCGATACCCTCCGGGTAGATGTCCTCAAAGTCTTCCGCGTTGAACGCGGTGGAGATCGCCGTCTGCGTCATGAGTGAAGCCCCGCATGCGCTGCCGCCTCGGAATAAGACCGGGGGCGAATGCTTTCCCCAGATGATTTGTCCGCGATCGCCTCGTTCGCCTCGATGACACGACGGGAGAGCCTGGCCTCCGGCGACATGGCCTGTTGATCCGCGGCAAAGCGGACGTTACGAGCCTGTTCCAGCCAGTAAAGCGGACGCTGCTGCCCCTGCTCGAAGATGCGGCCGACGTACGATCCCACCACGGCGATCGACATCAAAATAAGGCCCGTGAAAAAGTTCAGCAGAAACACGATGCTCGTCCAGCCGGCGGTTGTGGAGCTCAGTACGAAGTGTGCGTAGCAGCTCCATCCGAGGAAGAGCAGGCTGAGCCCCCAGAGCACCATCGAACACCACACGATCGCCTTGATCGGAGTGGACGAGAAGCTGAAGATGGCGTCCGCCGCCAGTCGCAGCATCCGTTTCAGCGGATACTTGGTCTCGCCGGCAAACCGGGCATCGCGGTCATACTTCATGATCGTCTGCCGGAAACCCATGGCACAGAACATGCCCCGCAGGAATCGATGAGGCTCCCGAAATTCGCGGGACGCGAGCACCACGGGCCGGGTGATCGCGCGGAAATCACCGGAGTTCTCCACGATGTCGACCGTCGCGAGCCGCTTGAGCAGCCAGTAAAACGCTCGGGCTGTTGCCAGCTTGAAGGCGGTCTCGCCGTCCCGCGTACGCCGCTGGGCATGGACCACATCATAGCCCTCCTCCACGATCCCGATCATTTTTTCAACGAGTTCCGGCGGGTCCTGCAGATCGGCGTCCAGGATCACGACGACGTCGCTGTCGGCGAGATCCAGGCCCGCCGTTACCGCCACCTGATGACCGCGGTTCCGCGCGAATCGCACCACCTTCACCCGGGGATCGTTCGCCGCGAGATCGTCGAGGATCTGCCATGTCCGGTCTCGGCTGCAGTCGTCCACGAACAGCATGTCCATAGTGATTCCGCGCATCTGCAGTTGCACGGCTGTCGCACTGGCACGCCGGTAGAATTCGGGGATCACGTCCTGCTCGTTAAAACAGGGAACCACGAGCGTGACGCTTGAGACGGACTGGCGTCGTCGGGGCTCAGCCATGGGTGGAGTATCCATAGGGGGTGAGGGGGAGGTGCGGTTCACGTCGAGCATTCCATGATAATGACTGTGTAGGGCAGGCGAAACATGTCGTGCAGAACGGTCGATGCGACATTGGGAAACACCGACGTGGCGATTGCGCGATAGCCAGATTCCTTCCGTACGAACTTGCCACGATCTTTATCGAGCAGCATCTTGGCAATTCTTGATTGCCCTGCCTCGTAGCAGCCATCGAGCGTCAACAGGCGGCCCCCGGGCTTCAACGCTGCCTTCGCCACGGCGAACAGGTTTCTCGCCTCGGCGTCATCAAGGTGATGCACGACGCCCGTGGCGACCACGATGTCGCATGCTTCGTAATCGCTGACCGTGTCTGCGGTGAGTTCCCGCTGCAGGAACGTGCCCTTGTTTCCGTGCCGCTTGCGGCAGGCGGAGATGTAATGGGCGCTCATGTCGAAACCGAAGTAGTCGACAGGGGGTAGATAGTCGAGCAACACGCCCGTCCCGCACCCGATGTCGAGTATCCGGTCGCCTGGCCGGGCCTTGATGTAGTCGTTGACGAACAGCGGCGCATACCGCGTGCCGCGGGCGATGTATTGCCAGGTGTCGTACACCAAGGGAGAGGAAAGAATGCCGGTGATGGCCATGGCGGTGGTCCCGTGATTCAGACTGGTGGAGAGGCGATCCCGCGATCGCCCTGATCGCGGACGTTCTGGTAGTGCGTTCTGTTTCGCGCAGCCTCAATCGCCCGCGTCACCAAAGCCCAGCCCGTGAAGAGTGCGTACGCGAGGTAGCCGAGCCAGAACACGGACAGCAACCGATTGTGGTAGGTGATCGTAATCGCGTTGCGGCCTGCCGGGAGGCCGATGACTGCCAGACCGTCATGGATGCTCGGCACGACGGTCTTGCCGTTGAGCTGGTAGCGGAGTCGGGGGTTGTTCCAGAGGAGATACTTTACGGTGACCGGCTCGGACGACTCCGCATCGAGCTTGATCGTGTTCGCATCGTTCGAGCTGAACGTGTGCAGCTTAAAAGTGGCGGCCGTTTCAGAATCGCCCGAGGACGTGGGCGCCGCGGCTTTGCCTGGCGGGTAGGCCTCGACCTCGGCCAGACTGAGCACGTTTTCTGGGTGTGGGGTCTGTCGGGCGAGCTGAATGCGCAGGTAACGGCCCTGCGCCCCGGATGTGTCGAGCGTCAGGGATGGTCGCGGGATGGACGTGACCCTCTTTTGCCACAGCCCGGGCGTGCTCTCATCCTTGAGAATTGCGGCTTTTTGCGTCGCGTCGGCGGGGGTGTCGGTGATGGTGAGCCAATAATCACTGAGCCGATACGCGACCTCCGTGCGATTCCAGAGTCGCACCGATCCGATCGGTTGAGAGGTGCCGAGGTCGATCTCAAGCCATGCGCCCGGCTCGGTGATCGTGTGGGTCACGGATCCTTCGGCGAACACGCCGCTGGTATTGCCGTCCACCGCCCGCGTTGCTGCGCCGCCGCCCTCACTACTCTGCCGGGCGGGCGCTTTCAACGCGAGATTACCTGTTGGCGAGTCGAGTTGGTCGCCGGTGCCGCGGACAACACGGACGTATCCGTTGTCGTAAAGGGCGTCCTCCGATGCACGACTGTGGAGCCTGGATGACGCCAAGGGGACGAGGACGACGCCTTCAGGAAGCTTGTAGATATCTGACGGCCCCAGCTTTCCCGTTATGGGCGCGAGCTTCGGCAGGTCGCTCTCTAGGGCGACGACGAAATCCGCCCCCGATGACCTGAGCCGCTCCCAGTCCGGGTGAAAACGGCCATCAGCTGCATTGTAGGGAATTGTGGTCATGTAATCAGCACGGGACGACAGGTAGAAGTTCCATCCTGAGTAAGGACACAATGCCACTTCGTTCAGAACAAATCCGGGGAATGCCTTCGGGAACGTCTCGATGCCCCGCTTACGCCAGCGTGGCGTGATGTCGACATACTTGATCAGGTCCTTCCCTTCCGAGCGGAACCGCTCGAGATATGCGACCACGCCTCGCCTGAGGCCTTCGTCAAGCATCACCCCATTAATCTTTACTTCGGCATCGAATGTACTTTCTCCCATGGATCGGTCGTACATCACATCCAAAGCCGGGAGTGTAAATAGCGCGATCGCGGCCACATGCGAGAACGTCTTGTCGGGCACGAGCAAAGCGGCCATGCACAGCGCTGCCAGCATCAGTTCAAAGACCAAATAATTGTTGAGACCGATGCTGTCGGCCGGCGCAGGATGGTGGGCCACATAGAAAGCCACTACAAACGCGGCCACGATAAAGAAAGCGAAGGCTATCCGGATTCCCAAGAGCGGCCTCGCATCGATAACCGCTTTGAGCATCAAAGCGATCATGATGGCAAATAGTAAATGGCCAGGCAGGAGAAACCGCTGGTAGATGTGCATCCCGCCAACCTGCGGAATGAAATAAAACACCATGTCGCTGACGACGCTGTGTTGCCCAAAGATGCTCAGCGCGATCAACGCATAGGCAAACCCCGCTATTTTCAGGATCGTCCACTCCCGCCGGGAAAGAGAATCAAGTGTTCGCGACGTGAGCAGGAAAATAGCTGCCACCGCTATCGCGATGAGGCCCCAGTGTATGGTAAACTCAGTGAATCGACCGGGGATCGCGGCACGGAAGGATAGTGCTCGCAGGATGGTTTGGGGCATTTCCGCCAGTTGATGGGCACTATAGAAAAGCGAAGCCGCGGAGGCGCTTGGCGATGCCTTCAGGAAGAAAAACACCTCGAGCAAATACGGGGCGGCCACCACGCTGCCCAAGACAAATGGCAGGAGCGCGGCGAAGTATCGGGAGGCTCGCGTCGACAGCGCCGAGGCGGAATCGTCAAGGAGGAACAACCTGACTCCGACGATGAGCGCCGAGATACCAAGGCAGGCGATGCCGAGCGGAACGTATCCCGCGAGGAAGCCGACGAGGACGGGAAAGGCTGCCATGAGAAGCCGGCGGATACCCCGGTGTTCCTCATAATCCAGAGCGGTGTATGCCGCCCAGGGCACGACTGAGGCACAGAACACGAACATCGGTTCGCCGTGTGAATTGATGGCGTAGATGCTGAACGCGAACGCTGCAGCAGCGAAAGCTGCAGGCCAGAAGTCGAGCCTGAAAAACCTGGTCAACAGCCGAAGCGTGAAGTAGCAAGCGATGAAGCTATGGATGGCGAGGGCAATGACGAGGATTCGGCCAGCCGCCTGAAACGTCGTCGTCTCGGGCGACGTGCACAGCGACCAGATCACGAAGAGCGGATGGCACGGGAAGAAATTCGCGGCCAGAAAGAAATCCGCGCTGGCGTTGAATTGTGAGAAGTCGAGCGCGACGAAGTGGTGTCTCGAGAGTAGATACTGCAGTTTCGCGAGGTACGGCCAATAGAATCCCAGCACGTCCCCGCCGTACAGAAAGCCCGCGTCTCGCGACCCGTTTCGGAGAGACGGGTAATAAAAGATGGTCGTCATGACCAGGGCGAAGACAAACTCCGAGGACTGCTGGAGCCGCGCAACGCAGAATGCCGCAGCCTTCCCGGCCCAGTCGAGTCCGGCATCCAGACGCGTTTCCAGGGGGTTCCGTGCGCGTTCGGCTTGCCCGGCCAGTCTCCCGGAAGGGTTCTCTGTCGCCGATGCGGAGGGGTGGACGTCGTTTGATGGGCTCATCAGCATTGCTTGAGTTCCTGGATCAGGGTTCGCCGTCATTTCGATTCAAAGCCGCTCTCGGTTCCTTGCGGCAGCGCGGTCAACGGACGCCGGCGCGTGTGCGGACGAACGTTACAAACTGATTCACCCACAAGGGCATCGGGATCGATTTGTAAAGGTCGAGCATGATCCGCCAGCGCTTCTCCTGATCCATCGCATGCACGGTCTCGATCAGATTCTCGGCCGACAGGCCCCGCACCGGATCCGCGGTGACTGCAGCCGGCCTGCACGCCGCCACGATGGCTCCCGACGAGATCGACTCCTGGACGTTGCCCGACAGCCGCGTCATGGTCTCGATGTCGAGTGGAACCGCCCGCGGCGGTGCGAAGCGGTACAGAATCTGCTCGTAGTCGGTGATGTCGATCACGATCGCCGTCGTGGGGCAGTCGACCACCGTCTGCCGATCGAGGACCGCCATCCGGCAGAGATCCTTCCAGGAGATGGTCCGCAGCGGCACTCGATTGGCGAGCCAATCTCGGTCGAAAATCACGCACCCCATAGCCGGTTCGTGCAGCGTGTTGAGATCGCCCGCGCCACGAAAGTAGTCGTAGAACACGTTTCCCGTCTTGTCGCGATGCCGTAGGACATGGCCGATCCGCGCCACCGGATGCCCCTGGGCCTCGATGCAGGCGGCGGCAAAGGTCTCCGGAAACACCTCTTCGATACCGAGCAGGAAAGTCACCTTCGGGCAGGTGAGCTGGTCCCCTGCCAACTCAAAACACTCCATCGGGTCCAGAATGCGGGTCTGCGCGTCTGGCAGCGGCACGATCTGCACGGCGGCGTCGACGTGGTCCTCGTACCATTTCCGCTGCTTCGGATCGACGAGGACCGTGATCTGAGCCCGCCCCTGGCAGGACTTGGCCAGCCCATTGACGCGGTTCAGCACGACATTGGCATCGCCATAGAGCGGCTGAACGACGAGATCGACCACGGGCTCAGCCGAAGGCAGCGTCAGCGCCCGCGAACGCTCGCTGAACCGGTGTGCCGCTGCGTAGACGTTCGCCAATTGCGTGCAGAGGTGATAGGACTCGAGCAGTGCTCGTTGAGCAGCCGATGCCAGTGCCAGAGCCTCCTGCGGATCACGCCCAAACCGCTCTAAGGCCTCCACGATGCGCTTCGCCCGCTCTTCGGCGGGAAGGGAGGACGGCACGCGGACGTAGTTGTCACCGATCGCGGCAGTCAGAAAGGGATGCTCGTCGCCGATGACGACGGCGCCGGCCGCCATCGCCTCGAAGAGACGGCTCGACATGATGCCCGAATTGATGTGCGCCTCAGAGGAGAACACCAGACACGCGCCGGCATCGGCGATCTTGCCGATGATCGTGCGGCCGTCGAATGGGAGCGAGCCATGGTAGCCCTTGTAGCCGTCCCAGAGCTTTATGCCGCGGATTTCCGTCGGCCCGTAGACATCCAGCACGCCCTGCTTATCGAGTTCACGCAGGACGGCGTCGTGCCTCGCCGGTTTGTTGGTCAGCTTCTCCCAGTTGATGCCGCAATAAAAGACGCGGTATTGGTCGTGTATCCGGGGGGGAATGATCGGATCGGCAAGCGTGTGGTTGAGCAGTGGCATGTCCGCGGCGACAAAGTCTCCCCGCGAGACACGCACGAGCTTTTTGATCTCGGGCGAGCCTGTGTAGGCGTAGACGTCGTGTGACATCTGGTTCGACCAATGCCGGTCAAATCCCCAGTCGAAGTAGAACTGCGTCGGATTCCACATCGCCGCCACCGAGACGGCGTCGTACGTCTTCGCTGTCTCGTAGTGGAGGTGGATGACGAAGTCGACGTCCTCGCGTGCCACCCGCTGCCGCGGCGCTCCGATGATATGGCCGAACTTGTCGAGTTCGATCACCCGCACGCCGATGAGTTCGGCAGCCGTGCGAATCCGCTCCACGCACTCGTGCTCGGCACAGGCCTGCTCCGGCCACATGCGGATCACGGCGATCGTGCCTTTGATTCCGGGCAGGCTCGCGATGGCCTGCTTCGCCTCGGTGACCGGGCCACTTGTGACGGCGGTTGCATCGGAGACTATTCGGTCGGCAGCGGTGTGGTCGGCGGCTGTCATTAACACGGGATGCTCTGTGTGGGGGGTGAATCGGGACGGTGGGGGAAAACAACGCGGACGGTCGGCGAATCAGTCGTTCACAAGCACCATGGCATGTCCTTCGCGGCGCAGGAGTTTCTCCTGTTCGGCAAGCACGAGGTCAGACTCGACCATCATTTCCACAAGCTGGTTGAACGACACCCGCGGCTTCCAGCCCAGTGTGGTGCGGGCCTTTGTGGAATCGCCGAGCAAAAGGTCGACCTCGGCTGGCCGGAAATATCGCGGGTCGATCTTGATGAAATCGTCGCAATCGAGCCCGAGCTGCGCGAACGTCTTTTCGCAGAACTCACGGACCGTATGGGTCTCATCCGTCGCGACGACGTAGTCATCGGGCTGGTCCTGCTGCAGCATGAGCCACATCGCCTCGACGTAGTCGCCGGCGAATCCCCAGTCTCGCTTGGCGTCGAGGTTGCCCAGGTACAGCGTGTCTTGCAGGCCCAGCTTGATCCGCGTGGCGGCCCGTGTGATCTTCCTGGTCACGAACGTCTCGCCCCGCCGCGGGCTTTCGTGGTTGAAGAGGATGCCGCAACTCGCGTGCAGGCCGTAGCTCTCCCGGTAATTGACCGTGATCCAGTGAGCGTAGGCCTTGGCGACGCCGTAGGGGCTCCGCGGATGGAACGGCGTGGTCTCCTTCTGAGGGATCTCAACGACCTTGCCGTACATCTCTGAACTCGATGCCTGGTAAAATCGGATGGTTTCGCCGATGGCGTCCTGCACGTCGCGCAGCGCTTCCAGCAGCCGGAGCGTTCCCACTGCGGTGACATCCGCCGTGTAGGCCGGCTGATCGAAACTGACGCGGACATGGCTTTGGGCGGCGAGGTTATAGATCTCCGTCGGGCGGGCCTCACGGATGATGCGGGCGAGGCAGTTTCCGTCGGCCACGTCGCCGTAGTGCAGCGTCAGCGGGCGGCCGCCGGAGTGACGATCGTGATACACATGTTCGAGACGGCCTGTGTTGAAGCTGCTCGATCGGCGCACGACTCCATGCACCTCGTAGCCCTTCGAGAGCAGCAGATCGGCAAGATAGGAACCGTCCTGGCCGGTAACACCGGTGATCAACGCGACATTGCGAACCATAAATCCATCTTTTCTCGGAAATCTATGTGTGCTCGTCTTAAATACCGAAGACCGTGATTGGGCACAGGACTGGCTGTTCACCCATGCGAAGGAGTCGAATTAACACTAGCTTGGGGAATCATGCTGTCAAGAAAACTCTGGGAAAGTGTGTCGGTAGGACGGATGAGGCCGGTTGTCCGGAGCCTGAGGTGGTTTGGGGCGGCCTGCCGGCCCGCGGCGGTGGAAAAATCGGCCGTCGGTGCCAGCCGCGGGCCGAGGTGTCAATACACGCTCCCCTTCATGATGCCGAGCAGAGAGGCCCCATAGCCGCTTTGGCCAGCGGCCCCGCGATCGCGGCGAGCTGCCGGTCATCGATCCAGCCGCTTCGCCAAGCGATCTCCTCAGGGCAGGAGATTTTTAATCCCTGCCGCTTTTCCAGCGTCTGGATGAACTGCCCCGCCTCGATCAGGCTGTCGTGCGTGCCCGTGTCGAGCCAGGCATCGCCCCGGCCCAGGATCTCCACGTCGAGCTGTTTCCTCTCGAGATACACGCGGTTGACGTCGGTGATCTTGAGTTCGCCCCGCGGCGACGGCTTCAGGTTGCAGGCTATGTCCACCACTTGCTCGTCGTAGAAATACAGCGCTGTGACGGCATACCGGCTGCGAGGTGCGGAGGGCTTCTCCTCCAGCGACTTTGCCCGACCGGCATCGTCGAACTCCACCACGCCATACCGCTCCGGGTCGGCGACCGGTTACGCAAAGACCGTCGCCCCTGCGGTTCGCTGATCAGCCGTATGGAGCCGCTGCACGAGCCCGTGGCCGTAGAAGATGTTGTCGCCCAGGACGAGGGCCGGCCAGGGCCGGTGTCTGGGTTCGGTGGCGATGAACGTCACGCACCCGTGGTCGAGCGAAAGGAAGTCGGTGTTGAGCTTATGAAACGTCGCCCAAAAGTAGACCGCAAACACCCCGAGTCGGACGCCGGGTGCCACGGTGGTCATGAGTGCCATAGCGTCATTATCCCGCCAAGTACGCGCGGCTCCGCGGCGTAAAGCGGCCACCAAAAGCGTCGCGTTGACCAGCGCCATGATGATCGGATGATTCCCCATGATCGACTGATCGGAGAACCAGTCGGCGATCTGCGCGGCGGCCAGCACGAGAAGCGCCCGGGCGGACCGCGGAGCGGCGAGCAGCCAGCCGCACGCTGCGGCAAGGACGAAGTTGGTGGGCGACCACGCCCAGTGGCCGTACCATCCTTCATCAAAGAGCGTGGCCAACGCCCAGGAGATGGTGCAGGCGGCGGTCACCGCCGGCCCGATGGCCGCTGGCACGACAGAGATCCCCCGGACTCGATGAGCCGCCTCGCCAGTCATGCCCACCTCGTCGCATTCCAGCGCAGCATCCTAACCGCCCCCATGACCGCGGAACACAAGGATCGATAGAGCGCGGAGCACCAGCTGGCTGTGGCAAAAGCCATCCCTGGCCCTCCGAGACGAAGACGGTCCAGGAAAAAACCGGAGGTTTTCAAGTGGACACTCGCTTCATGGCCGGCAGGGCATGGAGGACTTTGTCCACGGACAGCTAGTGTAGTGCTTCAACCTCTTGGGGTTTTATCGAGGGAGGCTCTTGCGCGGCATACCTTTTTGAGAATGTCTTCCACTTGAGCTACCCACACAAAAGACTTTGGGTTGCTGTTGTGATCCTTAATGAACGCCATGATCGCATCGATGAGTTGCTGGACGCTGCGAAACGTGCCTCGCCGAATTCGTTTGCCAGTGATCTCGCAAAACCAGCGTTCGATGAAGTTCAGCCACGAACTACTCGTCGGCGTGAAGTGCATGTGAAAACGCCTGTGTCGCGTCAACCACGTCTTCACCCTCGGGTGTTTGTGCGTCGCGTAGTTGTCAACAATCATGTGGATGTCGAGGTTCTGCGGAGTCTGCTTGTCAATCAGTTGCAGAAAATTGGTCCACTCCTGGTGTCGGTGTTGTGATTCATTCGCCTTCCACACGCGCTGGACCATCGACGTCGAACAGCCCAAGTGCTTCGCCAGCGTCTTGGTACTCCAGTGTGTTGCGTTGGCGGGTTTCGTCTGCGTCGTGGCTTCGATGGTCTGACGCGATAGGCCTTGCCGGAGAGTGGCAGGCCGCCCACCTCGCGGCAGATCTTTTTCGATTCCAACAAGTCGCTTGGCTGCAAAACGCGAACGCCACGGCGAAACGTTCTTGGGCCGTGTCTTCAACTCGACGACGATGTCTTTGTTCATTCGACCAGCAGCGGCCAAAAGCACGATCTTCGCTCGCAGCACAAGACGAGTCGGCGTGCTTCGGCCTCGGGACCAGCGTGTCAGCTTAAGGGACGGGGGGGTGTCCGTCCTGCAACGGCAGGCACATGGCTAGAGACCGCAGCCCATCTCGCCGATCACGTCATCCCGCCGGTGCCCGTGCGGCAGTGGGTGATCTCCGGGCCGAAGCGATTGCGCGGCATGCTCGCCGATCGGCCCGCGGCCGTCGCGGCCCTCACGAAGATCTTTCTTGCTGAGATCGAGCGATTCCTGCTCACGGCCGCCGGTGTCCCACATGATGCCGAGACGCCGAATGCTTTCCGCCCGCGGCTCGGCGGCATCTCCTTCCTGCACCGCTTCGGCTCGGCGCTCAACCGCCACGTGCACCTCCGGGCCTTAAGTGACCGACGGCGTCTTCGGGCCGAGCTCGTCCAGGCCGATGACGACCGGGTAATCTTTCAGGCGTCGCCCCAAGAGCTGCCCGACATCGACATCCACAGCCTCGGACTGCTGCCGGACGCCCGGGCCCGCTCCTCCCGAGACTCACGAGTCGCTCATCAGCCGGAAG
>JBAXUW010000056.1:0-15532 GCA_037129495.1 Planctomycetota bacterium | reverse complement strand
CCGGCGGACAATCGCTCGCCGGCGACATAACCGGCGCCGGGTCGGTGAACGCCACCACCTCGGGCAATGTGACGATCACCAACACGCGAGGCGGAATCACCCTCACCAGCAGCCCCGGTCAGATCACCGGCAACGTCCTGAACGTGACGGCCCAAAACAGCTCGTCGCTCAACACCAACATCGCAGGCTTGGCTGCGAACATCACGGGCGGCAGTCAGTCGCTTGCCATCTTCCAGACAGGACGAGACCTGAGCGTCACATCGAGTGCTGTCCGGACCAACAATGGCTCGCTCACGCTCGACGTCGCGAGCCCAAATAACCTGACGGTGGCCGGTGCCGTGAATGTGGGATCCGCGACCGTGACGCTCAACGCGCCCGGGGGGTCCTTGAATGCGACGGGCACGATCTCTGCCGGTACGTTGAACGTGACGGCCAACAGCACCTCGACGCTCA
Source organism: Planctomycetota bacterium (assembly GCA_037129495.1). Lineage (GTDB taxonomy): Bacteria > Planctomycetota > Planctomycetia > Pirellulales > UBA1268 > CAMCQY01. The sequence continues at coordinate 15,079 of JBAXUW010000056.1, read as the reverse complement.
ATACTGCCGTCGGAACACTCAACGCCAACATCACCGGAGCCAGCCAGAGTCTGACGGTCAACGAGGCCGACAGTCTGACCATCGGTGCCGGTGGCGTTCGGGCCACCAACGCGGCGATCAACCTCACTCTTGCGACGGGAAGCCTGAGCGGCTCGGGCAACATCAACGCAGGCACGGGCAACGTCACGCTGAACACGAGCAGCGGCGGCATCACGCTCAACACGTCGGCCGGTCAGGTGATCGGCAACGTGCTCTCGATCAGGGCCAACAGTTCGTCATTCCTGAACACGAACGTGAGCACGCTCACCGCGCGGCTCACGGGCACCGGCCAAAACCTGACGGTGACCGAAGCAAACGGCCTGACCATCGGCTCCGGAAACGTCAGCACGGTCAATGGCGTGATCGCGATCACGACCACGACCGGCAGCATCAACGGAACAGGATCGCTGACCGCCGGGACGACCGGCAACATCGCCCTGTCGGCTCCGGCTGGCAACGTCACGCTCGCGAACACGGCTAATCAGGTGACAGGCAATGCTCTCACCGTCACAGCACTGAATTCATCGGCTCTCAACACGGCGGTAAACAGCCTCAGCGCAGACATCTCGGGCACCGGCAGTCTGACGATAAACGAGGCCAACAACCTCACGGTGACCCAGGCCAGCACAGCGAACGGTGCGATCAACCTCACGACCTCGGCAAATAGCGTCGTGAACATCGCGTCGATCAACGCCCGGGCCGGCACGAACGGCAACCTGACCGTGACCAACGGGAACCTGTTCATCGACACTCCCGGAATCATTGCGACACAGACCGTGAATCTCACGCAAGTACAGAGCGTCACGATCCTCTCGGGAGACATCAAGGCCCCGGTGGTCCTGCTGCCGAGCGGACAATCGCTGAATTACCTGGTCTACAACAGCGGAGACTCGGGCCCTGGCTCGGTCCGCGAGAGGATCACGCTGATCAACGCAGGTGGCACCCGGTCATATAGCTCGACGATCCTCGTGAACTCTCTTATGACCGTGAGCGTCGGTCCCACGGCCTTGCCCACCATGACGGTGCAGATGAACGTGCAGGGCAATAACCTACTCACCCTCGACGGCACACTCCTTGGCACCAGCGCCTCCGGATTCACGATCACTTCAACAAGCACCATGCGATCCACGATCTCAGGAGTGACGTTCCAGAGGTTTGCCGGTGCCGGAATCGACCTCCAGGGAGCTCGGAACATCTCCGTAACCGGGGTGACGGTAACCAACTCCGGCATCGGTTTCCGTGCGAGCAACAACCTCACCGGCAGTGGCGTCTTTAGTTCATCCTTCACCAATAACGTGGTGGGCGGAATGCTTCTCAACGCCCAAAACTTCCGAGTCGGCGTTAATCCCAATAGCAGCGCCCTGCAGGGGAACACGTTCACCGGTAGCACCACGGGCCTCAGCGGCGCCTCGAGGACCGGCCTGTCGATCTCCGGCACGACCACTAGCACAGTGGTGAAGGCGAATACCTTCAGCGGCTATCCGACGGCGGTTAGCCTCGTCGCTGCCACCGGCTTGATGTTCGGTGGGAGCCTTTCGGACGAGAGCAACTCGATCTCTAACGCCTCGACCGCCGGCATCTACGCGTCTGGCTTCTGCACGAGCTCTTTCGTGATCAAGACGACGTTCATCGGCGTGCCCACGGCAAAGCAGTACCTGGTGTCCACGAGCCGGAACCTGACCATCCAGAGATGATGGCGAGATAGGGCCGTGCGGGCCGCCACCCGGAAGAGGTAGGCCTTGCGATTGGTCAGACACCGATCGTCACGATGGTCGAGGTTTGCTGCTTCGGAAGGGCCGCCCCGGCCACCGAACTGGACCGCCGATACTCGACCACATTATCGAGCACCGGACTCCCGCCGTCATTTTGCGGTGCCGACTACGTGATCGTTGCAGATTGGCTCACCCCGACGGCCACAAGTGCCGTCGGTTGACCAGCCGCCGCCATCGGGGCCGCCTCAGCGGAGGCCTCGGACCAACTTCCTTCGCCTACTTGATTCCCCATCTTCCCAAACAAGCAGCCCTGCTTGCCCATTCCCCCTGACCGAATCACTGGGAACAACCCTTACGACAGGCCCCCGGCACGACCGATTCAAAGTATCAGATCGGTATAGGCCTCAGGGGGTGGTGGTCATTATGCGTGTTACGAGTCTAAGAATTCTAACGATCAAGACGCGGCTGGCCGTTGCGGTAGGGGCGATGGCCTGGTCAGGCGCAGCCGTACTGGCTGCCGATTTTGAGGAGGCGTCCACTCCAGAAGCGGTGGCTTCCGACAACAGCGCACTGATGAACGGCGTGGGCCGAGAAAGTGACTCGTGGCTGGAATCAAACGGCGAGCCTGACGCCCTGCAGGGGTTCGAGAACTACCCACACGCCGGCGACTGCCAGCCGGGAAGCCGGTGTGACACGTGCGACCCACCCTATGGCATGGTCAATCGATTGATTGATAACAAGCATGCCTGCTGGACGTTTCGGACTGAGGCTCTGCTCATGTGGCGTAACGCGCCGCCATCCCAGCCCCTCTTCCTCGATGCCAACGACGCCACCGCTCTGAACGCCAACCAACTCAATAGCCCTGGCGCAGCAGGCCCACGATTCTCGCTGTTCCGCACCAATGGCTGCGGTGACGCGGTGGAAGCGACCTATTTCCGCGTCGCCAACTGGCATGCCCAAAACAGCCTACCCAGTTCGCCCCTGGGCTATTCGCCCACCTTCATTAACATTCCGCCGGTCGACTCGACCACGACCAGTCTCGGGGCGTCGCTGCAGAGCTTCGAGCTCAACGGCCGCATGACCGTCTCGCCGAACATCCAACTGCTCGGCGGCTTCCGCTGGTTCCAATGGGGCGAAACGTTCCAGGCGAATGCCTCCACCGCCGGAGCACCCGCATTCGACACAATCGGGATCAACTGTATCAACGATCTCTACGGCTATCAGATCGGCTTCGACTCGCTCCTGCTCTCTACCAACTGGCTGCGCGTCGAGGGTCTGATGAAGGGCGGGGCGTATTACAACAGGGCCCGGCAGGCCACGTCGGTGGTCGTGCCGCTGCCACCAGACCCCCCGTACACGGCCAATGCCACCGTTGGCGGTGATACGGCCTCGTTCGTTGGCGAGGTGGGCATCACGGGTGTGATGCCGATCTCTCGCAACCTCGATTTTCGTGTCGGCTATCTCGCGCTCTGGGTGCAGGGCCTCACCCAGCCCACCAACGTCTACCGCACGACGCCGATCGATCCGAGCACCGTGCCGTTCGTGGCCCCCGCGCTCGACATGACCGGCAGCACCGTGCTCCAGGGGCTGACGATGGGAGTCGAGGGCCGCTGGTGACTCCGAATCCTGTCGTCGTCGAAGTCACCCGCGGCGATCGCTTGGAATCGTTCCACCGCGGCGCTGCCGTGGTGGTCGATGCACGTGGAACCGTCATCCACACGATTGGCGACACCAAGCGGCCGATCTACCCGCGATCGGCCGTCAAGCCGCTGCAGGCACTGCCGCTCGTGGCCAGCGGCGCTACAGACCGCCTCGGACTGTCGCTCGCGGAGATCGCGATTGCCTGTGGTTCGCATGCCGGCACCGCCCGTCACCTGTCCGTGGTCGAGGGGATGCTGCGCAAGGCCGGCTCCACACCGTCACAGTTGGAATGCGGCACTCACCGGCCTTTCGACGAGGCGTCCAGCCGTGACTTGGATGCCCGTGGGATGCCCGCGACACCGCTGCACAACAACTGTTCAGGCAAACACGCGGGCTTCCTCTGCGTGGCCCGTGCGTTAGACACCGATTCTACCGGCTACACTGAGTCAGAACACCCGGTCATGAGGGAAGTGACACGAGCATTGGCCGCGACGACAGGCGTCAGCCACGACGCCGGAAACCGCGGCACCGACGGCTGCTCAATCCCGACGTTTGCTATCCCACTCTTGGCGGTGGCCACCGGCTTCGCCAGATTGGGAACGGGGACAGGCCTCTCGGATACCCTCGCTCGCGCGGCAGCGCGGATCCGTGCGGCCGTCGCCGCCCACCCTGAGTGTGTGGCTGGCGCAGGCCGGTTCGACACGCTCGTTAACGCGGCCGGCGGCGGCACGATTCTCTGCAAGTGCGGAGCGGAGGGGACGGGAGCGGCCGCACTTCCCACACTGGGGCTGGGCATCGCCGTCAAAATCGACGATGGCGGCAGCCGCGCTGTCGAGGTCGTGATGGCAACGCTCCTCGGCAGCCTGTTGAGAGGGACGTCCGAGGTTGGCACCGTGCTCGATGGGCTGGCCGACCAGGCTTTGCAGAACTGGCGGGGCACCGTTATCGGCCGGATGCAAGCCGCTCATCTCGTCGCACAAACGCTTTAAAATCCGTGGCGTGCTTTTCCCCCAGCGACGCTCACACTACCACCGGGCCCGACTCCGCGGAGAATACACTCAGCCCGGCGAGATTCTTCGCTGCGACACGGAAATCGTAGAGGCGACCGATCCGGAGACCCCGCAGGCTGCCCGCGGCAACGCTGGAACTGCCGTCGTTGTATGTCACCCAGCGGCTGCCTGACCCGCTGAGCCGATACTGGATCACGTAATCGGTCGCCCGACCACCCTGGTTGGCGGTCGCCGCCGTCCACGACAACGAAGCCCGGCCACCACCGCCGATCACCGTCAGCCCAGTCGGCGCCGACAGCACGGCACCCGGCAGATACGGGGTCAAGGTCACCGGGCAGACACCGGCGACTCCCGCCACACCGGTGACGCCCTTGGCCGCCACGCGGAACTGATAGCTCTTTCCGAGGTCCAACCCAGTCAAGACGGCACTCGCGGCAGTGGAAGCCGGTCGGTTGTAGACCGACCAGTTGGCCGAATTCACCTCCCGATACTCGATCTGGTAGTCGGTGACCCGCTGGCCACGCGGCACCACCGGTGGCAGCCAGTTCAACTGCACCACGTCGCGGACGACCCGGCCCGACACCCGCCGCGGCGCGGGCATTGCCCCCAGCGGCGTCACGGGCTGGGCCTCGCTCGAGACGTAGCCGCTCCTGCCCACGCTGTTCACTGCGGCCACCCGAAACACAACCGGCACGCCATTCGTGAGCCCCGAGACCACCGCACTCGTCGACGTGGTGGCGGCATGCTGCAGCACCATCCACGCAGCCGAAGTGGCCGCGGCCGCACGATACTCGACTTGGTAGTCCGAGACCGGACGACCGCCGTCGACCAGCGGGGCCGTCCAGCTGAGTGTGACATTCCTGTCGCCAACAACGACCTGGAGCCCTGTCGGAGCATCCGGGGCGGTGGCTGCCGCCGGCGTCACCGGGGCCGATGTGCTCGACCATGCGCTGGAACCGACACCGTTGACGGCCTGCACGCGGAAGACATACGCGGTGCCATTAGCGAGGCCCGTTACCGTCTGCGTGGTGGCCGCCGATGCGGCGTTCTGGAAGGTCGTCCAGTTCACGCCGTCGGTGCCATACTGCACGACGTAGCTGTTGATCGGTGAGCCGGAATCGAAGCCCGCGGTCCAGGTGAGCGTCACCTGGCCTTCGCCCCTGACGCCCACCAGATTGGTCGGGGCCGCGGGCGATCCGACCGGCGTCACGGGGGCGGGAGTCGCCGCGCCGTAGACACCGTTGCCAAATTGCGAGTGCCCCGCAACCCGGAAGTAATAGTCGGTGCCGTTGGTGAGGCCCGTCACGGTTGCGGTGAGTGCCGTCGCCACGCCATCGGCGAAGGTCGTCCAGTTCACGCCATCGGTGCTGTATTGCACGACGTAATCGTCGATCGTGCCGCCGTTGGCCAGCGCGGCCGTCCATGTCAGCGCCACCTGCGCGTCTCCGGCGACGGCCTGCACGGTCGCCGGAGCCGCCGGCAGTGAGTGCGGCGTGACCGCCGTGGTCGTCGCACTCCACCCGCCCCGGCCGACCACGTTGATGGCCCGCACGTGGAACACATAGGGGGTGCCGTTGGTCAGCCCGGTCACGGTCGCGGTCAGCGCGGTCGAGGCGGGAGCGTGCGGGAACGGAGTCCACGTGCTGCCACCATTGCTGCTGTACTCCACCTCGTAGTCGGTCACCGCAGAACCGTTGGCAGCCGCCGCGGTCCACGTGAGCACGGCCTGACCTTCGCCAGCCACGGCGACGGCATTGCCCGGGAAGCCCGGCACGTCGGCCAGTGCGATGGCGAATGACGTGCTGCCATCCACCTTGTTGGGCAGCAGCGTGTTGTTGGCAAGGTCAGTCAGCTGGCCGGGCGTTCCGGCCGCTGCTGCCCGCGTCGTGGCGGTGATCACGTAGGCCCCGCCCTGGAACACCGCAGGGGCGATGAAGACGACCTGGTTGGTGTTTTCGTAATACTGGAAGACGTAGTCGATGCCATCCTTCAGCACGACGCCATCCCGCGTGACCGTGAACGCTGCCGACACGACCGTGGTCTTGTCGATGCCCACGCCCACTTCGCTGAGTTGCAGCACGATCCTCGTCACGCTGCGGGCGTCTTCCTTCTCCAGACGCACGGCATCGGCGGCGGAGTCCTTGTCCTTCGGACCGCCATCGAACGGCTCCGCCAGCCCCAGCGACGGCTGCGCGAAATCGACACGATCGATCGCCCCGCGGTCGATGTAGATGTTGTTTCCAAGGCCGGGCGCGCTCGCCTGTGAAGGATCGTCGCTCCGCAGCTGGCCATACCGATCCTGGTTGGGAGCGATGATCGGCGACTGCGGAATGCCGACGGCGGAGGTGACGGCGACGAGCGACGACCTGTCGGGCAAAGCGTTCAGCGAGCTGTCGATCGCCTGGGAGCCGGCGGCAAGGTAGAAGTTGCCGCTTGCAGCGTTGACGAACGGATCGCTCGACAGCTTGATTTGCTGGCTCTGCGAACCACCGGTGACCTGGTTGGTCGTATTCCAGTAGGCCGAGGTGCCGATGACGGTGTTCGCGACGCTGCTCGCATCGACGGCCACGCCCGTCGCGAGATTGGAGAACAGGTTGTTGAGCAGGGTCGGACCGGCGTTTTCAGTGACGCTCACGCCAACGCCCACCGCCTGTTGTCCCCTGATGGTGATGCCGCTCGCGGCGAGTTCGCCATTGGCTCCGACCTCGCCGATGTAAAGATAGAGAGGGCCCGTGACGACGACTGGTTGTGCGAATGTGAACGTTATCGCTCCGCTATCGCCGAGGCTGACAAACCCTCGCGAGGAGGGGCCCGTGACCGAATTCGAATCGAAACTCCCCAGTGTCGCGATTGTGTTATCAATCACACCGCCGCTTGTACCTTGAAACTGGCCGATTTCGTTGGGGTTCGTCGTGGGCCGCTGGGTTCCCACCGCGAGCGTCGTGCCGCTAACACTGAAGTCAAAAACGGGCAATCCCGACAACGCCTCGATCTGCGTAGCGGCGGTCGCAAGCAGGGTTGACAGTTTCACGGCGTCAAGGTCGAAGCCGGAGTACTTGCCAGCTGCGCCTCCGAATTTGCTGCCGCTGTCACGAATAGTGATCGATGAAATCGATCTGAAAATACTGCCAACGTCAGTCCGGTACACGCCGGTTGCTGTGGCGGCGACACCGCTCAGCTTGGTGAATGTAACTGGTACATCTGCTTCCAACTGCGTATCACTTCCGACAATCGTGTTGTTGACGATCCTGCCGAAGGGCACTGCAGCCAGCGGAACATTGCCCGTGTTCGGGTCGCCACTGAAGAGGATGCCGGCGGTGCCGCTGGAGGCGATGATGTTGTTGGTGACCACCACGCCCGGCACGAGGCGAGCCGAGTTGAGCACCGGCAGGCTCGCCGTCACGCCCAGATTAGGGGCGTTGGTGCCGGCGTCGCGGAGGCCCGCGTCGATGCTGATGCCGTAGGTGAGGGCGTTGCTGACCGAGTTGCCCTCGATCAAGAACTGCCCCTGCTGCCGGGGCTGGTTGGCATCGCCGAGAGCGCCATTGCTGGCGACCAGATCGGCATTGGTGTCGACCGTCTGGTACATCATGTAGTCAGACTTGATCGGGTTGATCTGTGCCGCGAATTCGGTGCCGCGGCGGATTTCAAGTTGGTAGCTGCCCTGCAGGCTCTGCGTGGGGACGGTAGGCGACGGGCCTGGCGTGCCTGCCGCGAAGAAGTCGGTCTGGCCGGCGACGGCGCCCGTGATCATCTCGCCTCGCTCGGCGAAACCGACCATGAGGTCGTCGACGTAGAAGCCCTCGTAGCCGTTGTTCTGGCCGCGAGTGGGCTTGTCGAAGTCGCCGGCAGTGCCGGCGACGCCGTTGATCCTATTGATCAGTTTGCCGCTGGCATCCCGCTGCGTCGCGTCCATCTCGCCGGCGGTGCTGAAGTCGAATCGCAGGCGGAGGTCGGCCTGGTTGGCATAGCCGCCCAGGTCGATCCGGGCCTGCCGCCACGAGCCGCTGTTGAACAGCTGCTGAACGTTCTGGTTCGAGTTGGTCGACATGTTGGCCGACACCGAGGTGAACGTCGGCAGTTCGGCATCTGATTTGTCCACGGCGGAGCGAGTCGTGTCGTTGGTCGCCACGACGGTCCATGTCACGCCGCCGTCCTTCGAGATGAAGGCCCGCGCGCTGTCCACCATGCCACCTTTGTCGGTGCCTGCGGTGTTGGCTTCGGTCTGCAACCAGTAGTTGAAATAGAGCGTCGGCCTGTCGGCGTTTTGGGAGCCCGCGAGGCTGAAGGAATTCGTCGTCAGGCTGCCGTAGGCGCCGCCCGGGAGGTTGTAGCTGTTTGCAATCGTCGCGTTGGACGAAAGGTCCTGCTGCCAGGAGCCGTTCTGGACGCCGTACTGCCCGTCCGCCGACTGGTAGTTGAGATAGGGTGACTTCGAAGCCGCGTACTGCTCGAACCCGAAGTACATGCTCACGCCGCCCTCGGACTCGAAGTTTTCGCGATCGTTGCCCTGTCCATCAGTGACGGTCCGGTCCAGCTTCGCACTGTCCCGGGTATTGTCGGGAGCGGCATTGATACCGTGGCCCGCATCAGCAGACCGCTTCGTGGTGGGATGCCAGAGGTTGATGTCGAGCGGCGAGAAGGCGAGGCCCGTGGCGCCGCCGACTCCGGTGGAGATGTGGAACGCGTCCGCAGTGCCACTCCCGGTGCTGTCAAACACCTGCAGGAGGGTGGCGGTGGCGGGAGCACCGGCCGTGACCGAGAAGGCCCGCAGTCGGCCGGCGCTATCGATCGCAAACAGCGAGTCTTTCAGCGCCCCGTCGTAGAGATTCTGGGGGCCGAGCGCGAGTCCGCCGAACCGCACGGCGCTGCCCGTGGCGTCTTGGTCGCCGTTTCCATCAACCAGCAGCGGGTCAGCGAACCCAAGCGTCGAGGGATCGAGGTCAACCAGCGTAGCGAGGCCGGTGCCGGTGTTGATCGTGAACAAATAGCCGTTGGTATCGACACCATAGAGCGTGCCCTTCATGAACTGCATGCCGGTGACTACACCGAGATGGCTGCCCAAATCCTGAATGACGCCCTTGGCTCCCCACGGCCTGCCAACGACGGCGGCGGCGGAGCCGGTAGCCGGATCGGCTTTGAAGAGTCGCGATGCCCCGCCGGCGTTGACGGAGTAGTAGAGATTGTCATACGCGGCTAGTCCGGTCTGTCCCCAGGCGATGGCATCAACCCTGTCGGAGGTGAGGGAGTCTGGCGAGCTCGTGAAGTTGTAGGTAACGGAAGCAACGCCGACACCGCTCGTCAGGACGGGACCACTCCACAAAACAGAAATCACGCCCGAGGGGCCATTCACGTTGCCTGATAGCGGAGACTGAAGTCCGACGGGAGTCACTCCAACCGGAGAAAACGACGAGATCACGCCATTGGCGCCCGCCGTGAAGTTCCAGGTTCCCGTCACGTTGGGAGTCGTACTTGTATCGGTGTATTGAATGGTTCCAGAAGTGACCGCCGTGATGCCGGTCTTCGCCAATCCGAACGTAGTCGTGGGTACAGCCCCGAACTGCTGGGGCTTCAGATTGGTCTCCGTGTTGCTCGTGCTCGCCGGCGCGTCGGGGATCGCGTCGTTGCCAAAAGTGGTCAGATTGCCGTTGCCGGCGTCCACCAGGCTGATCTGCCCGGCGGTATTGGCCGTGCCTAAGAGCCCGCGGTAGCTGTAGAGCTTGCCGTCCGAACGCATGGCGAGATCGGACGTGGTGCCGCCGCCGAACGACGTCGAGATAGTGGTCTCGACGCCGCCACGCATGGCGTCGACAGTCTGCAGGCTGTCGCTCGTCGACACGAAGAGCGTCACGTCACTGAGCGTGAACGGCGTGACGTGCGTCGAGAGGTTCAGCGTGTTGATCAGGGCGACGGTCGTGGGGGCTACCGTCGCACTGGATGCCTTGGTCCCTGTCGTGTAGCCGGTGAAGCCGATGTGGTCCTCGACGACTCGGTCGACTGAATTGATCGGCTCCATCCGGATCAGCGTGTTGCTCGCAGCGCTCTTGAACGTGGCGTTGAGCTGCGAGGGGAGTTGCTCGTTGCTCGACACGGCGACGTAGTATCGCAGCTGCTTTGTCGGGTCTGGCGGCGTGCCCGTGCCGCCCGATTCGCCGCCGGCGGTGCCGGTCGGATTGCCAGCCGGCAGCTGTGCCGAACCGATGAACGGATCGAGCTTGCCGAACGAGCCGGCAGCCAGATTGTCGGCATCGCTGCCCTGGCCGGCACCCGGCTGGTCGGAGGCCACATTCGAGTCGCGACCCCCAAAAATCAGCTTGCCGGTCGAGTCAAACACCCAGAGGCTCAGGTCGCCGCGGAAGCCGTCTCCGTAGTCGAGGTCGATCATCGTGGCCCAGCTCTTCAGGCCGCTGCTCAAGCCGCCGATGACCTGGATCTGCTCGTAGTTGAGGGCGAACGTGTACCAGTCGACGTCTGTCTGGCCGCTGATGTTGCCGGCGATGCTGATCGTGTTGTGGTCGGTCTGGAGCAGGTTGCCCACGTACTGGGCAGTGCCGAAGGCGCTGTTTGCGTCGGTAGCGTTTTCACCATTCTCGCCGGTGAGTAGCGAGTTGTGCGGCAGACCCTGCACGTCGATGCCGATCGTGGGATAGCGGATGTCGGCATACCGCACGGTGGAGCCGGGCTTCTCGTCCTGCTGGCGGAGGCGGATCCGCAGCTCGTAGGCACCGCTCGTCGCGCCGCTGGCAACTTTGGTCGGGTCGGCGAGATCGGTCTCATACTGAGTCTTTGTGGTCGTCGAGTCGTACCGCGGCTGGCTGCGAACGCGAACGTAATACTGCGCCTGCGTGCCTGAGGGCTGACCGGCCAAAGGCAGCACGACCCGCATGCCCGCATCCCGCGGATTGGTCGTGTAGAAGTCTCCGCCGAACGCAGCGGTCTTGTTCATGTCGAGCGCGGCGCCACGCGTGGCGGCAGAAAGCGACGCGTCGGACTGGCTGTCGGCCGACCGGGCCAGCACGTTGCCATTGGCATCGAGCAACTCCACCATGGCGTCGAGCGACGTGCTTGTCTTGTCGAGGTCGATCCAGACCTCGCTGCCGGCATAGCCCACGAAGCTGTAGACGTCGACGTCGGACGAGGAATCGACCGCCACGTGGCCGTGCACCTCGAAGCCGAGTCTGCGGTTGTCATCGCCGCTCTTTTCCTGCGCTGAGTCCCATGTATTGGTGCCGGTGGCAAAATTCGGCGCGAGCACGCCGAGCACCTGCGCATCCGAGGGCGTGGCGTTGCTGTCGAGCCCGCCGGTCTGGACCTTCTCCGATTCCTGGACAATCGCGACGTTGCGGTCGTTCGACAGTGGCAGGAACTGCAGGCTCCGCCAGTCGCCTGCCGAAGGCGTCGAGGCCGAGCCGTCGGAGTTGGTGTCTTTCGTCGGCAGGCCGAGCGGATCGAGGCTTGCGCCCACGGTGTCGTCCTTGAGCGACGTGATGATCACCGGATACCCGGGCTGGCCGATCACCTGCACGGTACCGCCGATCCGGTCATTGATGTCAAGGCCGTAACCGGCCGCTGTGAACCCGGCGTTTGCGCCGGCCATCTTCACCACGAGGCTGGCATCGGGAGCGCTAACGAGCCGCACGCCGGTGGCCGTGTGAAAGTTCTGAACGATGATCTCGTTTTGCAGCACGTAGACGATGTCGGTGTCGTCCCAGGCGCTCTCCACCGTGATCTCCTCGCCGCGAACCTGCATGCCGCCAATGGCGCCGCCGGCGGGCCGACCGGCAGCCGCATTAACCGTGTAAGAGATGCGGTTGTCGCGTACGAGCGGGCCGAGGTTGCCGTCGTACCGCGCGTCGCGGTCGATGGCGCCCGTGCTACGGCCCGGATCGGGCCGCGCAACGTCCGTCAGCGCATTCGCGTTGATGCTCACAATCGCGCCGAGGTTGTCGCGGAAGTCATTCCCCTCGATCACGGGCTGCGCGCCGCGGACGAAGATCGTGGAGGCCACATTCGCGCCCCGGCCGACGCGGTTCGAGCTGGACGTGCCGGCGGCATTGTTTTCAAGCCGGCTGTGGGCCAACCGCAGGTCGCCCTGATGCACCTCGATGGCGTTGAACTGGTCGAAGCCGCCCTCGATCGGCGTCTGGCCGCCGCCGAACCCAATGTAAGCATGGTCGATACTCGCCTTCGCTCCGGCATTGATAACGATGCCACCCCAGTCGCCCGCCGCCCGCGCATCGGGCAGGTTGGCGTGGGTGAGGAACGTGCCACCGGCACCAAACCGGTTGTCGCCGACGCTCGTGAAGATCACGGGCTTGCCGGCGGTTCCCTCAGCGATCAGCTGTGCCGTGCCCCGCTCCAGCTCGATCCGCGAACCCTGCATTTTCACGATCACGCCCGGATCAACTGCCAGCCGACCGCTACGGCGGGCGAATCCGACACCATTGGGATCGAAGAACGAGAGCCCCACACCCACCGCCGTGGCCGTGGGCCGGGCTGAGAGTGTGATCGACGTGGGACCGTCGATGCTCGCGATCGTTGTGCCCCCGAGAATGCCGGCTCCTTGAACCGGCATGCCAGCCCGAAGGTCGGAGGTCTTGGCCAGATTCGTAACCTGGAACGAGGCGGCGCTCGTGGAGCCGCTGCGGTCCAGCCGGTCGATGTAGCCGCCAACGCCGCCGTCGATGAGCAGGTTTTCCTGCAGCACGTAGACGATGTCAGTGCTCTTGAACCGGGCCGGGACGTCGAGCTTGTCGACCGCACTGCCGAAATTCGTGCGGATGTTCACGAACAGGCCGTTAATCGAGTTATTGAGCAGCGTGTTACCGCGGATTTCCGGTCCGGTGCGGCCGTCGCTTTCCTCGAAGCTGTTGGGGTCGGCGGCGATGCCGGCACCGGCGCTGTGTTTGATCGTGTTGAACGCGAGCGTCGGCCGCGTGCTCTCCAGTTGGATCGGCGCGTAGGAGCCGAGCTGGGAATCCACGACCACCTGGCCACCGCCGTAGGTGATCGTGGCCTCACTCACGCTGTTCAAAAACACCTTCTTGGTGGGAGAGTCGGAGTCGGCTCGCATCACGATGCCGCCCCACTGTCCGCCAGTCACAGCCGGACCGACACCATCGGAACTACCACCGATGGCGTCGTCGTGGTAGGAGGTGAACGTCACGTTTTTGGTGGGGGTGCCGAGAACCTGGAGTGCGGCCGAGGCCCGCGACGAGATCGAACCGGACGATGTGCCGACGTCGAGAATGGCGGCGCGGAACTTCAGCACCGCACCCTCGTCGATCATCACCGTCACGCCCTTCGGCACGTTGAATGTCTTGCCGTCGGCCAGGTCGGCTCCCTGGAGAGTGGTACCGATGAGGTAGGGCAGGTTGGAGCCGTTGCCGACAATGCGGATAACCGTCTTGGAGCCGATGTTGGTGATCGCGGACTGGATCGTGTTGTAGGGCGTGGCAAGCGTGCCGTTGCCACCATTCAACGCGGCCTTGTCGACGTAGACCGTGTTCGCCGCCGAGGCGGTGTTGAACCAGAAGTGAAAGGCACCGCCAGCCTGTCCGTCGCGATCGCCGTCGAGCGTGGTGCCCGAGGTGTCCACGATCGTGGTGGCCGCCGTGCTCGTTGGGTCGAAGCCCAGCTTCAGCTGGTAGGCGCCGTCGGTGCGGCCGCCGCAGCCGCTGTCGCTCACGCTGGGGTCGAATGCCGTGTTGCCGGTGCTCGAAACGGCCAGGAAATAGGTGCCAGCCGTGACGTCGAGGCCGACGAACGAATCGCGGCCAAAGGAGTCGTCGTTGCGGGCGATCATCGTGCGGACCTTCTGTCCGTTGACGATGTCCTCGCGGTAGAGCGTGATGACGCTGTCGAGCGCGCTTGTGGCCACCTGGCCGGGCCGGGCGATGATCGTCTCGGCCGAAAGCGCGCCCGGCTTGTCGATCGTGAACGTGTAGAGGTCCACGTCGGAGCCGTTGGTCGGAAAATACTGGATGAGCTGCTCGGTGTCGTAGTCGCCGGGGAAGACGGCCTCGCCCGTCAGGCCGCCGCCCATGATCGATGGCAGGTCGTAGGAGTGGGCGAGCCCCAGCATGTGGCCGATCTCGTGCATCGCCACCGTGAACCAGCTGCCGCCATATTCGCTCGAGCCCCAGTCGAGATTCGAATTCATGATCGCGGCGCTGCCGGCGATGCCGGCAACGGCCGTCGGAGGGACGGTTGGCGACGCGGCCCGCACGTCGCCCGTGGCGACCGTCATTCCCGAGGATTCCGTTTCTTCGAAGCGGACGCCGGTGTAGCGGCTATAGATCTCGAAAACCTCGCGAGCCCGCTGCTTCTGCTCGGGCGTAATCGCGTTGTGGAGGGTGTTGCCCGAGGGATCTCTGCCGTAGACGTCGCGGAAGTTGTATTGCACGACCGGGATGGCGTCCCCTGGCGACGTCGCGAGCGAAAAGTTGCCGTGCTGCGTGAACTGCACCGGGATCTGGCGATGGCCGGGCTCATCGACCGAGCCGGGCTGAACCGGGTAATTGAGACTGCCCGCCGGCGTGAAGACCGTGCGACCAGCGCCGCTGATCACAGCCGTGACGGTGGCGCCGCCAAGCGTGAGCGCTCCCAGGCTGGCAGCGCTGGCGAAACTCGAGTTGTCATCGGTAAAGTCCACGCCCTCCCGCTTCACGGCCGGGG
>JBAXUW010000055.1:0-15640 GCA_037129495.1 Planctomycetota bacterium | reverse complement strand
TCGAGTCAAGGAAGAGCCTCACGGCCGCTCACGAAGCCGGCGCATGTCCGCCTCGTCTTCCTCAATCCAGCCGGCCATCTCGTTGCGAGTGAACGTGCGTGGCTCGGGCAGCGTGGCGCCCTCGGCCCGCAGTCGTGAGGCCAGGAAGAGCATCAGTTCCTGCTTCTCGGTCGGCGAAAGGTCTGCGGCGGCGGATTCAATCTCAGCAAGGGTTACCATAGGCACAAGTGTACACCACGCGACACCGGAACGCCAAGGGAATGCATGCCCGCCCGTTTGTCAGGCAACGGATCGAGCCAACCGCACTGAGCCCACTCCTGTGAACTCCTACGAGTTCCTGCGAAGATCCGGCTGCGTCGGATTGTGCGTCGCCGTCGGCTGCAATCTCACTTATTTACGCTGAAAAATGAGTTTGTTACGGATCCTACTCGGGGAGCTTTGCCGTTCACCGCATTGGATTGAGCGGCGTTAACCCAGTCCGCTCTTCTTCCCACCGCGGCGGTGCCGCATCCGTCATGCCGAGAGGCGATGGATGACCTTGATCGGCATCTGCAAGCTCCTCCGTCGGGGTGAAGGAAGCAACCGACCACGAGAAATCAGTCACGCCCCGGTGGCAACTGGAAGCGTCCCGCCACCACGCCCTCGACTGTGAGATCCTCGTCGAGCGACTCCCAACGCAGCGCCGTGCCACCGACCTCCAGCCGAACCTCGGCCAACTCCGGCTCGCTGGCATCGCGCAGACGACGGAACCGATTCGCGGGGAATCCCACGATCCGCTGGTCCGTCAACTCGACAAAGACCATTCGCCCCTCAGTCCACGCTCTCGTCGCTACGGCTTCGGTTTCCTGGTGGGTGATGCTCATCGTATTTCTCCAACAAGAGATCGACGTGTTCAAAGACCAGTCGCTCCATTTCCCTCACGACATGAGGGGGAACGCCGCGATTCCTGCCAAGGCCCACTGGATCGAGCCAGAATTTGCATTCACCCTCCGCACACCGAACGTGGATGCGAGGAGGTTCTGTGCCCTCTCGGAGTAAAAGTGAAACCGAAATCCGCCTACTCGGAGTACCGTTGGCATCCGTTCAAGGTATTGCCGCTCGGTCACGCAGGCAAGTTCTGTTCTGGTCCGGGAGGCGACGTCACCACCATCCCGGTTCGGCAACGTCCTTTGCCACGCCCTGCCACGTCTTGCCACCTCTACCCTACGTCGCTTTTTACGTCACCTTTTTGCAGAATCCGGATATTGTCGGGCACAACCACAGATCGGCACCATCCTACTCGGGGAGCTTTCGCCGTTTTTGAAGGCGGCCACAAGAGCCCGCACGAAGCCGCAGACTACCGCAAGTCGTTCTGCGGCTTGGTCTTTTGATGAGGATGCCGTTTTGACGGTGCGGGGCCCTGCGACCTCCTGCGAGCAGAGAGTGAGTCGGATTCTGAGTCGCTTTTTCAGTCGCCTGCAAAAGCGAACACTTACGGGATCGCAGGGAGCATAAAGAAGGCCCCGCCACCATCCTCCCGACTCAAGGTGAAGGTGGTGCGAGGGTCGTCACGAGACAAGATCGCAGGCTGTCTTGGCGATACCCAGCAGATCAAGGTGATGGCGCCGCCAGAGGAGGGGCGGGTCACTGCTAGGGGGCTTCATTCATCGGGGCAGGTCAGATTGACAAGAAGCATATACATGCGTATACACTTTGGTGAGCGGCCGAGACGGAGTGCGTTCGCCGCGTGCGCGTCGCTGGAAAGCGGTTTGCGAGGCTCTGCGTGGCTATCCGTTTCGAGTGGGACGAGGAGAAGGCCGCCAGCAACCTCCGCAAGCATGCGATTTCTTTTGCGGAAGCGAGCACGCTGTTCACATGCGGCGTGGACTACCTCGAGATTTTCGACGCGGAGCACTCTCTTGAGGAGGAACGGTTCATTTGCATCGGCCCGATCACACGAGGTATCGTTGTGATAGTGACTGTAAACGTCGACACCGATGTGATTCGGATCATTTCGGCACGTCGTGCGACACGTCGTGAGTCGCGACTGTGCGAGCAATATCTCGAGGAGCGTTCCCATGGCCGACGACCTTTCTGAACTCGAGGCAGCCGACTTTGAACGGTCGATACCGGCCCAAGTCCGGCAACGGGTGGCCGATGGACGCATCGAATCGGGGGCTGACATCGTCGCGATCCGGCGGTTCGTCGGCTTGACGGTGGTCGATTTCGCGCATGCCTTCGGGATCTCAGCGGAGACGCTGCGAGACTGGGAAGCGGGCAAATCGCGTCCGGACGGCCCTGCTCTGAGCCTGTTGCGCGTCGCTGCCCGTCACCCGCGGGCGGTGCGCGAGAATGTCCCCTCGGCTGCGTGATCCCGGCGCGGGTTGCCGTTTCCATCAATAGGCCGTTCGAGAATCTGCGGTCATAGTGAGCGGCATGGGCGAAGCTTCCCGCATCTGCCTCCTGATCGTTGATGACCATCCCGTCTTCCGGGATGGGCCCGCGGCTCCCCGCCTCGGAAGGTGTAAACCGCCGCCGAATGCACCGAAGCGTTCTCGCAACCTGATGCTGAGCGGGCGCATCGGATGGGCCTCGGGCTCGTGGGCGGCGGACGGTGACAAGATACGCGAGAGCGACGATGCCCGTTGGCATACAGGGCGGTCAACCGTAGATGCATGCGACGGCCGGCCCGCAGACGGGCCACTACCGTAGTGGTCCGGCGTATTCCAGCGGATCCATCTCCGGGCTTTGTCTCGAACTCCGGCGAGCCTCGTGCCTGAGACTGCAGCTTCCTGCGGCCTCTTGCGACCTCACGCGGAGTTTCGCGTGCGTCGGATTCTGCGTCGCCCTCGGCTGCAATCTCGCTTATTCCCGCTGAAAAATTAGTTTGTGACGAATCCTACTCGGGGAGCTTTGGCCCTTTTTGAAGGTGGCCGCAAGATCCCGCACAAAGCCGCAGAGTGACGCAAGTCGTTCTGCGGCTTGGTTTTTTCCGTCCTTTCCGTCTTTTCATGGGGATGCCGTTTTGCCGGTACGGGGCCCTGCGGGCTCTTGCGAGCAGAGACTGCGTCGGATTCTGATTCGCTTTTTGAGTCGCCTGCAAAAGCGAACACTTACGGGATCGCAGGCACCACGACGAAGGCTCTTCAGTCATCCGCTCGACTCAAGGTGAAGGCGGTGCCAGGGTCATCGCGGGATAAGATCGCAGGCTGGCTTGGCGATCTCGCACAACACTGGCAACGAAGTTTGTCAGTCAGACAGCGATTGGAGCATCGCCGGAGCGTTGGCAGCCAACTCGGGCATGCCGCAAGGTATGTACGCCCCGTTAGCTGTCGACGGCCGCAATCAAGCTATCGGCGAGAATGTGCACCACACACTGCGCGTCGGGCGAGACAGCGGCGATGCCGTTGCCGTTGGTTCAAGTGAGGTCGCCGGCACACTCCGATTCAACCAAGGCACCCTTCCTGCGCCGACCCAGCGGCCCCTGAAACCTGAGAACGATCCGGTCGTTTCTGAAACCGTGGTCTCGCTTGGCGATGCAATCGAATCCGCCATCGCGCGAATCCGCGGCAGGCTCACGGCGTGACGTCGAACGAAACCTGCGACACGCCCGACTTCTGCCGGCCGTCCCAGGTGCTGACCGTGAAGGCGTTCACGCGGCCAAGGGCATTGGCCGGCGGCGTCCAGCGGATCTTGCCGCCAGGCACTACCAGTGGCATCAGACCAAACCGCATGGGCATGACCCTGTACCACAGCCCGTTGTTGAACACCTCAATCATGCCCGACCGCAGCGAGTTGAGCATGAATTCCACGCTCCGTGAGCCGGTCATCGTCGCCCCCGATTTATTGACGATTGACTGGTAATCGATCTCAATCGCTCTGCTTCGGACAGTCGTCCCGAGAAGCGTGGCGGGATTCACGAAAAGCGCCGAGGCGACCGGGCTCCGCACGAGCAGGGTGGTCTGGGCAGAGCCGGTTCGCGAGCCATCCGACGCCGTGACCAGGAGCGTCCGCGGGAGGAGGCTGCCGGCCGGCGCCTTGCACGTGATCGATCCGGGCCTCTGGAAATAGGCGTTGAGGTTTCGCACCGGCCCCGTGAACGTCATCGTCTGGCTCCCCGATCCCGTCGCCGCCACTCCCGCTCGGCTGACCGCCCGGAGCGTGGCTGCCCCGCCGACCACCTGAAGCGTGACCACGAGCGAGGTCGAGTCGGCATCGGCAAAGGGAGGCTTCGCCGAGAGCCAGTGAAGGTTCGAGGCCTGTCCGGGCCGGAGCCAGAACGCCATCGGGGAGAACACGACGGGCGTGCCCGACTGGCCGATGAAGACTGAGGTCGTCGCCGGCGTCGACACCTGGCTGAGGCCCGCGAGCCTGGTCGTGAGTGTCTGCGTCGCCACCCCGGACGGCGGTGTGTAGGTGAGCTTGCCGGTCTGGAAATACGCGTTCAGGTCGCCGAGCGTTCCCGCAAACGTCATGGTCGCCGTGCCGGAACCGGTGACCGTGACACCGGTCGAGCCTGGGATCTCGGGGTTCACCGGCGCATTCGCTCCTGTGAGCCGGCCAGCCGAGGCATTCATCGTCACCGTGAAGGGTGTGCTCGTGCCGACGCCAGCGGCATTGTCGGTGAACGGGGTGGGCACGGTCGGGAACGTGAGGGTGACGGGCGTGGCGGGATTCGTGGTGAACGACGCCGGAGCATGCACCTTCGGCCCGGCATCGGAGGGAATGATCGTGATCTGGTTCACGCCCTGCGACTGCTGCTGAGAGGGACCACTACCGGCCGAGGCCGACACGATCAACTGCTGCGGATCGGTGTTGTTCGGCAGGGTCGAGTACTTGATCTTGCCGCTCGTGAAGTAGGTGTTGAGCGCACCCGTCGCCGTTTCGGTGAGCGTCCACTGATTGTCGGACTGGCTGACAGTCACGTTCGTGCCGGAATCACAGGTCAGCGTCCCGGCGTTCGAGGTGCTCATGGCGACCGTCGCGGTGATCAGGGACGTGAAGCCGACGAACGGACCCGACGACCAAGTCAAGACGTTGTTCGCGGAGTTCTCTTGAACGCTGAAGTCCTGCGAGTTGACGGCGACGGGCTGGCTGCCCCAGGGCCCGAGCGTGACGGTGACCGTGGTGGTGCCTGCCGGCACCGGATCCCACTTGAAAGGCACCGTGGGATACGGGCTGGTCCCATGAGGCGGATTCTCGTCCTGCGGAAAGCCATACGCAGAACCCGCGAAGAAGGTATTTTGGGCGTCTTTCACGGCCTGGGGCGGCAACTGAAAAATGTTGGCGCCGTCAGCCTGCCCGACGTGCATGAACCGGGAATAGTTGTTGTAGACCTGGGCGGCGGGATACCAGTTGACCCTGGTGTCCCAATAGTTCGACGTGGAGCCGGCCGCGTTCGGCGTCCCGGACCCGAGCAGGGCCACGCCGCGATTGAGCGCCGCCGCGATGTCGCGGCCGACGCCCAACGCATCGGGATTCGAGCCGACCGGGTTTTTGAACACGCCCACGCAGCCAAAGACTTGGTATCCCGACGTGCCGGTGCTGGCGGCCGCCGCGTTGGGCGTCAGCGGGCTATAGATTTGGAACTGCCCGGACGTGGGAGTTTGGTCGTTCACAAAGTTCAGGTAGTAACTGCCGCCGGACACGGTCGGTGTGCCGGTGTAGGTTGCTCCGCTGTCGCCGGTCATCCGGAGCGTGAGACCACGATTGGAAGGTCCGCCAAAGAGTTGCGGGAGCGTCGAGTCAAAGGCGGTGTTGAACACCGAGCCGGTATTCGGAAGCACGCTGAGCGGGCTGACGAGTGCCACGCCGCTCTTGAGGCCTAGGTAGGCGTTCCTGAGGGCCGCATTGGCGGCGCCGGCGAGGTTGGTCTCGGCATTGATAAACGGCTGGTAGGCGTCGAACACCTTCGTCCGCACCAGCGGCGCAGGCTGGCCGAGGACCGAGGGAATCGGCGAGGTCGCTCCATCGATCCCGATCGTGATCGGCATCGACCAGAAGTTGACCTGGGTCGAGTCCACCGTCAAGCCAGTCCCTGGCTTGTTGGTCAGTTCGATTTCGGTGTAGACGTACGTCTGCCCGCCGGGCCAGTTATTGGCCGGCGGAAGCCCAGGGGCCACCACCTTTGTCCCGGTGACGGTGTAGGTCACGTACGGCAAGGCTCCGCTGGTCGGCACGGCCGCGATCAGCACGACGGCCCCGGTCGTGTCGAACGTGTCGGGGATCTCGATTCGCCCGATGCCTCCCGTCACGGGAGAGCTACCACCTCGGTTGATCTTGATGCCGTTGATCGACCCCGAGGCACTCGTCACCTGCTGGAAGACGGCCTTGTCGGTGTTTGGGGTTTGCACCAGTTCTAATCCCACGGTCGATGATCCCGACAGCGCCGAAGCCGAATAGCCCACGGCGTAGAGTTCATAGTCAGCCAGACCGGTGCTATCGACCAGCGGAATCGAATACGTGGCCAGCAGGGCTCTCGACTCGAGCTGTTCGAAGAGCGTTCGCCCCGGCAGCCGACGGCTCCGGCGCGGGTTCGGGCGAATCTGGCTTTTTCGGGAGAACAGCATGACGGGCTCCTTCGGCTAGCGTCGCAGCATGCGACGTCAACTGCAGCCTAGTTCGCCACGGAAGCCGGTGCAAACGCCCGTCAGCCGGCTGAAGAAGCCTTTGTCTCTACCGCCATCGGCGGAACGGCTCGTAGATCCGGATCGCGAAGAAGAGCTCGCTGGCGCTGAATCCCGGGTTGAAGGACGTCGTGCCGAACAGCAGACCGCTTTGCGACACTTGGGCGGTCACGCTCCCGGAGGCGAGTTCGAAGAAGCGGTAGCCGAGGTCGAGGGTGATCCGGTCGGTGACCGCGAAGGCGAGGCCGCCACCGGCCTGCCAGGCGAACCCGCCGACGGTGCTAACTCCGGTCACCGTCACGTCTTGAACGGGGTATTCCTGGTTCACGCTGAACTGGTAGCCGCCCCCGCCGATACCGCCTCCCACGTAGGCGGTCAGGCGTTCGGTGACGTCGTAGTCCCGCCACAGGTTCACCGTGGTCGA
Source organism: Planctomycetota bacterium (assembly GCA_037129495.1). Classification (GTDB taxonomy): domain Bacteria; phylum Planctomycetota; class Planctomycetia; order Pirellulales; family UBA1268; genus CAMCQY01. The sequence continues at coordinate 8,611 of JBAXUW010000055.1, read as the reverse complement.
CCAGCCCCCGCTCCCGCTGAGCGTGGAGGCGGACGCGTCGCTGTCGCTCACCGACGTTCCGACGATCGGATCACGGGCCCGTCCCTCGACCTCCAGCCGCCAGGCGCGGTCCAGCATTTCGAAGGTGAGGCCAGCGGCGCCACCGGAGGTGAACAATGGACCGGTGGCCGACGGAGAATCGGTGGCGGTGAGCGTGGCGAACGAACTGCCCGTGATGCCGGCGAGATAAAAGCGGCTTCCAGGCTGCTCGACATCCTGCAGGCTCACCTCCTGCACCCGCGGCTCGTCACCGCGGGCGATCGCGGCGACCACGAGTGGCGAGGCACCTATCAAGGCCAAGGCGATGATCCGACGCATAGCGATCCTCCACGACGAAAGTTCTTTGCGGTGCAACCGCACGTCCGGCATAATTCATCTCGTCCGGACCACGCAAATCTTCGGTATGATCGGTAGGGGTGAGCCTGTCTTTCAGGCTCCCGCCACACAACTTGCCCAGGCTGCCAGCACCGGAGCCGGCAGACTTTGTCTATCCCTCCCAGCAATGGCACCGCAGCCGACACGGACCCGGAGCGCATGCCGCCGACGCCGCAGACAGGTCGAACGCCAGCCCCGCGCGAAAAACTTGGGACGGCCGCGAGATCCTCACCCTGCGCCCAGCGTGCCGCGGATTGACCTGAGCTCCCGAATGATTGGCACGGTGGCGGGCAGCACGGGCGAGACGGTGGTCTCTGGATCGGTCAACGACTGCCAGGAGAACCGCTGGCCCTCTCTGGCCGTGGGCTCACCTCGCCACCCCGTCACGATGCAGGCGTGGACCCGTACCGACGCGTGCGGGTAGTCGTGTTCCACGACGAGCAACTGCCGGCAGCCGTCCCCCGACGCGGTCCACGCCCACGACGGAGCATGAACGACGGTCTGCATGGCTATGGTCGGCTGAAAAGGGCTCAAATGCCCGTCGCGTCCTACTACCAAGGCATGCCAACCCTACTGAAAGCGATTGCTGACGGAGAGCCAGGAGGCTGGGTGACGTAATCGCAAACGACCGGCTCGATCCCCGTTTGACATGCCCTGCCAACCTCTGCCCTACGTCGCTTTTTACGTCACCTTGTGGTGAAAACCTGATATCTTCCGTGAAAACAGGCATCGGAACCACCCTACTCGGGGAGCTTTGGCCTTTTTTGATGGGCACCCGATTTTTCGGTGCGGCCTCCGAGGTTGACGAGAGGCAACGATCCGCTGCCGTCAGCCCGCTGCTTCGTTCTCCACCGTTCGGCCGACCCGAACCTAAGGGGCCAGGAAATCAGCGGCCTGCCGATTACCATCCCGGCACTGGTCCACGAAATCACCTGCGAGAGTCCCCGCGGAAATGGTGCGAAAAAAGCTTGCCACGAGCGAACGAGAGTGTGGGCTCCAAGGCTAAAAAGGTGATTTTTCTTTTTCTTCCGATCGGCTTTTCCCGTCCGCAAGCCTGCCGTCCACGGGGCCAGCCAGGCCCGGAGACGGCGGGTTTCGACTCAAACCCAATTCTCTACGGCGGGCAGGAGGTCTACACTCGCACCGCCGACAGCGGTCGCGACTACAACTCCTACGCCATGGCCTACCCGTTCGACGCCTATGGCACTTCATACTCGGCCAGCTTTCCGGGAACGATGCTGCAGATCGAGAGTGGCGACACACTCAAGCTCCACCTGACGAACGATCTTGCCGGCGACAACGATCCTTCCGATTTGGTACGTGCACGAGGTGAGCAAGCAGCAGGTTGAGGGTGGTCTGGCTGGCATGATCATGGTCGGCAATCCGCTCGATCCGTGGCCACAGTACAAGGCCACGCTCACGTACTACGTGCTGGCGACCATCGTTGTCGAAGGGGATCTCGTCACGACTGCCGCGCCGGTGTTTGCGCAGCAACGGGCAGACCCGCTCTGGGAAGCGACGCCAGACTTCACTCGCACGTTCTCGCTGGAGCAGTTGGCCACCGTTGATGGTGTTGATCCCGACACCGGCGAGCCGATCGTCAACATCGACAACTTCTACGTCAACGGCAAGAAGTTTGGTGAAGGCGTCATGCCGCAACTTGAGATCGGCACGGTCGAGGAATGGACGATCCTCAACGCCGGGCCGCTGAACCATCCGTTCCACATTCATCAGGGCGTCTTCATCGCGATCGTGAACACGTTGATACGTCAACCTATGATTCGCGGGCCGCAACATTTCCGTGCGGCTGTATTCCGCGGCATTCGAGCGAGCCGGCGACGTGGGCTCACGCGAACCCTCGGTCGCCCGTCAAGAACACGTCCGCGCCAGCCTCCAGGGCGGTAGCGAAGTGGAGTGCATCAGGTGTTTTGAGGTGGTATTTCGCGCGGAGTCCCGTTGCCAACTCGACCACCGATGCTGTTACCTCGATCAGACTCATTTCGACCCCGGCGAAGAACACAGCGAATTGTGCCGAGGTCGCTGTATCACCTGCACGCAGTAGATTTGATCGGCACTCCAAGCGGCTCAAACGGGACATCATCAGCGATCTTGCTACTCCGAGCGACGGGGCCAGCCGCGCGACCAAGGGCGCACGGGTCGGAGCATCCCCCTCAACCAATCGGATTACGACGTTCGAGTCGAGGGAGATCAACGGTCGCCCCAGTCGTCGCGGTCAGCGCGGGCTTTGGCCAGTATTTCAGTCGCGCTCCGCTACTCAGTCGCTGTCCCGAAGGCATCGGCGATCGAACCAACCGGCCGATGAACGGAAGGGGTTATAACCAACTCTGCTACCCCCTCAGCATCTGGGAGTGGCTCATCCGGGACGAATGTCCGGCCGGTGTAGTGCCCGCGGATAATCCGTGTGTCGCGCATAAAGCCAACTCCCATCGATCTCACAATTTTACCCGGTGCCGAGTCGAGCGACAACGGCGGCCACTATCAACGCCTCGCCACTACGGCTCGGACCTTCGCTGCTCTGGCGCTGGGCTTCCTGTCGCCGAACTTTTAAATTACAGATTTTTCTTCAGTATGCGGTGCATATTAAAGGCCACCTTGAGTATGCCCAGTATTTATCGCGAGCGTGGCGGTTTAAGCTCTGGGAGCCATAATATATACATACGTTCCGTCCTTGAGGCCTCGGGCGGGAGCGATAGCCATGGCTGACGATCGAGCTTCGGAGGTCCGTCTTTCCCCAAGTGGACAGACGGCAGTCGCCAGGAGGCAGCAGACCGCCTTGAGCGGCGGTCAAGCACACCCGCGGAACGGCTCGACGCGGTGGAGCGTTTGCGGATTGAGGCGGGGAAGTTTCTCTATGTATACCCAGTCCGACTTCGAAGACTTCTGACGATTACTCGAAGCCCATCGCGTTGAATACATGATCGTGGGTGGATACCCAGTCGCCTTTCATGGGTTTCCGCGATTTACCAAGGACATCGACATCTTCTTCGCCGACGCATCCGACAATGCCCAGCGACTCCGTGCGGCTCTCATTGCTTTTGGGTTTTTAGGAGCGGACGGTTCCTCTTGAAGCCTTGCAGGTCAGCCCGGAAATATTCTAGTGATTGGGGTCGAGCCAGTTCGGATCGACCTGCTCAACCGCATCGACGGTGTTGTTTTCCATGACGCCTATGGCCGCTCATTGCGCGGCCGCTACGGTGCGTTCGAGGTCACATTCATCGGCCGCGAGGACCTGCTGCAAAACACACTGGCTGCCGGACGGGGATGCGACATCGGCGATATCGAGAACTCTCGGACAGCTAAAAAGAGATCCCATCCCAATCCTGTTCGGCACGGTAGTCGCTACCTCCCTGTGTCGTCGTGGCGTTGGCTTCCCGTAACGGCTGGTCGAGGATCGGGCCATGGATCGGGTGGTGGGCTGCCCAGAGCTGACGACCTCAGTAGGTCTCCACGTGCCAGCGGTCGGCCTTTTTAAGCTGAGCACACAACTCGGCCCAATTGTAGCCCTTCGCCGCCGCCGCCGTGGTCATCGCCTCATCGATGCCGGGCTTCATTCCCCGCAGGCCGCACATGTAGATGTGGGTTTTGGGGTCTTCGATCCAAGCAAAGATTTCCGCGCCGTTCTCAGCCACGCGGTCTTGGATATACATCCGGCCACCGCTGGGGTTCTGCTGTTCGCGGCTGATCGCTTTTGTATAGCGGAAGTGATCGGGAAAGGCTGCAAGATAACTCTGCCATTCATCTTCGTAGAGCAGGTTTGGGGTGGTGGGGACCCCCATGATCAGCCAGGCCTTACCCCGGAACTGATAGGCGGGGTGCTTCGACCGCTCGCCCGGATCAAACATCCGGCGGAGGTAGGCCCGCATCGGGGCAATACCCGTACCAGTGGCCAGCATAATCACGTTGGCCTCCTCATCGGCAGGCAAAAGCATTTTCTTACCCACCGGGCCGGTGATCTTTACTTGAGCTCCCGGCTTGATGTCGCACAGGAAGGTGGAGCAGACGCCATTGATGGTCTCGCCGTCCTGCTCATACTGCAGCTGACGCACACACAGGGAGAGGGTCTTGTGTGCGAGGTTGTCGCCGTGGCAGGTACTGGCGATTGAGTAAAGCCGGAGCTTGTGTGGCCTGCCCTCCACATCCTCCCCGTCGGGAATGATCCCAATGCTCTGGCCTTCCATGAAGTGGAGGTTGCCTGCGGAGATATCAAACGTGATGTGATTGACCCTGCCGATAGCGCCTGCCGCCAGCAAGGAGAAGTTATCCAGCACCGTGCCCACAAAAGGGTTCTTGGGCTTGTAGAGGTTGATGGGGACGACTTCGTGGTCGGCGGCGTTACTCACGGCGGCGGGTTGCAAGGGGTGCGAGATGGAGGCCTGGATAAAGGCAACGGTAGGGGCCGGTTGACTTGACGTGGAACTCCCTGATTATAACCTCGACGAACGGAAAAGAAGGCGGCTCGGAAGCCCCCGCTCGCTTTCGCCGTACAACACCAATCGCCTGTCCCTGAAACGCTCAAGACGCGCCGCTATGAGTTCTGTTGACTGGGCTGTGCTCTCCCTGCATCTGGCGGCCATGCTGCTCGCGGCACTGGTGCTTGGCGCCTTGGCACGGAAGCTCGGCATTCCGGCCGTGGTCGGCGAGATCGCCGGCGGCCTCGTGCTCGGGCCCACCATGCTCGGCCGGCTCTCGCCAGAGGTCTTCGCCTGGCTCTTTCCACCGTCTGGACCGATCACGAGCGCCCGGGCCGCCATCGCCCGCGTGGGCATGCTCTTCTTCATCGTCACGATCGGACTCGACATCAGCGTGGGTGAGTTCCGCAGGTCGGGCCGCAAGGCGCTGGTCGTCGGCACGGTCGGCACGCTCGTGCCACTGGCGCTTGGGTTTCTGATGTGTTACGTCTTCCCACAGGTCATCGGCGTGACTCCGAAAGACCTGTTTGCGACGGCGCTCTTTATAGGGTCGATCCTGTCGCTCTCGGCAAATCCGGTGATCGCCCGAATCCTCATCGACATGGGCCTTTTCAAAAGCGACATCGGCAAAACGATCATGGCGGCGACGCTCGTCGACGATCTCGTCGGCTGGGGGCTCTTCGCCGTGATCCTGGCGGAATTCGGCCCCCAGGCCACGGGGCAGGGCCAAGGGACGACGATTCTCGCCATGGCCGTGCTCTTGCTGGGCAGCATTCTGCTGGTGGGCAAGTTTCTGCTGCCGATGGTGATGGCGTGGGTCGACCGGCACCTGCCGCAGCCCTCGGGCATGATCTCGTGCATCATCCTGATAGCGCTTGTCTGTGCCGCGGGCTCTGAGTCTCTCGGGCTGCACTCCTTCCTCGGCGCGTTCATGGCCGGCATCGCCCTGTCTGGGGTCTATGCCCGCTACCCCCGGCCTTTCGAAATCATCGGTGACTTTTCCTACGCTGTGTTCACACCGATCTTTTTTGTCTCGATGGCGATCACCGCAGACTTTATCAACGGTTTTGATCTGGGGCTCGTCGCGCTGATCACGACTATTGCCTTTCTCGGAAAAATCTCCGGGGTCTATCTCGGCGCCAAACTGGTGGGCATGGACGACCGGCAGGCGCTCGCCGTCGGCTGTGGCCTCAACGCCCGGGGCATTCTGGGCATCGTCATGGCTGCAGCGGCCTTTGATGCGCACCTGATCGACCAGCGGCTCTTCGTGGCCTGCGTCGTGATGTGCGTCATCACAACGATGGCCGCCGGCCCCGCACTGAGCTTTATTCTCGGCCGGCCCCAGCGGATTGAGCCCGCTTAGGAAACAACTGTGCAGGCCGGTTGCAGTTCGGCGCTGACCGCCGTTTGGCTGCCAGGCGGAACCGCCATGTCGTGAAACTCCGTGGCCAGACAGTCGCACGACACGCCGTAGGTATCCTGCATCCCTGCGACCGCTGCCAGATACTCGCTGAAATGTGCATCCATGATCAAACCCTCCTTGGTGAGATCTCTCTACGCGTCTGCCGCCGGAATGGTTCGCGGTTCTTCCGCTACCCCGATAAAACCGGCTATTGTGGCAAAAACTGCCGGCTCTCCAGCCGGCGTCTCTCGAGCAAAACCGCTCTTTCTCAACAGGGTGCCCGATGGCCTTCTGCGACGACTCCTTCCTGCTCTCCTGTGACACGGCCGCCAGCCTCTATCACCAGGTCGCTGCCCGGCAGCCGATCATCGACTACCACTGTCACTTAAGCCCTCGCGACATCGCCGCAGACCGGCGGTTTGAGAATCTGCAAGCCATCTGGCTCGACGGCGACCACTACAAGTGGCGGGCCATGCGAGGCAACGGTATCGCGGAAGACCGTATCACTGGCACGGCCTCCCCCCGCGAGAAATTCCAGGCCTGGGCCGAGACGGTGCCGCACACGCTTCGAAATCCGCTCTATCACTGGACGCATCTCGAACTCCGCCGCCACTTCGGTATCCAGGATCTTCTCGACGGATCCTCTGCGAGCCGGGTCTGGGACGAGGCGAACCGGCAACTGGCTACGGGTGATCTCACGGCGCGGGGCATCCTCCGGAAGATGCAAGTCGAGGTGGTGGGCACCACCGATGATCCCGCCGACACGCTCCAGTGGCACGAGGCGATTCGCCGCGACGGCTTCGCGACGAAGGTCGTGCCGACGTTTCGTCCCGACATGGCGCTGAAGGTACAGGAGCCGCACCGCGTGGGGGCCTGGGCCCGCCGGCTGGCCGACACCAGTGGCACAGCCGCCGACACATTCGCCGGCCTCTTGGCGGCAGTCGATCGACGCCATTCCGACTTTGCTGCCGTGGGCTGCCGAGCCACCGACCATGGCCTGCTGCATCTGCCAGACACCGACTGCACAGCGATTAAAGCCGCGGCGATCTGGGAGCGGGCCATCGCAGGCACGGCCGCAACGCCGGAGGAGGCCGACCGGTTCACAGTCTTTTTCATGCTTCATGTCGCGCGGCTCAACCATGCCAAAGGCTGGGCTATGCAACTGCATCTGGGGCCATTTCGCGATCCAAACCCACACCTCGCGGCGACACTCGGTTCCGATGCCGGCTGCGACACGATCGGCGATGCCGTGCAGGGCCCCGGCCTCGTTCGCTTCCTCGGCACCCTCGCGAAAGAAAATTCGCTACCCCGCACGATCCTCTACAACATCAATCCCGCCGACAACGCTCTCTTTGCCGCCCTGCCCGGCTCGTTTCAAGACGGCGTCATTCCGGGCAAGATCCAGTGGGGCAGCGGCTGGTGGTTTATGGATCAGGAACGCGGCATGCGGGACCAACTCAACATGCTCTCCGACCTGGGACTGCTCTCACGGTTTGTCGGCATGGTGACCGACTCGCGGTCGTTCCTCTCTTACCCACGGCACGAATATTTCCGGCGGATCCTCTGTGATGCTCTCGGCAGCGACGTCACCAGCGGCCGACTCCCCGACGACGCAGCCTTTCATCGCGAGCTGCTCGTGCCACTTGTCGAAGGCGTCTGCGCGAGAAACGCCCGCAGCTACTTCGGCTTCGGCGGCTGAGGCACTACTCAATCCAGGCCCGGCAACGGCACAAACCCGAAGAGCGGCCCCAGCGGCGACCCGGGCAGCCAGATACCGACGAGCATCACCGCTGCCGTCGTTGCGGAGAGGGCCAGGCTTGCGCGGCTTTGGAGAAATGGGACCCGGTCAGTACGAATCACATGGATGATGAGTGTCTGCGTCAGCAGCGACTCCACACACCAGCCGGTGCGGAAGAGCGAGATCCGCTCCGCGGCGGCGGCAAGCGCACTCTTTCACCAGCGACTCAAGCACCGTCTTATCGAGCGGCTGGATGCGACTCTCGAGGGCAAACGAGCCACACCTTGCATAGACTGCCTCGGGGGCCCCCTGACAGATTAACTGCCGACCTCCGCGGGAAAGACACACCGCCACGATCATCGGCAGCATCACGAGCACGAAGCCGACCATCAACCACGTAAACCGTGCCATGCCTTGGTCAAACGCCGTGGGGTCTGGCGGACGGCCGACCGCCGATGACAAGCATCGCGCTGATCAGCAGGGCCGCGGCGAGATCGCCGGTGAGCAGCGACGAAACAGCCAGCACCGCCTCCGCCGGGGCGGCCGCCGCGGCCAGCACGTCGGCAGAGACATGCAGTGCCGCTCAGGTCAACAGCATGCCATCACAGCCGAAGGCCGACGCCAGTT
>JBAXUW010000054.1:0-15767 GCA_037129495.1 Planctomycetota bacterium | reverse complement strand
GGGCTACGCACAATTGCCGGCTGGCAAAGCTGTGCACCATTGGATTCCTCCAGATGGAAAACAACCGCTTCGCCGTTGGGCGTGCACACGGCACCAGCCCAACGCGGAACGCCGCAGGCCTGAACCTGAGGCGTTCGATCGGCGGATCAAGACTCTTTAACTATACCGCGCGTTTGGTTTGCGACAAATTATTTTCCGGTCCCAGCTTCACCCGGGCCGGATGGCCCCAGTCACGCCCTAGACACGCGGAATTTCGTAGCCGGACCGGGGGGTTCGCGAGGCAAACGCGGCCGCCTGCTCGTCGCCCACGATTTTTCCTGCCACCGGATCCCACTTGATCGTCCGACCGAGTCGGGCAGCGATCGCCGCGAGGTGGCAGGTGTTCATCGCGATGATGTGGCTGTAGACGTCTGACACCGGCAATCCACCCTCGCTGATGCAGCGGTAGAAGTTTTGCTTGTGGCCCTCGAATGGCTTGTCCTTGTAGAGAGTCTTGAGATCGTCGTCGCCAAACTTGTCTTTATCCCAGCCCTCTTCGATCGCCGTGCCGGTGATCTTCTGCCGGTTCACAAACAGCCGCCCCTTCGTGCCCTCAAAGAGGATGCCATTGTCACCGCGGCTGGTCACGATCAGTTCCACGCCGCTGGGAAATTTGCACGGCACAGAAAAGTCATAGGCCGTGTTGTAACAGTCGTCGACTGTCGGGTAGCCGTCCTTATAGGGCACGGGGTGCTTCGCATCGACGCCGTTGATTTCGATTGGCCCCTTGCCCTTGGTGACTTCTTGAAGCGCCCACTGCGCGATGTCGACATGATGGGCACCCCAGTCGGTGAACTTGCCGCCCGAATATTCATACCACCAGCGGAATTCGTAGTGGCAGCGACGATTGCGGAAGGGCACCTTTGGCGCCTGTCCGAGCCACATCTCCCAGTCGAGACCGCCCGGCGGATTCTCGATCGCAAACGGCCCGCCCGTCGGGGAGCCGTTGATGCCGGCTGTGACCCGCTGGATGTCGCCCAGCAGACCCTTGTGGATCATGTTGACGGCGCGGCAAAACAGATCCTTCTGGCTCCGCTGCTGCGTACCGATGAAAAACTGCAGGTGCGGATATTTCTCGGCAGCTGCCCAGGCAAGCTGATTTTCTTCAAGCGTGAGCGAGAGCGGCTTCTGGCAGAAGACATGCTTACCGGCCTGCAGGGCCTCGATCGCGATCTTCACATGCCAGTGGTCGGTCGTGACGATGCTGACAACGTCGATGTCGGGCCGCTCGAGCACCTTGCGGTAGTCGCCGTAGGCGTCGGCTTTGCCCTTGCCGATTCGGACGTCGTACTTCGCCCGTTCGGCCCGGTCTTTATCGACATCACAGACGGCGAGGATGTCGCCAAACTGAGCGTGCTGGATCGCATCTCCCAGCCCCATCGAGCCCGTGCCAATGCAGCCGATCCGAGGCCGATCGTTCGCCGCGTCATTGGCAAAGGCGGGAGTCGTCCAGGGACTATAAGGCACCATGCCGCTCGTCACGGCCGCAGCCGCACCGGCAGCCGATGTGCCGATGAATCTCCGGCGTGTAGGGCGAATTTGCTGTGTCATGCTGGCGGTTCCTGGCGGTGGTTTGTGGAGATTGCCCCTCGGAGCGTGTTCTACCCGATGCCGCGCACATCTTCAACGAGTTCGGGCAGCCAGCGACGATAGGTATCCCAAACAAGTTCATGGTCGATCGAGGCATAGCCGTGAATCAAAACGTTCCGAAAGTCCACCGCCTGCTGGGCATGTCGAATACCGGCAAAGACCTCTGGAGCAAATTTTCGGAGTGCGGCCAAGGCCTCGCCAATGATCTCGAATTTCCGTTCAAAGATCGTCTGAAGGTCTTCGTTGAGAAGATAGCTCTTCAGAGTCTGGCCGTCGGCACGCCGGCTCATGAACATCGCAGCAGATTCTATATCCGCCAGTAACCCAGCGATGCTACGCGGCGACATACAATGGCACCCGCGTTTCCGCGAGCTCAGCTTGGAAATGCCTGTTTCTCACGCCGTCAATGCTGACTAGGTCGATGCGTTCATGGAAAAGTTCGGCAAGAGAACGGTACAGCTTGAAAAACTGTTCCGCCTTGCTGGTGGTTGAAGAGAGCTGGACCAGAAAGTCAATGTCGCTCGTCTCGGCAACCCAGTCACCGCGTGCACTGGAGCCAAAAAGCCAGAGTGATTTCACACCTGCTTCAAGGCAGGCGAGTTGCACTCGTTGGATATTGTTGCGAACGGGTTCGGGAATCATTTTCCGTCAGGATATCTCGGCAGATTTCATCAGGTCAATCGGAAGGAGATCCGGCATGTTTGATTGTCGAGCCCTCTGCCGGCGAAAGTCGGCGGCCAAAAAGGTGTCAGGAGTCTTTTTTGCAAAGCACCTTGGCCTGTCTTACCGGCCAAGGCCGTGTCGCCTTCGGCGACCGGGAAAAGAGTCCTGACACCTTTTTGTCTTTAGCCGTCGGGCGTGTCGATCAGGTGCTGGAGCCGCGCTGCGAGTTCTGCCGGGTAGCGGGCCGGCCAGGTCGCGTCGATGAGGTCGATCCCGATCATATCGCGAAGGTGCATTTTGTCCTTGTCACGATACGACGTCAGCTTCATCCGCACCAGCGCCTCCAGCGACAGCACCCGATACGACTTGAAAGAGACACTCTCCGCGGTGTCGGGCACTGGGGCGGCGTATTCGGGGCGGACCTTCTCGCCGGCAAAGATCACGTGCACGGCATCGCGGGCCTTCGCCCCCGGGCCGTCGAGAAACATATCGATGCCCGCGCTGTGACGATGCACAAAGCCCGACCGGGCCAGCGCCAGAGTGGCCCGGCCCAGATCTTCCCGCCGCAAGACGATGTCGACATCCTGCGTAAATCGCACGGCCGCTTCGTCGACCTGCTCCACCCAGGCCATCACGGCATTGCCGCCGATCACGGCATACGGCACACCAGCGGCCTCAAGCGCCGCCGTCGAACGTAACAAACGGTCGCGAACCTTTTCCACCGCACGCTCCATGCGGTCAAGGGAGAGGAGACCATCATATTCGACTTCGACCATCGGGCGTTTACTCCAAGGCTCCAACGAGCATACCCGATTTCCGCACGACCGCCGCATGCAGAATCTCGACGGGATGCCGGGCCGTGCGGCCAGTGCCATCCTTAATCTGATGGCGGCAGCTGGTGCCCGGTGCCGCGATGACCACGTCGGCCGAGGCGGAGCGAACGGCCGGAAAGAGCACCAATTCGCCGATCTCCATCGAGAGCGAGAAATGCTCCCGCTCGTAGCCGAACGACCCGGCCATGCCACAGCAGCCGCTGGGGATCACCTCGACTGAATAGTTTCGTGGCAGCGAAAGGATCGCCACGGTTGGGTCGATGGATGAGAGCGCCTTCTGATGGCAGTGGCCGTGGAGCTTGACTGCTTGCTGGTCGTCCGTGAACGCTGCGGCAGTGATCCGGCCAGCTGCGGCTTCCCGTGCCAGAAACTCATCAATCAGAAACGTCCGCGAGGCCAGCGTTTGAGCGTCGGCCGCCAGATGCTCCGGCACGAGATCGGGATACTCGTCACGGAAGCCGAGGATCGCCGAGGGCTCGATGCCGATCAGCGGGGCGGCGTCGGTGACCAGGTCAACCAGCAGCTTCACATTTCGGATCGCGAGGTCACGGGCCTCACGAACCAGCCCCTTTGAGAGCTGTGCCCGACCGCTGTCGACATGCCTTGGTACGACGACCTCATAGCCGAGCGCCTCAAGCAGTTCGACCGCCTTGATGCCGATGGCGGCGTCGAGCGTGTCAGTAAACTCATCGACGAAGAGATAGACTTTGTTCGGCGACTGTTCTCTTGTTTGTGTCTGCGGCCCCCGTGGAGTCCGCTTCCGCAGCCATGCTGTGAGCGTCGAGCTGTGCAGCGGCGGCAGCGACCGCGCCGGTGCAAACCCCATCATCCGTTTGAGCAGGTACGAGATGACTGGCGCTGACACCAAAAAGTTGTAGGCCCACGGCGCGAGGCTGGCCCAGCGCATCGCGGTCCCCGTACTGGCGACCAACCGGCTCCGCAGCGGCACGCCCTCGCTATCGTGTTGGTGCTGCTGCCACTCAGCTTTCAGTCGGGCCATGTCGACGTTTGACGGGCATTCGCTCTTGCAGGCCTTACACGAGAGGCAGAGATCCATCGCGGCGGCGATCTCGGGCCGATCCCACGACTCGCTTGCCTCGCGGGTCGAGGCCAGCGCCTGTCGGAGCACGTTGGCCCGCGCCCGGGTCGTGTGCTGTTCGTCCCGCGTTGCCATGTAGCTGGGGCACATCGTGCCCCCCATCGCCGCCGACTTGCGGCACTGCCCCACGCCGGTGCACTTCTCCGCCGCCCGCAAGACGCCGCCGGTGTCGGCAAACCGAAACACCGTGTCGTGATGCGGCTCAGCGACGCCGGGGAGGATCCGCAGGGAGGTGTCCATCGGCGGCGTATCGATGATCTTGCCCGGATTAAAAATCCCCTGCGGGTCGAACGCCCGCTTCACCCTCACCAGCAGCTGAAAACAATCGTCGCCCAGCATCGTGCGGATAAACTCACCGCGGAGCCGACCGTCGCCATGTTCGCCGCTCAAGCTGCCTCGGTATTTCTTGACGAGCGCCGCCACGTCGGTCGCTACATCGCGAAACATTTTCAGGCCCGCTGGCGTCCGCAGATCAAAGAGCGGCCGGAGGTGGAGCTCACCCGCGCCAGCATGCGCATAGTGGATGCAGTCGATGGCATATTTTTCGGCGAGCAGCCGGTCAAACTCAGCGATGTAGGCTGGCAGATCCTCGACGGCCACGGCCGTGTCTTCGACGATTTCCCGCGGCTTGGCGTCACCCGGCAGATTGTTGACAAGCCCCTGACCGGCGCGACGCAGTTCCCAGACCTTGTTTCCGTCCGCGCCACTGAGCACCGGATACGCATAGCCAAGGCCTTCGCCGCGGAGTTCGTCTTCGATCTCCCGGAGCGTGGCAGCCACCACTGCGTGGTCGGCGTGCTTCATCTCGACGACGAGGATCGCGCCGGGATCACCCACGACAAACGAGCGGTTGCGAGCCTGTTCGGCATTGTCTTGCGTGCAGTCGAGAATCTTCTTGTCAATCAGCTCGCAGGCCGTCAGCACCGCCACGGCCTCCGATGGCGTGGCTGGAGTGTGAGCAGCCCGCCGATGCCGCATCGCCACGAGCGTGGCCCGCAGCGCCTCGTCAACCGTCGCACAGTGCACAATGAGTAGGCTTCCGGGCGGCGGCAGCGGGATCAGGTTGAGTTCATACTCGACGCCAAAAAAGAGCGTGCCCTCGGAGCCCGCCAGCAGCCGGCAGAAATTGAACGGCTGCTGATGCCCGTCATGCTTGTCATGCCCGTCATCTGCCCCCGGCTCGAAACAAGATGCATCCATGAGGGCATCCAAGGCATAGCCCGTGTTGCGGCGAGTGACCTCGGGCCGTGGGTAGGAGTCGCGGATGAGCTGGCGGCGAGCTGGATCGGAGAGCAGGTCGCGGATCGCGCGGTAGATGCGGGTTTCAAGCGTATCGGGGCCGGCGCACTTCGCCGTAAATTCCTCGCTTGAGAGCGGTCCAAACGTCACCTCCGAGCCGTCGGCAAGAAACCCGCGGGCCCTGATCAGGTGATCCCGGGTTGAGCCGTAGGCGATGGAGTTTGAGCCGCAGGAGTTGTTGCCCACCATGCCGCCGATCATCGCCCAGGCCGCAGTCGATGTCTCTGGGCCAAAAAAGAGGCCCTGCGGTGCCAGCTGCTGGTTGAGCGCGTTGCGAACCACACCCGGCTGCACGCGGGCCCACCGCCGCTCGACATCGACCTCCAGAATCCGGTTGAGATGCCGGCCGGCGTCGACAACGATGCCGCTCCCCACGACTTGGCCCGCCAGCGACGTGCCCGCGGCCCGGGGAATCAGTCCAATCCTTTCGGTAGCGGCAAACCGCACGAGTTCGCGGACATCGGCCTCGCTCTCGGGAAAGGCCACTGCCAGCGGCCGTTCCTGGTATTCCGAAGCGTCGGTCGAGTAGATCGTCCGCACGAGTTCGTCATCAAGCAGTTTGCCCGTGAGCTTGGCTGCCAGTGCCGTCAGCAGCGACGATGTTGGGAAGGAATCCATAGGTTTGGGGCCATCATCCACGGAGCGGATTTTTCCAGCGGACGCCGGAAAACCGGCCAAAGTCGAGGTCGGAGGAGTGAATCTCAGCCTGATATTCTAGCGCCAGAGCCGCGATGTGGGCGTCGGTCGTGAGGCTGCCGCCGTGCCCGGCGTCCTTCAGGCAGGCGAGCAGCGCCGCCAAATGCCCTGAGCCAGGCGTGATCAGCCGCACCATCCGCAGTCGAAACCACGATTCTACAATCCGGCCACTCTCGTCCACAGTGAGTGGCCTCTGGAGCACGCGGGTGGATGTGGTCAGCCGCAGGAAAGCAAGCACGACGACGATCGGAATCCCAATCTCACCGCCACCGCCAAGCAGACCCTGCCACCAATCAAGGGCGGCGGCGTGTTCGGGATCAGAGCGGTTATGGGCGTAGATGATGAGGTTCGTATCGGGAATGATCATGGCCGCTGAACCACCTGCGCGGCGGCCTGCTCCACTTCCATCTCATCGGCTAATTGCTGAAGCCGCAGCCGATCAATACCCGGCTGGTATCCAGACTCAAAGCAGGCGACCTCCAGGGATTCACCCACCGCTGCCGTCGGCCCAGAGAGTCCACGGCGGATCGCGTCGTTGAGAACCCGCTTAAAACTCAGGTGCCGCCGGGCCACTTCCGCTTTAATAAGACGCTCAGTATCGGGATCGAGCGTGACCGTCGTTCGCATACCACCATCATTGCATCATCACTCATGCTGTCAAGATGATTTCCACCAGCGATGACTGAGATCGATCGATCCGATCGCGGAATCCAGCCGCGCTGGCGGTCCTTGCGGGTCTTTCACGGTCTTCGTACAACGACGGATCAGAGGGTTTCCGCTTTCCACGCCAGGGGTTTTTCATGGCCGCCGCCACCGCGTCCACCGCGTCCGCCCGCCTTCCAGAAGCGAAGAGCGTGGGCTCCGCCCTCGATAAGGCGCTCACCGCCGGCAAGGGCATCCTCCGTCTCTCGCCGACCTGGGTGCCGCGGAGCTTCCTTCATCCCGGCAAGCGGATCCGCCTTCACCCCAACGATTATTACTCCTACGGCCTCGACCGCGGCGGCATCGACGAGCGGTGGTTTGCCAGCACGACGGAGGCCGCCAACGAGGGCCGCGTGCCCGACGAGGGGCTCTCTTGGTGCGTGTGCGACGGCGAGCGTTTTCTGCTCCGCGACGCCGTGAGCGAAGGCGCGGCCACGCTCGTCGGCAAGGCGATCTGGGACCGCTACAAGAAGTGGCCGGTCTACTCGAAGTTCTTCGACAACATGGGGCCCATTCCCCACCACATGCATCAGTCGTTCGACGACGCCAGACTCGTCGGCCTGGAAGGAAAGCCCGAGAGCTACTACTTCCCGCCGCAATACAATAATTGCGATAATAATTTTCCCTACACGTTCATGGGCCTTGAGCCGGGCACCACAAAGGCCGACCTACGGAAGTGTCTGGAAAACTGGAACCAAGGCGACAACGGCGTCCTCGACCTCGCCAAGGCCTACCGGCTCAAGCGGGGCACCGGCTGGCTCATCCCGCCGGGCGTTCTCCATGCCCCGGGTTCGCTGCTCACGTATGAACCCCAGTGGGGCAGCGACGTCTTCGCCATGTTTCAGTCGCTTGTCGAGGGCCGGGCAGTGCCATGGAGCCTCTTGGTCAAGGACATGCCGCTGGAGAAGCACCACGACCTCGACTTCATCATCGGCCAACTCGACTGGGAAAAGAATATCGACACCCACTTCAAGGAGAGCAACTACCTCGAGCCGATTCTCGATGAGAAGCGATCTGACAAGGGTGTGCACGACCGCTGGATCGTCTACGGCCATGTCGACGGCCGCCAGCTCTTCAGCGCGAAGGAACTCACGCTTGAGCCAGGCTCCAAGGTGACGATTCAAGACGCCGGAGCCAGCGGCTGGATCACGGTGCAGGGGGAGGGGAAGGTCGGCGTGCACGATGTCGCCACTCCGACGCTCATCCGCTTCGGCGAGATGACCCACGATGAGCTCTTTATTTCGGCCGCCGCTGCCGCCGCGGGCTACACCGTGGAAAACACCGGTCCCGGCCCGCTCGTGTCGCTTCGCTACTTCGGCCCCGACGTCCACTCCGATCTACCGCTTCACGGCCAGCAGGGCGTCTCTTAAAAGAATCTCTTCACGTTCGACCCACGGGCACCATTATGCCAGTTCATTCCGCACCCAAACTCCACAACGCCATGTGGCCCGGCCTCGTTGGTAAGGGGACCGACGCCGGCCAGGAGCCGCCGATCAGCCTCGATCGGATGCTCGAACTGACCGCGGCGGCCAACGTCGACGGGCAGAAGTTTGACGGCATCGACTACTTTCTGTTTCACCCGCACACCGATCCCGACGCCTCCGACGATGATCTCCGGCGGATCGCCGACAAGATCGCCAAGTATGGCTTTCGCGTCGGCTCGCTCGTCGCCCCGATCTGGCCGGGTACGGTCGGAGACTCCGCGATGGGCTGCCCGGTTCAACGCGGTAAGTTTATTGATGCGGTCCGCAAGGCCTGCCGGATCGCAAGGATCTTCAACGAGCATGGCGTGCGGGAGTATGGAGTGATCCGCATCGACTCGGCCGAGTTTGGTGTCAACAAGTGGCGGGAAGATGCCGCGGCGAATACACAGCGGATCGCCGCGACCTTTCGCGAGGCGGCCATCGTGGCAGCCGGTCATGGTGAGCGACTGGCCGCAGAGGGGGAGATCTGCTGGGCCGGCATGCATTCTTGGAAAGACGTGCTCGACCTGCTTGAAGCGGTTGACATGCCGGGTTCGCTCGGCTTCCAGTGCGACCTCGCCCACACGTATCTTTATCTGTTGGGCTACAACGCCCCGGAGCATGCGCTCGTGAAGCCGGACTGCTCCGAAGCGGAATTTTATGCCGCCTACAAGCAGATGACCGACACGTTGCGGCCCTGGACAATCGACTTCCACGTGGCCCAGAACGACGGGCATGTTCACGGCGCGGGCGCCCACGACAAGACTGGCAAACACTGCCCGGCCGACGACCCGAATGGCAAGCTCGACATCGTGAAGTGCGCCGGCTACTGGCTCGAGGGCGCGGCCAGTCGGGGCATTCAACACATCTGCTGGGACGGCTGCATGTTTCCCAATGCCACACTTGAAAACCCGGCCACCTGGAACACCATCCTCAAGACTATGATCGCGGTTCGCGACGCCCATGGCTGGAATTAAAAAACCTGCTTCGCCCGCTCGTTCGTCCACTCGTTCGCCCTCGAGAAAGTCCCGTCCCCATGGCAAAACCTCTCCGCATCGGCATGATCGGCTACGGCTTTATGGGCCGCGCCCATTCCAACGGCTACAACCGCGTCAAGGATTTCTTCGACCTTGAATATCTCCCGGTGCTTCAGGCTGTGGCCGCCCGCGATGCTGGTAAAGCGCAGGCGTTTGCCGACCGCTGGGGCTACAAGCGGGTCGAGACCGACTGGCGAAAGCTCGTGGCGGCCGACGACATCGACGCCATCGACATCTGCACGCCCAACAACCTGCATGCCGAGATCGCCATCGAGGCCGCGAAACACGGCAAGGCGATCCTCTGTGAGAAGCCGCTCTCGATGGACGTGGCCGAGGGGGAGAAGATGTGCGCGGCCGTCGAGAAGGCGGGCGTGCCCAACACCGTCTGGTACAACTATCGCCGCATTCCGGCCGTCACGTTGGCCAAGCAGATTATCGATGCAGGCAAGCTGGGGCGGATCTTCCACTACCGCGCCGAATTCCTCCAAGACTGGACGATTAGCGCCGATCTTCCCCAGGGAGGTGCAGGCCTCTGGCGGCTCGACGCCGCGGCCGCCGGGAGCGGAGTGACAGGCGACCTCCTCGCCCATTGCATCGATACGGCGATCTGGCTCAACGGACTCGTCAGCGACGTCACGGCGATGACCGAGACGTTTGTCAAAGAGCGAAAGCACCAGCTCTCCGGCAAGGTCGAAAAGGTGGGCATCGACGATGCCTGTGCCTTTCTCTGTCACTTTAAAAATGGGTCGCTTGGCCTCTTCGAGAGCACGCGGTATGCCCGCGGCCACAAGGCGCTCTACACGTTTGAGATCAACGGCGAGAACATGAGCCTCAAGTGGGATCTCCACGATCTGCACCGGCTGCAGGTATTTGACTATTCTGACGCCGGACCAATGCGGGGCTGGAAGAGTATTCATGTCACCGACAGCGACCATCCCTACATGGACAAGTGGTGGGTGCCCGGTCTGGCGATCGGCTTCGAGCACAGCTTCGTGCATCAGGTGGCTGACTTCCTCGAGGCCTATGCCAAGAAGCAGCCGACCCATCCGACGTTCCGCGACGCCCTGGAAACCCAGAAGGTCTGCGACGCGGTGCTCGCCAGCGCCAAGAGCCACCAGTGGGTCAACGTGGGTTGAAGCGCGCCGCAACGATCGCCGCGATCGGGCTGGCGACGGCTGCAGTGCTGGCCCGGCCCATGCACTACGAAGTCGACGGCCTGTCGATGGGGCCCGGGCTGCTCCCCGGCGACATCGTCACCACTGGACTATTTCCAGCGGCTGATCGTCTCCGCCGGCCGCGGCGGTTTGACCGCTGGATCCTCGCAGCGGCCGACGGATCCCCCGCCATCAAACGCGTTGTCGGTCTGCCGGGTGAGGCCGTCTCGATCCTGGAGGGCGATCTCGCCATCGACGGCCGCCCGCTTCTCACGCCGCCCCAGATCCTCGCCGAGACGGCGTCGGCCGTGCCCGAGGCGGTGCCGGTCCCGCCCAGAGATACCCATGAAAGCGCCGCGTGGCAGCGAACCTTCACGTTGCCGATTGTTCTCGACGACGCAGCGTTTGCCCCTGAAGAGCGGCGGGTGCTGCTGCCGGTCCGCGATGTCGGCTTGGCAGCGACGATTCACGTTTCCCAACCGCCGTCTGGGAGCACGTCGGCCCGCGTCATCGTTTGCGTCGGCGATCGGCTCGTGCCTTGGCGGTTCCAGGCCGCCGGACGCTACGCCGTCGTCGCCGGCCGGCTCGACGGCCATCTTGTTGGCGTGGCATGGCCGATCGCAACGGATCACCACTGGCCAGCAGGGTCGCGTTCCTGCCTCCCGCGGCAGCCGCCAGCCAGCTGGGATCTTGCGACTCTCTGGCCTGATAACGCTGAGCGAACAACTGACAGCATGCCTACTTCGCTGGCACTGAGAGTCACTGCCACTGCCGTGATCCAGAGCGTGATCATCTGGCGCGACATCCTGCAGCGTCCGGCCGCCGACGGCATCACGCAGTGGCAACTCGGCCCCGACACATTCTTCGTGCTCGGTGACTTTCCCGCGGGGAGCCGCGACTCCAGACACTGGGGCCCACTCTCACGCGACCAGCTCAAAAACCGCGGGCAGTCTGCACACTAGACCGCATCTCTCGTTGGTGGAGCGGCGAGATGGCAGCTTGAGGGAGGTAGGCACGGGGGTCGGCGAACGCTCGAGGAGCCTTGGGCGTATCCTCGCCCCGGCGACGAGACTTTTGCCGCCCCCGAGCCGGTGATACACGGAAGTCGAATGTGCTCTAGACCTACGGGTAGGTTCCTTATCGCGGCCACTATCACCTACACCAGCCGTGGCAGCATCCGATCGGCCTCGTGCAACACGGCGACACTGTCAGCCCGATGCGCCAAGCGTTCCACCACCTCGGGGGTCGCCGCGTAGCCGAACTCCAGTTCCTCAACCGTCGCCTCGTCGAGATCGGAGAGGAGCACCAGCCGCCGGTCTCCCAGCGCACTGGCAAAAAACCGGGTCAGAAACGCATCGGCGATGAGTGCCTGGTCGCCTGTGCCGATCGCCTCGCGGACCAGCCCGTCGAGCGGAGCCCCCTCCCGCCACCGCGAGAAGATCAAGCCCGGCCGCTGCGTCAGTCGGCTCGCGACGCAGAGCGTACCGCTGGGATGCGTTACGCGGGCCGCCGCCGCCACCGCCCGCAAGAGGAGCAGCAGGCCGCCATCGGATTGCGAGAGCGAGGCCACTGTGAGCATCGCTGGTCGGCCGACCCGGGGCCGCCAGCCAGCGGCTGCCGCCCGCGCCTGGTCGCTTGCGGTATCGGGCAGCCCAAACACAGCGGCGGTGAGCGTGTTGCCTCGGCCAGCTACGATCCGCAGATTTGCACAGACACCGAGTTGCCAGATGGCCTCACTGTTGCTGAGCTTCCACTGGTCGACGGCCAGCCGCCCCCGCCTGGCAAGCGATCGCACAAGATCCTGCCGGCACTCCTGCCGCGAAAACGTCGGCCAGAGTTCGCCCTCAAAGGAGCGTCCGCCACCGGCGGCATCCCAGCCCCAGCCGCCGATATTTACGACCACGTCGGCATCGACCAAGGCCCGCGCCAGATGGATCGGTCGGCCAGCCGAATCAGTGGCCACAAAGGAGGTCTGCGGCTCGATGGCTGGATCAAACTCAACCACGCTGCCCGGGCCCGCCCCGGCAACTATCGCCGGCATTGGTCTGGCCGACGGCTCGACCGCCGGGCCGATGAGGAGCGTGATATCTGCTGCTTCAATGCCCGCCCCGACAAGCCGCTCGATCACCGCCGCCACGACCGCGTCGGCCTGCGGCACGGCCCCGGCCAGGCTGATTACCACGTGATCGCCGGGCACAACATGCGACTCCAGCGCCGGCCCCTCGGCCGTGGCGGCAAGAGCGGCCGTCACCCGCTGCCGGGCCTCAAGGTCGACCACGCCTTCTGGCCCACGGCAGTCGGCTACCAAGGAATCGTCATCCACCTCCAGCAGGAGTGGATCGGCGGACCCGTAGGGAAGCGTGATGCATTTCACCGCAAGAACACTCGGCTCAACGTATTTCGGCGATCGGACGACTGTCATGACATCCTACTGTCTGCCGCGGCTCGCGGACGAGGGCCGGGAGTGCTCTGGCCGAGCCGACGGGGTTTGGGCCAAGATGGCTCCATGCAAATCCCCTCCGCGGTTCGCTTGCCGTTCGCCTCCACCGTGCTCTTCGCTCTGATGGCGATCTCCCTGATTGGCTGTGGAACCGATCCGCGCGGCTTGCTCGACGAGATGAGCCGTACCTACCGGAAGGCACCGGCCTATTCCGACCAGGCACTGGTTCGGATCCGCTATGTTCGCAACGACAAGGTGGTGGAGCAGTCGATCCCGTTCCGCGTGGCCTTCGAGCGGCCCGACCGGATCCGCATCGACAGCTACGATGCCCGGATCGCCAGCGACGGCACGACCCTTCGCGCTGCCGTCGGCAACGTGCCCGGCCAAGTGCTGGAGGAGCCCATCACGAGTCCGCTCACGCTCGACCAGCTCTTCGCCGACGAGCAGATCCGCCTGACGCTTGCCGAGGGCGACGCCGGCTGCCCCACGCAACTGCCCCTGCTCATGGCCGACGACACCATCGATCTGATCGTCGCCGACGCAGTCGACAAGCCCCGCATCACCGGCAGTGAGCCGGTCGAGGGCCATGCCTGCACAGTGGTGACAATTCCCAAGGCGGACGGCTCGCTTCTGCTCTGGATCGACCGGCAGTCAAAGCTCCTGCGGCGGCTGTCGCTGCCGACCGCTGCCTACGGCCAATTCCTCGCGCAGCAGGGCGGGCCGGTCGGCAGACTCTCGGTCATCATCGACTTTACGGCGGCGGCGTTTCCGCAGTCGGTGCCTGCCGAGGCCTTTGCCTTTGAGGTGCCCGCGGGGGCCGCCCGAGTGGCGAAGCTCGAGCCGTTGCCGGCCCCCGAGCCGCCCAGCAGCCTGCTCGGCAAGCCGGCCACGCCCGTCGTGCTCGCGGCCCTCGACGGCACGACCGTTTCCAGCGAAAGCCTTGCCGGTGCTGCTGTCGTGCTCGAATTTTTCCACACCGGCTCCGCTGCCTGCGGAGAGTCGATGCCGCTGGTCGCCAAAGCGGTGGCAGCAAGTGCCGAGCGGGGCCCTGTCAAACACTTTGTGGTGAGCGTCGATGAGAGCGACGTGCCAGATGATGAACTGCGAGACAAGATTCGGCTCTGGAAGGGCGCGGGCACGATCCTGCGGGATCCGCGGAGCGTGGCGGCGACGGCGTTTGAAGTCGCCACGTTTCCCACCGTTGTGGTGCTCGGCCCCGACGGCACGATCATCGACATGCTGCTGGGCCACGACCACCGGCTCGGCGACGACTTGGCTGCGATCCTCAGCGCCGTGGCCACGGGCCAGCCAACCATCCCGATCGTGCGGAGTCGCTTCGAAAACCGGCTCCGCGAATACCGCGAACACCTGGACCTCCTCGACCGGTTCGCCGGTGATGGCGTGGTGGAACGACTGCCGCCGCAGCAGATTTCGCCCCGTCGACAGCCCGACCGGTTTAAGCTCGTGCGGGCCTGGCGGGCGGAGAGCGTAGCGCTACCGGGTAATATTGTCTGCCTTGCTGAGGCCGGCAGCGATGGAGTCCGAATCGTGGCTCTGGATGGCTGGCGAACGGTCGTGGTGCTCGCTGCCAACGGCCGGGAACTCACCAGACACGAGCTCGATCTGCCGCCCGACGCGGCGGTCGGCTTCCTGCGAACGACTCTCGATGCCGCCGGCAACCGCTGGTGGCTCGGCGGCAATCGCGGCGGCCAGCAGGTCTTTATTTTTGACGCTGCCTGGAAACTCCATGCCAGCTATCCCGCCTCTGAAAGCCCGGCCCATGCTGGCATCCGCACGGCGCAGCTGGTCGATCTCGACCGCGACGGCATGCCAGAGATCGCCGTCGGCTATTTCGGCACGGTGGGCGTGCAGACCGCGAGCCTCGACGGCCACCGGCTCTGGCGGGAGCGGTCGTTCGACACGGTGCTCGATCTGGTGCCGGACGTGCCTCGCGAAGCGGGGCCACGCGGGCTGGTCTGCGTCGATGGCCGCGGCCGACTCGTGCCTGTGCTGCCCACTGGCCGAGGTGTCGAGGTCGCCGCGGCACAGGCTGCCGCCGAACCACTCGCCGAGTGGGCCACGAGCCCCGCCGTATACGCGCTCTCTGCCGGACCGGTCGGCCCGGATGGCACCTGGGCCTTCCTTGGACTGGCCAGTTCAAAGCTTGGCAAAAACAGTGCCGTCGGCCTCGGCCCGGCGCCGGAGCAGTTCTGGGAGCTACCCCTACCCGCTGGTATTCACCGCGACGGACCGATCGAACCTGTGGCCTGGGCTGACCTGCTCGGCACGCCCCGCCGGCAGTGGCTGATCGCCGCACCGGACGGCTCCGTGACGGTTGCGTGGGCCGACGGCCGCGTCGTCGACCGCTATTGCCACGGCAGGGCACTCGTGGGCATCGGCGGCTATCGTGATGGAAACGCCGGCTTTATCGTGCTCGCCACCCGCGACGCAGTCGAAGGCTATCGAGTCGACGACGTCGCGCTCGACTAATGTGTGGGATAGGTTTTGAGAGCTGGTCCTCTTCTATTTTCGTGGGATAAGTTTTCCAACTTGTCCCTCTTCCCGCGAAACATCGCATCCTTGCGACGCTGTCTTGCTGTCTTTCGTGGGATAAGTTTTCCAACTTGTCCCTCTTCCCGCGAAACATCGCATCCTGCGATTTTCGCTTCGCGGGCCGCCGCCCGCTGGTGCTTTCCGTCGCATCCTTGCGACGCTGTCTTGCTGTCTTTCGTGGGATAAGTTTTCCAACTTG
>JBAXUW010000053.1:0-15826 GCA_037129495.1 Planctomycetota bacterium | reverse complement strand
TGGTAGTCCAAACCTTGGGAGGGCGAAATTCCGACGCTCGTCGAGCTTCAGCCGATCCCGGCTTCGTCTTTTTTGTGGGAT
This sequence comes from Planctomycetota bacterium, assembly GCA_037129495.1. GTDB lineage: Bacteria > Planctomycetota > Planctomycetia > Pirellulales > UBA1268 > CAMCQY01. Next base: position 15,745 of record JBAXUW010000053.1, on the reverse strand, counting down.
AAGTTTTGAGCTTGCCGTTGGCTACGGCAGGAGGTCGAGGCAGACGAGGCGGCCCTGGCCGCGGACGTAGAGATAGCCGTGGGCGATCACCGGCGCTGCCCAACAGGGAGCAACGAGCATCTCAGCGGCCCTGCCCTGCCCCGCCGCCTGCGGGTCAATAAGCCGGGTCCGCGAAACCTCTTGGCATTTTTCCGGCGTCAACTTCACGAGCACGAGATCGCCGAACTCGCCGAGTACGATCAGGTGGCCGTCGACTGCGACAACGCTCGCTCGGCCCAGGCCAGCCTCGCTCCAGCGGATCGCTCCGGTCTTCCAGTCAGCGCAGACAAGCAGGGCATCGCCGGCGTTGCGGCCGCTCGAGCCATAAAGATGGCCGTCGTGGAGCACGGGCGTGGCCCAGTGAGCCTTCAGAGCCCGCAGGGGACGGCTGTGACCGGCGTCTTTCCGGATCACTTCCAGCCGCTGTTGCCCGACCTTGAGGACGACGCTTCCCGGGCCATAGGTCTCGGAAAGCAGCACCTCGTCACCCGATACAACGGGGCTGGCCGCGACAACGCTGAAGAGTTCGTCGGCCCGCCAGCGAAAATCTGTCTGCACACCTCCGGTGGCCGGGTCAACGACCAGGAAGCGGTCTCGCAGCCACGCAAGCAGACGGTCTTGGCCGCCCATGCGGGCGAGCACCGGCGTGCTGTAGCTGGCGAGTTGATCGCTCGCTCGCCACCGCTCTTTTCCGGTGGCGTAATCGAAGGCGACCAGGCCGCTGTCGAGGCCCGTGACGAGATCGAGCCGCTCGGGCGCCGCCGGAGTGGACCCGGGCTTGCTGCCGCCCACCTGTACGATCACCAGCTTTCCGCCAGCCACGTCGCTCACCACAGGTGCGGCGCCCACACCGAAGAAATTTCGGACGACGTGGTAGTCGGCAGATGTGTCCACCTGCCAGCGGCGATTTCCGTCGGCCAGCCCGCGGCAGACGAGCCGCCCCTCCGGACCAAACGTCAGGACGTTATCGCCATCGATCACCCCCTGTGCCCGCGGTCCACCGTCGTAGCCAAACGCGTCGACATAGTCGGTCTGATATCGTTCCTGCCAGAGTTCTCGGCCCGTTTCGGCGTTGAGACAGCGGACCCGGATTTCCCGTCCTACCCGGTCGCAGACCACGCAGCGGCCCTGGGCCACCGCGGGGCCGCAGTAGCCCTCGCCGAGTTCACACTGCCAGATGATGCGTGGGCCTCCAGCGGGCCACGGCGTCTGCATGCCGGCCAGACTGCTGCGGCCATTGCCGGTGGGGCCGAGAAATGTGCCCCAGTCCTCACCGGGGCGGGTCGAGAGATTGGGAACAGCAGCGGCGACAGCGGCTGGCGCACCGGGCGGCTCGGCGGCCGCCGGCGGGATGGCCGCCAGCAGGCCGCCTGCGGCCAGGAGCAGAGGCAGGAGAAAAGACAGGAGTTTCACTGGCGGAGCCCCTGAGGTTAGAACGACGGACGGCAAACTTTCCGGCAGGCTGTCCCGTAAAAAAAGACTATCCGCAATGGCGAAGGAAAAGGAAATCCGGATTGGCTCGCTGCTGATTCCGGCGGCTGCAATCGCCTGGCAGTTTGCGCGGAGCAGTGGTCCGGGGGGCCAGCATGTGAACCGCACCAGCAGCAAGGCCGTGCTCCGGTTTGATGCGGTGCATTCACCGCACCTGCCAGACGACGTGCGGCGGCGGCTGCTGCGGGCCGAGCGGGGCCGCCTCACCAGTGACGGCGTGCTCATCATTTCCAGCCAGCGGCACCGAGATCAGCCGCGAAACATCGCCGACTGCCTCGAAAAACTCGCGGTTTTGCTCGAGCAGGCGCTCATCGTGCCGAAAACCCGACGGGGTTCGAAAACCCCTCGGGCGGCAAAAGCCCCCCGGCTCGACACCAAACGCCGTCGCTCCGAAACAAAGCGGCTGCGGCGTGGAGCAGGAGAATAGAAACGGAGAAATATCAGCCTGTGAAAAATTTCAGTATCGATAGGACGTTGGTATAATTTGAAGGTGGCTCTGACGCCGTCCACACCGAGGCGGCCTTGGCGCCACCCAAAGTAACGCGGCTCTGACGCCGCCGATTGGCAAAGGGAAGGAGTGCACACCCCATGGCAGCCGGCCGCGATATCGATACGCTCCTGAAAAACTGGGACTTCCAACCCGGCGAGGTCAACGCGCGGCTGCTCAAGGCGCGGAATGGGCGGGAAGTGTTGCAGATGCGGGTGGATATGGGCCTCCTGCAAATGGAGACCGACCTGCGGCCCGACGGGCTGCGGCCGCACGGCGCGGAGAGCTACTACGATTACCTTGTCAGCGAGGTGATCCGCGAGGGAGGCTCGTTTCGACTCTCCAAAGAGCAGTGCGCTGAGGCGGACCGGGAATTCGTGCAGTACTACCACCGCCGGCTCTGCTGGCTCTCGCTGCGGGAATACCACCGGGCGGCAAAGGACGCCGATCACAGTCTGGCCTTTATGGACTTTGTGCGAGAGCACTCGCCCGATGAGGAGTGGACTCTCTCCCACGAGCAGTATCGACCCTTCGTGCTCTTCCACCGCGTACAGGCCTCGGCACTGGCGGCACTTCAGGACTCAGGCCCGGAGGGGGCCATCGGTGAGATCAATCTTGGCCTCGGAAAATTTCGTGACTTGTTTGCCCGCTATGACGCCGCTGAGCAATACGACGAGGACGAGCTTGTGAAACGGCTCCACGAGATGCGGGAAAGCGTCCGGCAGCGGTATGAGGTGGGCCGCACGCTCGACGAGCAACTCACCGAGGCGATCCGGGCTGAAAATTATGAGTTGGCGGCCAGCATCCGCGACAAGATGCGGAGCGGCAAGATTCGCAGCCCGAGCGAATAGCGACCGCCGCTCCGGAAAAATTTTCAAACCGCCAGCTTCATTCCGGATTCAATCTGGGATGCCTGCGGGGTCTTGGAGGCTCGTGGAGGCTCTTGGAGAGGCTCTCGGACGTCTGCTGAAGTCCTTTTTTGTCTCCGCATGCCATTGGCATGCAATGTGCACGTAGATTGTACTCAGTGTCCTTCGGAGCCGATTGTTGCAGTTTTTGCCGATGCAGGAGACTTCAAGACCCATGACATCCATGACACCCATGACACCCATGACATCCCACGCGACTTGCCAGACCCTTTTTCCCAGGCCCGCCGCCGCTGCGGCGAGTCGCTCTGTCATGCCCGCGGGCGCTTTTGTGTGCGAGGTTCGCGTTCGGGCCGTCGCGCTGATCGCCGAGGTGCTGGGCTTTGAGGACGAGATGGACGTTGCTTCAGGGGATCTGTTGGGGAGTGAGGCCGATCGCCATGGGATCGCCGACCTGTTCGATTCCCGGCTGATCGCTCCGCCTCGGCCCCGCGGTCGCCGGCAGCGGGCCGTGAGTTCGCGGGCCATGTTCTATGGGACCACGAAGCAGTAGTATGTCGGCCCCATCCCGAGGCCCTCATGAACCAACCGCTCACCGTGCCCCCCGGACGCGACATCCGGCTCGCAGATTTCGACCCCGAATACCACGAGGGTCTGGACCGCGCCGAGGCTGAGGTTGAGACGCGGAAGCACTGCGATAAACTCGATGAATTGGCGTACCGATTGTTTGCGGAGGCGAAGCGGGCGGTCGTCGTCGTGCTGCAGGGCATCGACACGTCGGGTAAGGACGGCGCGATCCGCATGCTCGCCAGCGGTGTGAGCCCGCAGTGTCTTGATGTGAAGAGCTTCAAGGCTCCCAGTGCCCTCGAACTCTCCCACGACTTTCTGTGGCGGGTACACGCGGCCGTGCCCGCCCACGGTCGGATTGGCATCTTCAATCGCTCGCACTATGAGGATGTTGTGGTGGTCCGCGTCCGTAAACTCGTGCCCGATGAGGTGTGGAGGGACCGCTATGCCCAGATCAACGCCTTTGAAAACCTTCTGCGCGACGGCAACCTCACGCTTGTAAAGTGCTTCCTTCACATCAGCAACAGCGAGCAGCGGCAGCGCCTCGAGGACCGCCTCCACGATCCGAAGAAGCAGTGGAAGCTGGGGCCCAGCGATCTTGAAGACCGGCGGCTCTGGGACGACTACCAGAGGGCCTACGACGACGCCCTCACGCAGTGCAATACCGAGCATGCCCCCTGGCACATCGTGCCAGCCAATAAAAAATGGTATCGCAACCTCGTCGTGGCTCGACTGGTACGGGCCGCGCTTGAGCGGCTCGATCCGCAGTTTCCACCGTTTGACTCAAAGCTGCTTTCCAAGCTCGATTGACATCGCCAACGATCCCACCATCTTCCAACCCGCGGCCGCGCGGATAAGGTCTGTCTGCCATGAACGGACTCACCCCGCTGCTTGATCTCGACCGCTGCCGTGTTCGCCAGGAACGGCTTCGCCGGTGCATGGCTGAACAGTCGCTCGATGCAGTGATCGTGGTAGCGCCGGAGCATGTCCAGTATTTCACGGGGCATCGCTGGGACTTCCGGTTTGCCCCTGCGGTGGCACTGCTGGCGTCTGGAGAAACCCTGCTTGTTTGTCCCGACAAGGTCGTGGAGCAGGCCGCCGCCACGGACGTGAGAACATACGCCGCCAAGCGCCGTTCCACGCTGCGCACCGACCAGCGGGAGGCCTCTTCGGAGGTGCTCGGCGATTGGCTTGCTGGCCGGGGCCGGCTGGCTCGCGTGGGCGTCGAGTTTTTAACCTGTCCCCCCCACGTCACCCGGCTCCTCGCCGGCGCAGAGTGCGTTGACATCGATCTCGACCTCCTCGCCATGCGGCGGTGCAAGGATCCCGACGAACTTGTCTCGCTCCGCCAAGCGATCGCTGCGACCGGTAAAATGTACGAGGTGGCCCGTCGGCTGGTCAGGCCTGGCGTCTCTGAACTGGAAATCTTTTCCGCGCTGCAGGCGGCGGCGGTGGAGGCATGCGGCGAAATGCTCACCGGCACCGGCAACGATTACGCCTGCGGGGTCCGTGGCGGTCCGCCGCGATCGCGAAACTGCAACGCAGGAGAGCTTTACATTCTCGACCTGGGGCCCGGCTACCGTGGCTACTTCGCCGATAATGCGCGGACCATTGCCGTCGATGGGCGGCCGACCGATATTCAGGTGGCGGCCAGCCTGCATGTCTGCGAGGCGCTCGCGATCGTCGAGCGGCGGGCCCGGCCCGGCGTACGCTGCCGCGACATTTACGAGGAGGTGCGGCAATGGCTGGCCACAAGCTCGGTCGGCAGTTGGTCGAGCCATCTTGGCCACGGCATCGGCCTATTCGTCCACGAGATGCCGCATCTCAATCCCGAATGGGACGACCAGCTTGAGGCTGGCGACGTGATCGCTGTGGAGCCGGCGCTGTATGATTCCGTCCCTCGCCGCGGCGCAGATCCCGCTCTGCAGAGCGGCATCCGGATCGAGAACAACTACCTTGTCACCGAAGCGGGGCTTGAACTGCTCAGCCCCTTCCCGCTCGAACTTGCGCTTGCCTGACGCTGGCTGGCAGATTCTGGCTTCTGGCCGCTGGCGGCAGCAGGTTTCTGACCGTTGGCGGCAGCTATTTTCGGAGTCGGTTTTGCGGCCTTTTGGGCAGTGGTGACTCCCGGCCACTTGGTGCCAAATGGCCAAAGCACGGGCGGCGTCACGGCGGGCTTGGGTGCCGGTGCGGGGGCGGCCTCGGCCTGGTGGTCCACCTGAACGGCGGCGACGGCCATGTTTTCTCTGACGACTTCCGTTTCTACCCGGGCGATCGCCGCGGCAGGTTCGGGGGCCGGTCTCGCCGTAATGATCGGCAGGTTGGCGGCACTGATCCGCTCCGCCAGCGGACGACGGCCCGTAGTTGCCGACGAGCGGCTTGACTGGGCCACAATCGAGTAGGTCTCTCCAGCCCGGGCGGAGAGCGCACAGAAGCTTGCCAGGGCGGCCAGGCATCCGATCAAGGCGGCTTCGGCCATTCGTGAACGAAACATGGTGTCGACCTCATAGAAACCAACTGAACATCTCTCTGGGTTGTATCGGTCGTAACCTCCCCCAAGCTTTTGCCTTGTCAGGCGTTTTGCGTGCCTGCAGCGGCCGAAGTTGCCGCTGCAGGGCGGAAATACTTTGTCAAAGGATGTCTCCATCGCATACATTCCTTCCTGTCGCCCCCGATTCGCCAGCCTTTCCTGTTTTTCCAAGCGAAGGAGTCAGCATGCCAGTCGCCCCAGTCGCCCCAGCCTCCACGAGCCGTTGGCAGGCCATGGCATCTCGCGTGCTCTCTGGCGGCGGGATCGACCGCGACGACGCCCGTAATATTCTGGAATCGTCCGACGTCGAGCTGCTAGAGGTGCTCTCTGCCGCTTGGCGGGTGCGGCACCATCACTTCGGCAACACCGTGCAACTCTTCTTCCTCATGAACGCCAAGAGCGGCCTCTGCCCGGAGGACTGCAGCTACTGCTCGCAGTCAAAGGTCTCCGATGCCGACATCCCCCGCTACAACCTGCTCTCCGCTCCCAAGTTGCTGGAGGCCGCTAAGCTCGCGGCCCAGCGGCAGTCGAAGACGTTTTGCATCGTGATCTCAGCCCGCGGCCCGTCGGAGCGGGAGATCGATTTCGTCTGCAAGATCGTGCCCGAAATCAAGCAGCAGTATGACCTCAATATCTGTGCCTGCCTGGGGCTCTTGTCGCCGGAGCAGGCCCGGCGGCTGGCCGCAGCGGGCGTCGACAAGGTGAATCACAACCTCAACACGAGTGAACGGTTCTACGGTGAAATCTGCTCGACCCACACCTACGGCGACCGCATCGCCACGCTGGCCGCCTGCCGTGCCGCTGGCCTTCAGCTCTGCAGCGGCGGCATCATGGGAATGGGAGAGACGCACGACGATCTGATCGACATGGGGCTGGAGCTCCGTAGCCTTGGCGTGGAGTCGATCCCGCTCAATTTCTTAAACGCTATCGATGGCACGCCGCTGGAGGGCAACAACCGCGTCAGCCCGCGGGACTGCCTGCGGGGGCTGGCGATGATGCGGATGCTCAATCCGGCCGCAGAGATTCGCATTGCTGGCGGTCGTGAATTGCACCTGGGTTGCCTGCAGCCGCTGGGCCTCTATGCCGCCAACTCCATGTTTATTGGCGACTATCTCACGACCAAGGGGCAGCTGCCTGCCGCCGACTACAAGATGATCGAGGAGCTGGGATTCGTCATTACCCAAGGCTCCGAGTCGGCTGAGCCCATGCCCGCGCTGGCCTGATCGGCCTCCATCTGGCCCTGCACCGCCGGGCCGGCAGAAGTTGGCCGTGTTTACGAAAAACACGACTGCGTGTCGTTTTTTCTTGGCGAGCCGCCGCTCGCTGGTGCTTCGCACGCCATCCTGCCGTGCCGATCACGGCTCTCCGGATTGAGTGGGATACGTTTTGAACTTGTCTCGTCTGCGTTGTTCCCCCTTAGAGCGCATTCGACTTACGCGTAGTGCCGGCTCGGGGGCGGCAAAAGTCTCGTCGCCGGGGCGAGGATACGCCCTCAGGCTCCTCGAGCGTTCGCCGACCCCCTTGCCTACCTCCCTCAAGCTGCCATCTCACCGCTACGCCAAAGGGAGATGCGCTCTAGAGCGGCCCGCCGCCGCCGAGGCTCATGAGCAGTTCTGCCATCTCGCCGGCGGCGTGGGTCTTGTCCTGACGCCGGGCTTCCTCGATCCCCTCTCGAAGCGTGCTGCGGGCCTCGTCGATCCGCTGGCGGGCCACGAGATGCTGAGCGGCCATCTGGAAGGCGGGCACATAGGGGGGTGTGCCGCGGGCAAGCGACTCAAGGATCTCCAGTCCCGCCTCCCACTCTCCGGCAGCCTCCATCTCAAGTGCCAGGCTGTAGCGTAAGAAGACGTCGTCTGGCTCGTCCTTGAGCAGGTCCTCAATCTTTTCACGGCGGCTTGTCATCTTCTGGTCATCCTGGTCAGGGCTTGATTGCGTCTGGGGCTGTCTGAGTTGGATCAAATCGCGATACCATGCGGACCGCGCGGCCATGCGTCACGATGATCGCCCGCTCCGAGAGGCAGGCCACTGCCCGTGGCGCATCGAGGCGGGCCACGCAGACGGCCTGCGCCGACTGCCGGCCATCCCGCAGGACGGCGTCGATTCGCCACAGTCCTTCTGGGGCTGCAGAAGCCGCGGTGCCCCCACCGCCAACCCCACCGCCGACGACCCACAGCGTGCCGTCGGCCCGGCAGAAGGCGGCGTCTCTGACGCTCGAGAGCGTCGTATCGAGAGACAGCAGTTGCCGTGGATCGGGAGGGAGTTGAAACGAGACGAAGATGCTCGCTGAGCCACGGTTGGCCGGGTTGGTCGTGAAGAGCACAAATTCGTCGGCCGTGCTGATCGTGGCTGCCGCAGGCCGCAGGCCCGCTGCGAGTGTTGGACAGGCCCGCGCCGACATGCTGCCGATCCGCGCACCGGCGATCGGGCCGCGGACTACTGCCGGGAGCGGCGCTGGCAGGCCGCAGACGGCGAGCCAGTCGCGAGAGGGGCTTACCACCAGGCACGGCCGGCCGTCTTCTGGCGGTTGGACCGCTGCCGCCGCTGGCGGTGTTTTGTCGACGGCGGCGGCAGCACCAATCGCAACAGTCTGGCCCGACCGGCCGGGGTCGGCGGTTGTGCCGGGCTGTGGGCGGTGCGTCTGGAGCGACCAGGCGTTCGCCTTCCGGCAGAGGATTGCCAGCATACTCGTGTCGATACAGCCGATCGCCAGCGGCTTTGTGGCGGCGTCTGGCGCCGCCACGGCGGTCCACCGTTTGGCTGGCTCAAAGGGGTCGATGGCGATGATTTCGCCCCGCGACTCATCGAGAATATAGAGCGTTTGGCCATTGGCGGGGGCGGCCAGATCGCCCGCACTGGGCAGGTCTTTAATCAGGTCGATCCGCACCGGTTGCGCGGGCAGCGCGGCAGTCGTGCTGAGCCCGGCGAGGCCGCCGGACGCTGCCAGTAGGGCGACAAAGCAACGGGAGCAAAGCAGTGAGAGCGGCCGCGAACGGAAGGAGATTTGCGTCGAGCGCGGCGGCCCTGTGAACGCGGCCATGCTGCTCATGCTTCTGCCGGTATGCCGTGGGCCGCCTCCCAGGCGGTGATCTCGTCGGTGTGTTGCAGAGACAGGCCGATATCGTCGAGCCCTTCCAGCAGGCACCGCTTCCGAAATGGATCGACCGTGAACGACCGCGAGAAGCCGGCGTCATCAAACACCGTCGAGGTCGGCAGGTCGACGTGGAGTTGATAGGGTTTGCCGCCCGCCTCTGCGACCCGCGCCCGTTGAAAGAGTTCGTCGACATCCGCTTCCGAAAGCCGGATCGGCAGCATGCCGTTCTGGAAGCAGTTGTTGAAAAAGATGTCGGCAAACGTCGGCGCAATCACGACCCTGAAGCCGTAGTCGGCCAGGGCCCAGGGGGCATGCTCGCGACTGGAGCCGCAGCCGAAATTTCGCCGCGCCAGGAGCACACTGGCTCCTGCGGCCAGTGGCTGATTGAGTTCAAACTCCGGATTGGGCGAGCCATTCTCAAGGAACCGCCAGTCGAAGAAGAGAAACTGTCCAAAGCCCGTCCGCTCAATTCGTTTGAGGAATTGCTTGGGGATAATCTGGTCAGTGTCGACATTGGCCCGGTCGAACTGGGCCACAATGCCGGTATGGGTGGTGAAGGCTTGCATGGGTTGTTGAAGAAGGTCAGCGATAGTTCCAATGGCGGATGTCAGTGAAGTGCCCGGTGACGGCGGCCGCGGCCGCCATGGCCGGCGAGACGAGATGGGTCCTTCCCCCCTTGCCCTGCCGGCCCTCAAAGTTGCGATTGCTCGTCGAGGCGCACCGCTGGCCGGGCGCGAGGGTATCCGGGTTCATGCCGAGGCACATGCTGCAACCGGCCTCCCGCCACTGGAATCCAGCGTCACGGAACACGGCATCGAGCCCCTCCGCCTCCGCCTGCCGCTTCACGCGGCCGCTGCCCGGCACAACCATCGCCTGCACGGTCGGTGCGACGCGATACCCGCGGACAACGCTCGCCGCGGCCCGCAGATCCTCGATTCGGCTGTTGGTGCACGAGCCGATGAAGACGCGATCCAGAGAAATGTCGACCATCTTCGTGCCCCCCTTGAGCCCCATGTATTCAAGCGCCCGGCTGCCGCTCTCTCGATCGTTGGGATCGTGGAAGGCTGTTGGATCGGGGACGTGGGCGTCGATGCCCACCACCTGCGCCGGATTGGTGCCCCAGGTCACCTGCGGCACAACATCGCCCCCCTGAAAGATTTCGGACCGGTCAAAGACCGCGTTGTCGTCGCCCGCGAACTGTTCCCACGCAAGAACGGCCCGTTGGAAATCCCGGGGAACATAATCGCGTCCGCGGAGATAGTCGAAAGTCACCTGGTCTGGCGCGATCATGCCGGCCCGCGCCCCAGCCTCAATCGACATGTTGCAGACGGTCATTCGTTGCTCCATGCCGAGGCTGCGGATGCAGGGACCCGTGTATTCGATCACATGGCCCGAGCCTCCCTCGGTGGAGAGTTTGCCGATCAGATAGAGCACGAGGTCTTTTGCCGTGACGCCGGGATGCAGTGCCCCCTCAACCCGTAGTTCGAGCGACTTGGGCTTGGCCTGCCGCAGCGTCTGGGTGGCGAGCACATGCTCCACCTCGCTCGTGCCGATGCCGAACGCCAGTGCGCCTAGTGCGCCGTGCGTGGCGGTGTGGCTGTCGCCGCAGACGATCGTCATGCCGGGCTGAGTGATGCCCAACTCGGGGCCGATCACGTGCACGATCCCCTGGTCGGCATCGCCGAGATCAAAAAGGCGGACGGCAAACTCGCGGCAGTTGTTACGGAGCGTGTCGATCTGCTGCTTGGAGACCGGGTCGGCGATCGGCAGCCGCCGGTCGGTCGTGGGAATGTTGTGGTCGGGCGTGGCAAACGTCGCTTCGGGCCTGCGGACACGGCGACCGGCCAGACGCAGCCCCTCGAAGGCCTGCGGGCTCGTCACTTCGTGCACGAGATGGCGGTCGACATAAATCAGCGGCAGTTCGCCGGTTGGGGTGCAGACAACGTGGGCATCCCAGATCTTATCGAGGAGCGTGCGGGGCGGAGCGGGCATGGGTGAGGGGGGTGTGAAGGAAAAGGCAGAGGGTGCAAGCGACACGCTCAATGTAGCCCCGCCGGCCCGGCCTCGCCACCATCAGCTATGCGGCGCGTTTGAGAACGGTCTGGGCGGCGAGTTCGTTGACACGGGCCTTGGGAACGGCGGTCCACGTGCCGCCGCTGCCTGACCGCGATTCAGCGAAGATAGCCGTTGCAGCGGCAGAGAGTCGCTGGATAAAGAACCAGCAGCGGTGGATGTGCCGCGGGTCATTATCGGCGGAAATGAGCACCAGATCGAATGCTCCTAAATGGTTGCAGAGCCGTGCGAGCGACGTGTCGACATTGCCGGGAACGAGTTGGACTTTTGCCAAGGCATGGAGCCGCTGGTGGGCCTGCTTGAGCGTCACGCCGGGCGGATCGTCGGGGAGCCGTCCCTCAAACCGGTCGAGCCCAACATACTGGAGGTCGGCGCTGGGATTGATGGCCCGCACCAGACCCAGCAGCCGCTCCGTTCGCGCGAGTGTCCCGACCCCGAGTTCGATGATCCGTTTTGGCGGCGTTTGAAGAGCATGCCTGTAAAGAAGCCGGTCTTGGGCTGGCTGGGAGAACCGTGTCAGCCAAAGTCTCCGAAACAGGCCATAGTTCGCCATTACACACCCCGCCCTCTTTGCCGCCGTGAACCCCGTGTCTCAAGGAGTGGTCGGTCGGCACGGCCGCGGGGCTGCAGTGGGCGGGAGGGCAGCCGTCACACTTTGCCAATTCCGTCTTGCCAGCGTGGGCTACTGAAGCTTTATCCTCGTAAGCGCTTCGGCGGCGGCGGCGCGGACGGCCTTGACGGGATCCTCTTCGGCGACGAGTTCCAGGATCGGGATCGCAGCCACCGCGGCGGGGCCGATCTCTCCGAGCGCCACCGCAGCTTCCAGTCGGACAATCTCCCGGTCGCCGCGGATTGCCTGTCGCAGCGCGGGAATCGCCATTTCAAAGAGCGACGCATCGCCCGGCTCAATCTTGACCGCCGCCCATACAGCGACCGTTGCCAGCATCTCGTCTTCCGACTTCGCGAGCGTCCGCAGTTTTTCAAACGCCGGCTTGGCGGCCGGTCCGATGCGGCCCAGTGCATACGCTGCCGGATACAGCACCGCCCGACCAGCGGCGGTCTCGTCATCGAGGAGTTTTGTCAGCTCTCCAACCGCAGCGGCGGCATCGGCTCCGATGGCGGCAATGGCGACGGCCGCATCCTGACGGGTGACGGGATTGGAGTCGCTGAGCAGTTTGATCACGTCACCGACAGCCGGCTTGGCCGTTGGGCCCAACGACGCCAGGATTACCAGCACCTTGTCCTGCCGCGCCGGGTTGGTGAGGCTGAGCCGGAGGGTTTCCACAGACGAGGCGCCCAGCCGAATCAAAGCCGCTCCGCCACTGAGTTCCACGTCGGTCGATTCGTCATCTAAGAGATCGGCAAACTCAGTCGCCAGTTCCAGCCGGGCAGGCTCGTCGAGCTTTTCAGCCAAATCCGAGAGGCCGGCGGCGGCGGCAGTGCGTTCGTTAGGACGGTCACTACGGAGCCCCTGGCGGAGTCGCTTCACGGCTTCTTCAAGCAGCGGCTTATCCGCGGGGTGGATCCGGGCCCGCGCCCAGGCTGCGACCTCGCCAAGGAAGGCGTCGTCATCCTTCGCAGCCAGTTCGAGCGCGGCATCGGCATCCGCGGCGCGGACACTGCCGAGGGCAAATGCCGCCGCAAACTGGAGGGCATCGTCATCCGACTCAAGCGCTTTGATCATCGCGGGCGCGGCTCCAGCGGCCTGTTCGCCGATCGCCGCCAGCGCGAGCAGGGCCTGCATGCGTTCTGTCGTCTCCCCCTCGGCAGCCAGCCGGGCCAGCGGCTCCACGGCCGGCGCGGCCGCGGGGCCGATTTCGGTGAGCGCCACGCTTGCCCAGTAGCGTGCCTTGGGATTCTTGAGCGCTTCAAGCAGGAATGGCACCGCTGCGTCATCCATGTCGGCAAGCGTGTGCAACGCCGGCATCACCACCGACGGATCGGCATCAGCCAGTTGCTTGCTGATCAGAGGCATGACTTGCTCCGGAGCGGTGATCAGTTTCTGAACGGCTCGAACGGCGGCCCGGCGGACGCGGGCATCGGGATGCGTGGTTGACTTGATGAGCTGTTCGGCCGCCCCGGCGTAAACGGTGGCATCGGCATCCGGAATCTTTTCGCGGCCGTCATCCTGCCGGATCAGACCAATGGCCGCGGCTGCCTGTGTGGCAACGATTGGATCGGCGTCTGACAAGAGCGTGAGGAGGGTGGGCATCCCCGGCAGCGCATCCTCACCGATGAGGCCGACGGCCCGGACCGCATGCCAACGAATGCGCGGATCAGCGTCGGTGGCGCACGTGAGCAGGTCGTCGAGGGCCGGCTTGGCATTCTGGCCAAGCTTCGCGATGTCGTCGATCAATAAGACGCGGACATTCTTGTCACCTGCTACGGCGAGCGACTGCCGCAGGGTTGCAAGATCAGCAGCGGCAGCGGGCTGTTCAGGGGCGACGGCCACCGGGCGCGGAGCCACAATCTTTGGTGGCGGCGGGGCATTCTTACTGCAGCCGCAGGCCACGATTCCACAGCCTAACCCAAGCCCCAAGATCTTGAGCGTCAAGGACCCAAAACCCAGTGTCGACGGCACGTGCCGCATGGCGGATGACTCCAAAGAAAAAAGCTCTTTCGCGGAAGGGAACCGGCAGCAAATCACTGTCGTTGCCCAGCGATCCGGAGAGTATACTTTCCTCAAGTTGTTCTGACACCGCAAAATTCTCATTCGCTCCGCCTTTGGGCTCTTACGAGAGGAAGACCATGGTCTGCTCTGTCCACAAACGCAAAGAGTCTCGCGCTTCTCGTCCCGATCTTGTGGCAATGACAATCGGCCTAGGGATTCTGCTCTGGCCTTTGTGTTGGCCGACGACGAGCGCAGCCCAGATGGGTGGCTTTGGCTTTAACCGGGGTGGATATGCCTCAACAGCGGCCCAAGGGGCCGCCTACGGGATGTCTGAGATGATGCGGGCCCAAGGCACTCAGAATCTCGAGAACTCTCAGGCCGCAAAGGGCTGGCAGGAGGCGAAGACGCTTGAGATGCAAAACCGCATGCGTTGGACCGAGACCTACTTTGAGATGCGAAAAACGAATCGCGAGGCGCAGGCGGCTGAGGCAGGGCCGCCGCTGACGCACGAGCAGACGATCCAGATCGCCAAGATGGGCCTGCCGCCGCGGCTCGGCTCAACGCAACTCGATCCTGTGACCGGACACATTGAGTATCCGATCGTGCTCACCGACAAGGTCTTTACGCCCAACCGGACGCAGCTCGACAAACTCTTCGCCGATCGGGCCGCGTCGGGAGGCAGCCTGCAGTTTCAAGAGTTCAAGGCCATCCAGACCGCCGTCTCAAATTTTATCGACGTGCTCAAGGAGCATGTCAGTGACTATGCGGCGGGCGACTATGGCAAGGCTCGCACATTTCTCGACAGCATCGCGAACGAGTCACGCTTTCCCTCCGGCTGAGGCCTCTGGCAACCGCACTCGAAGCAGCAGCGGCACGGTGGCAAGCCGCAGCAGGCTTGAGACCGCGAAGACAGTGACATAGGCCCGGCTGTCCTCACCGAGGGTGCGCAGCAGGAGGCCACCGCAGGCGGCACCAGCGACTGTGGCGATTGCCAGCCCGAGGTTGTAGACCGTGATCACGCCAGTGCGGTCGCGGTGGGGAACGGCATCGAAGAAGAGGAGCGCCACGGCCAGTTCCCAGCAGGCCCAGCAGCCACCGGCGAGCACCTGGACGGCGATCAGATACGGAACCGCTGCCGATGGCAGCCAAAGTAGCGACAGCGGAATGATCGACAGCCCTCCCAGCCAGAGGAGACCGAGCGAACCAATCCGCGATCCGAGTCGGCCAAGACTCGGCAAGAACAGGGCCTTGGAAAGAAAACCTGTCGCGATCACCAGCATGAAGGCATGGTAGGAGAAGCCCCGCTCGCGGAGCAGATAGGGGGTGAAATACGGGGCCGCAAACTGGGCGGTGAAGACGAGACACCAGAGATAGGCGACGAGCGGTCCGGCCGGTGACGCTGCCATCCGACTGAGCGTGCCGCCGAGGTCCTGCAACCGGCCCGCGAGTGTGGCGGTGGCCGCGACGGCTGGTACATCGGCGGCAGCTGGTGGAGTCGTGTTACGGGGTGATCGGCCCGGCCGTGACACCTCTCGGCAGATCATCAGCATCATGGTCGATACCACCCGGCAGATTCCGGCGGCGACAAACAGGCCCGCGAACGCCAGCAGGGTGAATCCAGCGGCCTCGCCCCACTGCAGGATAAGGCCGCCCAGCACAAAGCCGATAAACACGCTGAACTGGCCGAGCCGGCTGCGGTTGGCGAAGTAGGCGGTCCGCATCGACTCTGGAATCAGCGTGCCCATCCACGTGTTCCAGGCTGGGGCACCTGCCATGCCGGCTGCCCAGTAGACGCTGGCGGCGATCAGGAGTTCCACAAGCGATGCGCTGCCCCGAATCGCCGAGACCGTAAACGGCACGAAGCTCAGCGCCTGCACTGCCGTGCAGGCGATCACCCAGCCGCGATTGGTTCCTAGGCGGGCCACGGCCAATGGAGTGATCAGTTGGAAGATCGCCCCCACGAGCACCGGCACGCTGGCCATCATGCCCG
>JBAXUW010000052.1:0-15855 GCA_037129495.1 Planctomycetota bacterium | reverse complement strand
GGGTCTGTTGGTAGCTCAATTCTTGGCAGGGCGAAATTCCAACGCTCGTCGAGCTTCAGCCGATCCCGGCTCCGTCTTTCTTAAGTGGGATAAGTTTTGAGAGCTTTGGTCTTGAGAGCTTTGATAGAGAAGCGGCTCCGCCCAAGGCCTGCCTTTTTTATGAGCACCGTGATGCGCGAAAAACGCGCGATGCCCTGAGCAAGAGGGGGAGGCCGTAATTCGCGGTCAAGAAATTTGTCTGTGCCCGAGATTTTCGTGGATTCCCCAGAATAAAGCCGTCAGAAAGGGCCTGGGGCTCTGGATTGGTTCAGGGGGAAAAGAGCGAATCTAGGATGAATCGGCAGGTTTGGCACGCGGCTTGCAGAGCTGAGTGAACGTTGAGTATTTCGGCGCTTGGTGTGTTGCCTGACGCCCGGCAAGGATCGTGCTGCGGAGGCATCCCTTGCCGAATTGTTATTCCTGGTGGAGTCGCATGATATGGTCTTTTCTTTTCTCCCCGCCGGGGAGATTCGGAGCCGAGTCAATCGGTTGGGTGCAGGATGTCTGTCAGAGAATGGCATTTCGCAGGCCGGGTTGCAGGGAAATCACCTCAAAACTCTGAGTCGTAGCCTGCTCGCAGCCACTGCCACGCTGGCCCTTGGTCTCGTTTTTGTGGTGGCCTTATCTGGTCAGGGCCGGCCTGACGAGGCAACCGAGACTGTTCCCGCAGCCGCTGCAGCAGTTGAAGCAGCGGAAGCCACGGCCACTGGCTACAAGCCAAACCTTTTATCCGTTGAACAGATGGTTGAGAAGCTCTGGACAGGTGCCGACACCGTTTGGGTACTCGTCTGTGGGATGCTCGTGTTTTTCATGAATCTCGGTTTTGGCTGCATTGAGACGGGCTTTGCCCGGTCAAAAAACTGTGTCAATATTCTGTCTAAAAACTTTATCGTGTTTGCGGTTACGTCGATAGCGTTCTGGCTGATCGGCTGGGACCTGATGTTTGGAACTGGTGACGGAGCCTGGATCGGGCAGTCTGGCACCTGGATGGTGGGCGGATTTGATCCGAAGTTTGATAACAGCCCGCTCATGGGAGACAAATACAAGGGCGTCTATGGCGCCATCAGTTGGACGCATGTGCCGCTCTACGCGAAGTTTTTCTTCCAACTCGTATTTGCCGGCACTGCGGCAACGATCGTGTCAGGGGCAGTCTGCGAGCGGATCAAGTATCACTCGTTCATTTTCTTTTCTTTCCTGATGGCGGTCGCCATCTATCCAGTGGTCGGACACTGGGTCTGGGGCTTCGGCTACTTGGCGAAAGAGTGGAATTTCTGGGATTTCGCCGGCTGCACGGCTGTGCATTCGGTGGGTGGCTGGTCGGCCCTCACCGGGGCGATCATCCTCGGACCACGCATCGGCAAATATTCAGCCGATGGCAGGGTGAATGCCATCCCTGGGCATAACATGACAGCGGCCTTCATCGGCTGCTTCATTCTCTGGTTTGGCTGGTTTGGCTTTAATCCCGGCAGCACCATGGGTGTGGCGGGTGACGGCGGATTGTTGGCCGCGAAGGTAGCGGTGAACACGAATGCCGCTGCTGCCGCCGCCACGCTCACGGCCACCCTCACGGCGTGGCTCTTGCTCGGCAAGCCCGACATTGGCATGACGCTCAACGGCTGTCTGGCAGGTCTCGTAGCGATCACGGCCAGCGCTGCCTATACGAATGTCCCTTCGGCTGTGATCATCGGAGCGATCGCCGGATCAATGGTGATCTTCTCGGTTATCTTCTTTGACAAGATCCGAGTGGACGATCCGGTGGGTGCCACGAGCGTGCATCTCGTCTGCGGCATCTTTGGCACGCTCTGTGTTGGCCTCTTTACGACGGCTGACCTTTCGGGCACGGTGCTCAATACGCCGTTTGGCACGGCCGAGGCGGGTGGCCCGACGGCTGGGCTCTTCTTCGGCGGCGGCACCAAGCAGCTGATCGCCCAGGTGGTCGGTGTGCTGCTGGTCGGTGCTTACGTTGTACCGGTGTCGGCCATCTGCTGGCTCATCATCAAGGCGACTGTCGGTCTCCGAGTTTCTCCGCAACAGGAGATCGAGGGCCTCGACATCCACGAGCATGGCAACGAGGCCTACCATGGCTTTGTCATGGAGCGGAGCTAGCCGTCACAATCCAGAAGGATGCCCCAATGGCTTGGGTGAGCACTCCGCCTAGCTCACCCAGGCCGGGGCATTCTGGATTCACGCTTGCTGATCTCGCCAGACTATTCAGTGGGTGGCCGCACGATTACCATCTCCGGTATGCTTGACGGTCTTCCGGATTCTTTTCCATGAAACTTATCATCGCGATCATTCAGCCCAACAAGCTGGAGAGCGTGAAGACAGCGCTGTCGGAGGTCGAGGTCTTCCGGCTCACGGTGCTCGATGTTCAGGGCTTCGGCCGACAGCGGGGCCATGCGGAGACCTACCGAGGCCACGAGATTGCTGTCAACCTGCTCCGCAAGGTACAGCTACAGATCGCTGTAAATGACAATTTTGTTGAGCCCACCATAGCTGCGATTGTGAAGGGGGGGCGTTCTGGCGAGCATGGCGAAATTGGCGACGGCAAGATTTTTGTGTTGCCGATGGATGAATGCGTGCGGATCCGCACTGGCGAACGTGGCGGCGAAGCGATTTAGAACTGCCGCCGTCCGTGGTGCTCCAGCGCTTGCCCCTCTTTTCCCTCCCGTGGGATTGGTGTGGCTACTCCTTGAAGCATTGCTCCGCCGGGCCGGCTCTCCTCATTCAACCTCTGCGTGAGCTATCAGCGGGAGACTATTATAGAGGGATGGCAGCAGCCCCCGACACCCGCGAGCCGTACCGCATCACCGACAGCCCTTGGCTTTGGGCGCTGCTTTTCTCGCTGATGTCGCTGGTGGGAATTGGGCTGATTGCGCCGAAGTTTGATGTCCGGCAGCGGCAGATTGAGGGCCGCTTCCTCGGTCGGCAGCAGTCGGCAATCGAGCGGTCGCGGCGCTCAGCCGGCCTGCCGCCCATCGATCTGGCCACTGAGGCTCAAGACCGCGAGGCGGTCGCCCCACACCGGATCGTGCCGCTCTGGACGTTGGTGACCGTCGCGAGCCTCTCGGTAATCGGCTCGGGCATCATGCTCGCACGCGAGCGCAAGCGAGTCTTACCCGATGATCGTCCGGCGGCGTGAGACGTAGTCCCAGACGACGAAGCGGTCGAGTTCCTTGCCCGCCGTGAAGAAGACGCGGCCTTGGGCCGTCTCTGCGAGCCGGTAGGCGAATTGAATGTCCTCACGCGACTGTGCCCAGCCCGACAGCAGAAACACGTTCACGGTGATTCCTTCGCGACGGCAGGCCTGCGCCTCGCGGATCGTCGCCTCCTCCGTGCGCCGATGCGGCGGATAGAGCAGGAAGAGTTGGTTCCCTTCAAAGTGCGCGGTCGGCAAGCCGTCTGTGATCAGGATCACCTGTCGGTTGGGAGTGTCTTGCCGGGCGAGATGCTGGCGGGAGAGTTGGAGCGCGTGCTGGATGTTGGTGAAGTGGGGCGGGATGTCGGTCTCGGCGATCTGTGGGTCGCTCATATCGGCCCGCAGTCGCACCACCGAGTCGAAGATCGTGACCGGCTTCGGCATCATTTTTACGATTTCGCCCGCCGGCCGCGGCTTCGCGAAGGAATACATCTCGATAAACTGCAGGAAGTCGCCCGGATACTCCCGCTGCACGAGCCCCTGCAGTGCCAGCGCCATTCGCTTCACGCTCACATGCAGCCCGCCGTACCGCATCGAGCCGCTCATGTCGAGCACCACGGTGGTAGCGCACTTGGGCGTGTTGCGGGTGCGATGCACCTCGATGTCGCGGGCCGTCAGCCTGAGTCCACCGCGGGGGCTCGCCGGTTCGCTGGCCTGCCGGAGCATGGCGTTGACGAGCGAGCCGGGAATGTCGATGTGGGCTGCGGAATCGCCGAATTCGTAGGGCCGGGTCGACACCATTTCGACCACCCCGTCGCCGACGATGTTGCCCTGATGCCGGCCTGTCCGCGACGGGTCGAGTGCGGAAAAGATCTGTTCCAGGAGCTTGCCCTGAAACGTCCGCAGCGCTTTGGGCGTCAGCTCATAGCCCCGCTTCGTCCGCTCAAGCCCTTGGCTTGCCGCCGCCTGCTCGATCAGCTCCTGAACCTGCCGGCGCAGCATGTCGAGCTCGTCGAGTTGCCCCTGCTCCATGAATTGGCCGAGCGCTTCCATGTCGATCAGGCCGACGCGGGCATTTTTCTTCGCCTCTTCAAGCTGTCGCAAGAGCTCGTCGATCGTCTCCAACTCCTCCTTCACCTCAAGTGCCTCAGGCACCGTGAGCTTCTCACGGCCCATGAACGTCCACTTGGCTGCCAATTCGTCGACCTGATAGGCCTCGCCGAGCCGCTCAATCAGGCTTACCAACTGCATGCCAAACTGACTCTGGTCGTCGTCCTGCGCATACCAGAGCCGCTCGAGCTGCCGAATCTGCTCCTCGCGAACGGCCCGGTTCAAGGCGTCGCGATGCTTGGCCGGTGGCGACACCTGTTGAGCGGCCGCATGGAAAGCCTTCCGCGCCTTCTTGCGGACCACGTCGGTCTCGTAACGCTCCAGAATCTTCCGCTTGCGGGCCTCCAGCTCCTCGATCATCCGAGAGAGCGAGGGTCCCAGGCCTTTGATCTGCTCCGGATCGAGCATCACCGCATCGGCCAATTGTTCCTCGGTGAGTTCGTCCATGTCGCCAAACTCGAGGAGGTGCTCCATCGCTGGCGTAACGAGGTCGACCTGCGGTGGCCGGGGTGGCGGGATCCGCGCGGGGTCATACCGCTGGTAGCTGTGGACGATCCCGCCGAGCGTGTCGCGATTGGGCATTGGGGGCTTACCTGCTCGTATCGTAGATCGTGCGGCCGTGGGATTGGAGGCGGGAGATTCGTTCGGTGGCGTAGAGCCCGGCGAGGACAAACTCGATGCAGCTGGCCCGCACTGCCAGGTCGGCCGAGGCGTTCACCTCGAAGGCCTTTCCCCAGACCGCCGGCACCTCCGCCACGATAGCCTCATAGTCCTTTGAGGGCACCATGTCGCCGACCTCAATCTTCACGCCCGTGCCAAACACCTTTGCGATCTCGTCGAGGCCGTGCTTCTCGACATACTCTTCGAATACTGTCGCGATCGCCTCGGCGACAACGCTGTCGAGTACCTGCCGTTCCGTCATTTGATGGCTCCCCATCAGATCGAGCTCCAGCTTGCCGAGACTCGACGCATAGAGATGACCCAAGTCGCTGATCCGCGGCACTGAAGGCTGCTCGCCCAGCCGCACAGCCCGCTGTCGGGCGCTGGCAACCACCGTCTCGTAATTGGCGATCGAAAACCGGGCACTGACGCCCGACTGCTGATCGATGAACTTGCTCTTCCGGCCGCAGATCGTGATCTGCTCGAGGATCTCCTTGATAAAATAGGGCACGATGACCGGCCACTCGCCCCCCACGTCGACTCCGGCCTCCTGCTCCGAGACGCGGATACCGAGATCGCGGTCGCGGGGGTAGTGGGTGTGGACCACGGAGCCGATGCGGTCCTTGAGTTGCGGGATCACCTTGCCCGAGCGGTTGTAGGTGGCCGGATTGGCCGAAAACAGCAGCATGACGTCGATGTCGAATTTCACCGGATAGCCGCGGATCTGCACGTCGCGTTCCTCGAGGATGTTGAACATCCCCACCTGCACCAACTCGTCGAGTTCCGGGAGTTCGTTCATCGCAAAGATGCCGCGGTGCATCCGCGGAATGAGTCCCAGATGGAGCGCCTCCTCACTTGCCATGCTCGTGCCCCCCGCCAGTTTGGCGGGATCAATCTCACCGATAATGTCGGCAAACTTTGTCCCGGGCGCCAGTCGCTCCGCGTAGCGATCCGCCCGGGGCCACCACGCAATCGGCACGTCCTTTTCTTCGCGGTCTGCCACGAGCCGGCGGCCGGCGGACGTGATTGGAGCGTAGGGGTCGTCGTGGAGCGGGATCGCGGCATCGTCGAGATAGGGTAGATACTCGTCGAGAAATCGCACGAGATGCCGCATCAGCCGGCTCTTGGCCTGCCCCTTTTCACCGAGGAAGAGTAGGTCGTGGCCGGCGAGCAGGGCGATATTGATTTCGGGGATGACGGTGTCGTCGTAGCCGAGGATGCCGGGGAAGAGTTCGCCGCCGTCGCGAAGGATCTGCGTGAAGTTTTCGCGGACCTCATCCTTGACGGATCGACTCTTCCAGCCGCTCTCGCGGAGTTCGGCCAGAGTATGGGGAAAACGCGACTGCTGCATGGGTGAGTTCCTGTGGGAGGTTGCCCCTGATTGTAGGCGCCCGCCCGACACTGCACCGCCGGATTGTGGTAACCCGCCGCCGGGCCGGCAGAAGGCTCCTTCGCTGGGATTCCCACCGTGGCGTCGATTGGTAGTTCAGATCTTGTCAGGGCGAAATCAGCCCCTTCACGAAAACGCCTGTCATGTGCGAGTCTCTGTGTTCCCCTCAACGTGCGGCGGACTGTAAGGGCAATGGCGGCAGCCGGAACCGCAGCAGAAGCCACGTTTTAGGTGATACGTCGCCGTGTAGACCAACAGGCCGTTCTCGAAGTAGGAGTCGGGCTGCTCGGGGGCTGATTTGGGTTCCTGATCTCGCATGGTTAGACCCGACCCATGCCCTGAACACGTCGCCATGCTGAAAGTTGCCCGAGCACCCAAGCAGCGTGGTTCATTCCCGATGCAGGCTGGAATGCCATCTTGTCGTCCGGAATGTCGGCCACGAGGCGTTTCGCGTAGCCGAGGTTGAGAGTCCACGTGTGGAGCAGAGGAGCGAGCATCGGGATGTCTCCGGAGGTTTTACCCCCGCATCGTACACGGGAAGGAGATAGCCGAGCCAGGACGGATGCGGCCCCTGAGACGCAGTGCAGGTTTGTCTACTGCTTAGCGACCGACCGAGGCGGTCTCCCACCTCGTCGCCGGCATGCCGTGCGCGCGAAGCAACTCCACCACCCGCTCGTCCGGCACCTGGTCGAAATGTCGGTAAAACTGGCCGATCGCCCAGAATGCCTCCGGCTCGAGCAGGCATTCCACGTGGTCGCACAGCGGCCGGATGGTGTCGATCCGATCAGGGGGCCCCACGGGCACCGCCACGATGATCTGCCTGGCGCCGCCCGCCCGCACGGTATGGAGGCCGGCGATCATCGTGGCCCCGGTGGCGATCCCGTCGTCGGTGAGGATCACCGATCGCCCCTGGATCGGCGCCTGCGGCCGCACAGCGCGATACATCAAGCGCCGCCGTTGGATCTCGACGACCTGCCTCTGACGCTCAGCCTCGACGTACGCATCCCCCACGTCGGTCATCGCGCTGGCGAAGTGATTGAGGTAGACCTCGCCACTTTCGGAGACGGCCCCAAGCGCCAACTCCGGCTGATGTGGGGCACGGAGCTTCCTCGAAAGCACGACGTCGAGTTCTGCCCCCAGGCCGCGTGCCAGCACTGCGCCGATCTCGACTCCGCCCCGCGGGATCGCCAGCACAAGCGGCTTTTCCATGATCGTGCCGCGGAGCCGTTCCACCAAGATCCATCCTGCTTCCTCGCGGTCGTTGAAAATACCATGTTGAATCATGACGTTCGCCCTCCGATTGTTCGTGACCTGACATACCTTGCGCACCACTCCGCCGCCAGCCGGGCCGCTTCGTCGAGTGTCCCGGGCTCTTCGAACAAATGGGTCGCGGCCGGCACGATCGCCAATTGCTTCTCGCCCGGCAGGGCGGCCAGAGCCTGTCGGTTGAGCCGAAGCACTTCGCGGTCTTCACCACCCACGATGAGGAGCGTCGGTGCGTGCACCTTGCTCAGGGCCGCCCCGGCCAGGTCGGGCCGACCACCACGCGACACCACCGCCGCCACGCGAGGCTCCGCCGCCGCCACCACCAGCGCCGCGGCGGCGCCGGTGCTCGCCCCAAACAGCCCCAGCGGCAGGTGCCGCGTCTGCTCGTGCTCGGAGACGAAACGCACCGCCGCCAGAAGCCGATCGGCCAGCAAGCGGATGTCAAACACGTTGGTCCGGTCGATCGCCTCCTGCTCCGTGAGCAGGTCGAACAGGAGCGTACCGAGCCACGCTTCGTGAAGCACCGAGGCCACGAACGTGTTTCGAGGACTGAACCGGCTCGAGCCACTGCCGTGGGCAAAGAGCACGAAGCCGCCGACCGATTCAGGCAGCTCGAGCCGACCGGGCAGCCCGATCATCGTTCCGGCGAGATCTGTCGTGGGGATCGACACTTCGAAGCTGGCAACGGCATGAGGGGGTGGGGTCTGCATGGCGGACCGTCTCTGCTGGTTTCGGAAAACTGGATGGACGCCCCTCTCCTTGCGTCGAAAGAGCCTACTCCCGCCGCCGCCGCGGCGGAAAGCGGCCGCCCCTGACCGCGGTTTTCCTAGACCGCCCTCACTGGACACCCCCGGCCGATGACCTAGCAACGCTCGCCGACCGGAAAATGCTCGCGAAAGCGCCATTGGCCGTCCGAGCCTGTATCCTTTGCCCCACGGTGATATCATAGCGCTGTAAAAACAAGTATCACACAAATGAGTGTCACGAAAATGAGTAATACTTCGGCCCGGCAGCTGCGAAAACGGGGAGCCAAGCGGGCCGCCTCAGGCAAGTTTGTCCTTCGTCTCGATCCTCAGCTGCATGACGTGTTGCGAACTGAAGCGGCGGCTGCCGGCACATCGCTCAACGAATGGTGCGGTCGGTCGCTTGCAGCTCCCGGCGCTGCCGGCCTGAGTGCGGCCACGGATATCGTTTTGGCTCTCCGCGCCCGCTCCGGAGCGGATCTGCTTGGCGTCGTGGCCCACGGGTCGTTTGCCCGCGGTGAACTGGCAGCAGGATCGGATGTCGATCTCCTCGTCGTGCTTGCAGACGGGGTAAAAATCACACGGTCGCTCTATCGGCAGTGGGAGGGGGCAGTGCCGGCGTGGGAGGGCCGCGAGGTCGATCTCCACTTTGTTCATCTGCCGGATGCCGGCGATCCCGTGTCGGGCAGTTGGGCCGAGGCGGGTGTGTGCGGTATCGTGCTCTATGACCGTGATCTCATGGTGTCACGCCGGCTGATCAATATTCGCAGCCGGATCGCCGGCGGGGAACTGATCCGGCGGATGGCCCAAGGCCAGCCCTACTGGATTCACGAGGGACGTGATGCGAAGTCCTGAGTTGGCCGCCGACTATGTCCGCAGAGCAAGAGCCCGGCTGGCGGCGGTCGATGCGCTGTTTGTGGGTGAGAGCTGGGCCGATGTGGTGCGGGAATCGCAGGAGGTCGTTGAACTGGCCCTGAAGGGGCTCCTGCGCGCCGTGGGCATCGAGCCGCCACGGATTCATGACGTTTCCGAGGTGCTCATGGCCGAGCGGGAACGATTCCCGAAAGCGATCCAGCAGAACCTCGACACGCTGGCGGCTGGGTCACGGACGCTGCGCCGCGACCGTGAACTCGCCTTCTATGGGGCGGAGGATCTCACGCCCTCCGGCTTTTACACGCAGGAAGACGCAGCGGCGGCTCGTGAGATTGCCCGCAGAACTGTTGCTGCCGTCGAACCGCATGTGGGGCACAGCGGCTGATCACGCGGCTGATCACGCGGAGGGCCGCCGGCGGCGGACGGATACCCAACCGAGTTCAGCTTCTTTGCTCAACCCTGCGGCTGCTGGAGCATCGGCAGGCGGATCGTGATCGCTGTGCCCTTTCCGGGGGCGCTCTCCACCCGGATCCGGCCACGGTGGGCGTCCACGATCTCTTTGCAGGCCGATAGACCCAGGCCCGTGCCCCCCTTGCCGGTCTCGTCGGGGCCTGACTTCGTGGAAAATCGCGGCTCGAAGATCCGTCGCATGACTTCAGGCGTCATGCCGCAGCCCGTGTCACGGACCATCAGGTCAACCAGGCCAGCAGCTTCGTCGTGTGAAAGACGGAGGATCAGCCGTCCGCCCCCTGCCATCGCCTGCCGCGCGTTCACGAGCAGATTCAGCAGCACTTGCTGAATCTGCCCTGGATTGGCTGAGACCCTCGGCACCGGGGCAAACTCCCGCTCCACCTGCACACGGTATTTCATCAGCTCCCGTTCGAGCAGCACAAGCACATCCTCAATCAGGAGCTGAAGGTTGACCGGTTCAACCCGGGTGGTGCTCGACCGCGACATGCCAAGCACGCTGGCGGTGATCTTCGCGGCCCGCGTGCCGGCCGACAGGATTCGCTCGAGCGCCTTGTCCCGGGTCGGCTGGTCGCGGTGCCGCAGGCCCAGCCGCGCGTAATTGAGGATCGTGGTGAGGG
The DNA here is from genome assembly GCA_037129495.1 of Planctomycetota bacterium. GTDB lineage: Bacteria > Planctomycetota > Planctomycetia > Pirellulales > UBA1268 > CAMCQY01. The sequence continues at coordinate 5,547 of JBAXUW010000052.1, read as the reverse complement.
CGTTGTTGAATTCATGCGTGGTCGTGCCGAGCAGTTCACCAAGACCGCCGATTTTGCGGGCTTCGAGGACCTGCCGCCGCAGTTCGGCCACTTCGGCCGCGTGCCGCAGCCGGGCGATCTCCAACTGGCGGTGCAGCGGAGTCGCCTCAATAAGAGGGCTCCGCACAGCTTCAAGAGGGCTCAGCGCAGCCTCGCCAGTCGCTTGCTTGTGCGCCGGCTCCGCCGCTGGTCCTGCCGGTGGCCGCTCGAACGCCCCTGAAGACTGGTCTGTGAGTTGCACGTTCCCCTCGCTCCCAAGCACTTGGCCGCGGCACAGCCGCCTGACAACCCCGATAGTCGCTGCAATGGGAGTGTTTTGCCACATCCCCCGACTCGAACTATTTGCAGGCAAGCACTTCCGCCGCCTCACGGCGTATCGACCTCCCGGCGGCACCAAGGCTACAATTGATGAAACGCACCTTGAGGACGACTCGACCGTTTAACTTTCGGCTAGACGGCCAACCCTTCGCACATTTCCCTGCCGCACCCCCTCCTCCTCGGCGAAACTGCCCAAGGCACAGACTCAAATGGCTCCAAGATTGGCAACGCGATCGCGTCAGGGCATGACGCTGGTTGAACTGCTGGTCGTCATTGCGATCATCGGCCTGCTCGTCGGCCTGCTCTTGCCAGCGGTGCAGTCGGCCCGCGAGGCGGCGCGGCGAATGTCCTGTAAGTCAAACCTGAAGCAGATCGGACTGGCTTTCCAGCTGTATTTGGATCGCACGCAGACCGCAAAATTCCCGGTGGCGGCGCAACTCCCCAGCCAGGAACCGGGTTTTTACGTGAGCGGCAGCAGACCGCTCTACCCGAGTATTGCCACAGTTCTCGGCCCCTACACGGAACAAAACAAGCAGGTGTTTCGTTGCCCGTCCGACTCGGCTTACTTCCTCCGCGACCCAAATTCATCGATTGTGTTGGATGCAAAGGCCGCACTGTTAGCGATTCCCGACGCCGAAAAGCCCGACGAATACAAGCCCACCAACCTGAGCCTAGATCTGAGCCTAGAGGGCACCAGTTACGAGTATCCCCAACGACGACTGACTGTTATCGACCCGGTGACAAACAAGCTCCGTGGAAAAACTCGCGCGGAGGCGGGGCGGTCACGCTCTGGCCAAACGGCTGAGACATCGAAACTCTGGGTGCTCTATGAATTTCAAGCATTTCATGCGACCGGCTGGGCGGCATTACTAGGCACCGACGAGACGGATGCCAACGACTACGGTGTGACCGACTCCGGAGCGACATGGGTTGCCCCCGAGGGTGCCCGCAACTTTCTCTACTTCGACGGCCACGTCGACAACCTCTGACCTACCCTGCGACCTTGAGAGATTTTTATGAGCACGGCATCGATGCGTTCCGGTTCGCTTTCAGCGGCAGACCATGAACAGTCGTCGGGCTCCAAGGCCGTCCGCTGGCTGCTCATCTTGCTGGGGCTGGCATTCGCGGCGGTCCTGTTTGCCTGGCTGATGGGCTGGATGCGGTTCACAACCGATCCACGGGTGGTCGAGATTCAGAAGATTCAGGCGGAAGCACGCGAAAAGTTCACTGCCAACGGTGGACCGCAGACGCTTGAGGATGCTCAGGCCGCCGTGGCCGCCATGGGAACAATCCGCGAGAAGATCGACGCGCTCCCGCCGCAATTAAAACTGCTGGCGGGATCGCGAGCCCAAAACGTCTTTCGCTCCACGATGCAGACCCGCATAAACGCCTACTTTTCACTGCCGCCTGATCAGCGGCGGGCCGAACTTGATCGACAGATCAAACAGGAAGATCTGATGCGGAAGGCATGGGAAACAACCCGGGCTAACAGTCCCGCCAACGGGAGTGGGGCAACCAACAACTCCGTGGCCGGTGGCGGCAGCGGTCAGAGCGGTGGGCAGGGTGGCAGCGGTCAGGCTGGCAGTGGGCAGGCGGGTGGTGCCGGTGGCGGGAGCCCTCGTGGCAGTGGCCCGCCCCGCGGCGGCCCGCCTCGCGGCGGCTCAGAAGAGGACCGCAACCGCTGGCGGAAAAACATGATCGATACGACGTCGCCCGAACAACGGGCGCAATACGTCGAATACCGGCGAGCGATGGAAGCCCGCCGCAGCCAACTCGGCACGCCGTCGAACGGCCCCCGCTAGGTGTTTCCTCTGTTCACTTCAGTGAAGTAAAACGCGTTCATGGATGACACGTTGGGGCTGATTGAGGAAGCGCGACAACTCGCCATCGAGGTCGGCTACCATGTTCGAGAGGAGCCGCTGGGTGATCTACCCGGTGGCCCCTGTGTTGTCGGCGGTAGGCGGACCCTTCTCTTAAACCTTGAACGTTCCGCAGCCGAGCGGCTCACAACGCTTGTGAGTGTGCTGGCTGCCGATCCCGCCGTGGCAGGGCAACCGGTCAGCCGTCTGCTTGCCGCCCGACTGGCTCAAGCGTAGAGGCCGTGCGACACAATATATTGTTCGACCGCCCGCGGGGTCCGATAGCGAATGCTTTTCCCGGCCGCCATGGCCGTTCGTAGATCGGTAGCGCGGATGCCGATCGCCGGCAGCCGCACCCGCTCCGCGATCATTAACTCAAGCCGCTCCCCGCCGAGCAGCGGCTCAAGCGCCGCTCGATAGGCCGGGCCGCCAAGGTTGTCGAGCGTGTCTCGTTCCATGGCGATAATCCTCGCCAGTTCGACGATGCGGCGCGGCTCCCGCCAGGTGGGAAGAGCGAGCACCGCATCGGGTCCAAGCAGGAGCAGGAGCTCATCGTCTGGATGCCGTGCCGTGAGGCGCTCAAGCGTGTCGACGGTATAGCTGAGGCCCCCCCGGTCGATCTCGTCAGCACAGATGGCAAACCCGCCGTGTCCACGAATCGCCAGTGCCAGCATCTCCAGCCGCTGCTGCCCTGCGGCAAGCTGATGGTGCTCTTTGTGCGGCTGGATGTCCACGGGCACGAAGAGCACGCGATCCAGGCCGGCCTGCTCGCGACAGCATTCGGCCGCCAGCAGGTGGCCGATATGCACCGGATCAAAGCTGCCGCCAAAGACTCCGATTCGCACTGTTCTCACTCCATACCCTGAGGGCTTCCTCCGCGTGCCGTCTCCACAGTCTAATTCAAGCCATGACGAATCCGCAGCCAAACCAACGCCACCTTTTCGAAAGCGGGCCCCAGTGGGCCGAAGACGACGCCCGTCAGGGAATGATCGCCACAGTGGTGCTACCAGAGGGGATTGACAAGCCACTCGACTACGTGGTGCCCGAATCCCTGGCCGGTGCCGTGGAGCCCGGCCGACGGGTGCTGGTGCCACTGGGAAAAAACAACCGGGTCCAACTCGCCTACTGTGTGGCGATCCGCAGTGGCGAACTGCCGCAGAAACCGCTCAAGACAGTGGCGGGTGTGGAGGACGAAGCCCCGCTGCTCTCGCAGCGAATGCTCGAACTCACCAAATGGATGGCCGATCGCTGGATGGCCCGCTGGGGCGAGGTGCTGGAGGCCGTTTTACCGGCTGGCGTGCGGCTCCGCCGGAAGAGCCGCGTCGTTCCGCTGCTGGTCGCCACCGGCCTAGAGGCCATCCGCAAGCCGACGCCCCCCCAGGCCCGCGTACTGGCGGCCGCGGCGACCCCAGCCACCGCCGATGCGCTGGCCCAGGCCACGGGCGCCAGTCGCGCGGTGATCATGCGGCTCGTGAAACTCGGGCTTCTGAGCGAGGCGGGCACCGTGAAGCAGACCCGCGACCGACCCGCTGGCAGCGGGTCGCAGCGGCAGCCGATCAGCCACGACCGCCCGGCCATGCTCGCTGCCGCACAGACCGCCGCTCTCGAAGCGATTCTTGATCCACTCCGAGGGGGACGTCACGAGACGATCCTGCTCTTCGGCGTGACCGGCAGTGGCAAGACCGAGGTCTACCTGCAGGCGGTCGAGGAGACGCTCTCCTACGGCAAGCAGGCGATTGTGCTTGTGCCGGAAATCAGTCTCACCCCGCAGACCTGCGACCGGTTCCGCGCCCGCTTTGGAAGCGTGGCAGTATTGCATAGCCATCTGACAGCGACCGAACGGCATGCGCAGTGGCGCGAGATCGCAGCGGGCCACGTGGGCGTGATCGTCGGGGCCCGCAGCGCCATCTTCGCCCCCGCGCCGCGGCTCGGGCTGATCGTGATCGACGAAGAACACGAGACAACATTTAAGCAGGCCACGGCCCCCCGCTACCATGCCCGTGACGTGGCCGAATGGATTGCGCGGGCCGAGGGCGTGCCGCTTGTGCTCGGCTCCGCGACGCCGGCGCTCGAAACCTTCCATCGCTGCCTGACGGGCGAGTGGCGAATGTGCCGGCTGCCGGGCCGCGTGGGAGGATCGCATTTGCCGCCGGTGCTGTCTGTCGACCTCCGGGATCCCCACAGCCGCGCACGCGGCTCGGTCACGCCGCGGCTGGCTGCCGGGATCCGCTGGGCGCTTGACGCGGGCGGGCAGGTGATGCTCCTGCTCAACCGCCGCGGTTTCGCAACAGCCGTGCAATGTCGGGCCTGCGGCCACACGATGCGGTGCCACCAGTGCGATCTTGCCCTCACGCTCCACCAGCCGGGGAGCCGCGGCATCTGCCATGGCTGCGGTCTTGTGAGCCGGCTGCCGTCGTCATGCCCATCCTGCGCGGCCCCAAACCTCGTGCCGCGCGGCACCGGGACGCAGCGGCTTGAAGACCAGATCCGCGCTGGCTTTCCGGGGGCCCGCGTGGCCCGCATGGATACCGACACGATGCGATCGCGAGGCAGCCACGAACGGACGCTTGATGCCTTTCGAAAACTGGAAATCGACATCCTCGTGGGTACACAGATGATCGCCAAGGGGCTCGACTTTCCCAATGTGATGCTCGTGGGCGTTGTCAATGCCGATGCCAGCCTGCATCTCGCCGACTTTCGCGCTTCGGAGCGGACCTGCCAACTCGTCACGCAGGTGGGCGGTCGAAGCGGCCGCGGCCCGCTCGGCGGGCGGGTGGTTGTGCAAACGAGCACCCCCGAACACCCTGCCATCCGCGCCGCCGCCGCGCACGACTACGAGGCCTTCGTGCGGAGCGAACTGCCGGTGCGCGAGGCGCTCCTGTATCCGCCCTTCGGCAGCATCGTGCGGTTTGTGGTGCGCAGCGTCGACGAGCAGGCGGCGGCAAACTGGGCCACGAACATCGCCGACCGACTACGGAAGGAAGCGGGCGACGACGCTCAGGCCAGCAGCCAGGCCAGCAGTCCGATCCGCGTGCTCGGCCCCGCGCCGGCGCCCATCACTCGGCTCCGTGACCGCTTCCGCTGGCAGGTGCAAGTACACGGCCCCGACTCTAGCCAGCTCCGCGATCTGGTCCGCCGCGCCACGGCCACGCTCCAGATGCCCGACAACGTCGCCTGGATCATCGACGTCGATCCGGTCGAGATGCTGTGACGTTCAGAGAATCGCACACGGACGAGGCCGGGATCGGCGTTGCGGTGCCATAACGGCGTGCACTCCGCATTGGACAAGTTAGAAAACTTATCCCACGAAAGACAGAAGACTGCGTCGCAA
>JBAXUW010000051.1:0-15986 GCA_037129495.1 Planctomycetota bacterium | reverse complement strand
CGACCAGCGCCGTGGCGAGGATGGTGAGCGAGCCGCCCTCCTCGATGTTGCGCGCCGCGCCGAAGAACTTCTTCGGCGGGTACAGGGCCGTGCTGTCGACGCCGCCCGAGAGGATGCGGCCGCTGGCCGGCGTGTTGAGGTTGAAGGCGCGCGCCATACGGGTGATCGAGTCGAGCAGGACGACGACGTCGCGGCCCATCTCGACGAGGCGCTTGACGCGGTCGAGCACCAGTTCGGTGACCTGCACGTGGTTCTCGCTGGGCTGGTCGAAGGTGCTGGACACCACCGTGCCGATGACCGAGCGCTGCATGTCGGTGACTTCTTCCGGGCGCTCGTCCACGAGCAGCACGAAGAGGTCGACGTCGGGGCTGTTGACGGCGATGGAGTTGGCGAGCTTCTTGAGGATGGTGGTCTTGCCGGCCTTGGGCGGAGAGACGATGAGCCCGCGCTGGCCCTTGCCGATGGGGCACAGCAGGTCCATGATGCGCGCCGCCGTGTCGTGCTCCTCGGTCTCCAGGCGCAGGCGCTCCTCCGGGAACAGCGGTGTGAGCTGCTCGAACAGCGGACGCTTGCGGGCGGTGTCGGGATCGATGCCGTGCTCGTACAGCCCACCGACCGGGTGCTCGTGTCACTGACCGCGGAGGAGTTTTACGCCGAGGTCCTCCGAAAACGACTGCGGGCCCGGGCGATCGTGGAGGGGACCGACTTTCGGTTCGGCACCCGTCGCCAAGGGGACATCGCGCTCTTGCAATCGCTCTGCGATCGGGATGGCATCGCGATTGAGACCGTGGCGGCCGTGCTGGCCGACGGGCAGCCGGTGTCGAGCTCCCGCCTGCGGAGCCTGATTGCTGCGGGCCAGGTCCGCGAGGCGGCGCTCCTCCTCACGGCAGCCTATCGGCTCACCGGCACAGTGGTGGAGGGTGCCAAGCGCGGCGGTCCGCTCGGCTTCCCCACCGCCAACCTCTCCAGCATCACCACGCTCCTCCCCGCTGCTGGCGTCTATGCCGCCTGCGTCACTCTCCCCGACCGCACGACGTCTCCTGCGGCGGTGCACATCGGGCCAAACATCTCGTTTGGGGAAACCCGCATCACCGTTGAAGCCCACCTGATCGGCTTCTCAGGAACGCTCTATGGCACCACGCTCGACGTTGACTTCCTGGAACGCCTACGAGACACTCGACGGTTTGATTCGGTTGATAGCTTAAAGACGCAACTGGCCGCCGACGTGTCTCAGGCCTTGGAGGTTGTCCGCTTGATGTCGGATGCCTCCGTCATCACTGTTTGACTCATGACTTTTTGACCAGTTTCGACTGGCCGTTTCGGGAAGGAAGAGAGACCGCATGCGACTCGACTGGGCCCACCTACTAGAGATTCTGAGAAAGTCCGAGCGAGTGGTGCTCACGAGCCACGTTCGCCCCGACTGCGACGCCCTGGGGAGCGAGCTGGGTATGGCCGGCATCCTGACCGCGATCGGCAAGGACGTCCGGATCGTCAACGCGCAGGCCACGCCGGCGAGCCTGAAATGGATCGACCCACAGGGTAAGCTCGAATCGCTTGCGGAACGCGTGAAGCCGGCCGACCTCGCCGACCGCGATCTGCTGATTGTGCTCGACACAAGCGCCTGGGCCCAACTGGGCGCTATGGGCGAGGTGCTCAAGTCGATGCGAGACCGGGTGCTCGTGATTGACCACCATGTCAGTGAAGACGATCTCAGCGACCGCTGGTTTAAAGACACTACGGCCGAGGCGACGGCCCGGATCGTCTACGAGATCGGCCTGCGGCTGAAGGTAACGTTTACCGAGCAGATCGCCACGCCGCTGTATGCCGGACTGTCGACCGATACCGGCGGCTTCCGGTTTCCCTCGACGTCTGGAGAGTCGTTTCGCATCGCCAGCCGGCTCGTCGACGCGGGGGCGAGTCCGCCGGCGATTTACCGGGAACTGTTTGAACAGGACACGCTCGCCCGGCTGCATCTGGTGGGCCGCACCCTCTCAACCGCCCGCACCTCCCACGAGGGCCGCGTCATTGTGTCGATCGTCCGGCTCGCCGACATCAAGGAATCACACGCGACTCCGCACGACACCGAAGACCTCATCAACCTCACACTGGCGGTCAAGGGAACAGAGGTCGCGGCGATCCTCATCGAGCAACCCGACGGCCGGATCAAGGTCAGCTTCCGCAGCCGGTCGAGCGTTGACTCAAGCGCGCTGGCCGGACGATTCGGTGGCGGCGGCCACAAGGCAGCGGCCGGCGCGATCCTGCCAGGACCTTTCGAGACCGCCCATGCACAGGTGATCGCGGCCCTTGATGAGGCTGTTCGGGATGACGCCGCCCGAATCGCCGGCAACGCCTGACGCTTTGGTTCAACCCGCCGCCCATTGTCCGCTCTCCCGTCTCCGACTTTGGCGTCTATACAGTGAGAACGAAGAGGCTCTGTTTATGTCGCAGCTAGAACCATCGACCGAGATTTCTGGTTCAGATGGAGTCCCGCCGACTGACCGCCGTAGCTTTCTCACGAAGGTTGCGGCGATCGTCTGTGGCGGTCTGGCAACACTGCCGCCAGTGGCCGCCGGGATCTGGATGTTTCTCGATCCGCTCAGCCGCCGTGGTGCGGCCGCCACGTTTCTTCCCGTCACAGAACTTTCCAGCGTGCCCGACGACGGCCTCCCGCGGCAGTTTGCGGTTGTGAGCGACCGGGTGGATGCCTGGACTGGTTTTGCGGCGGAGCCGATCGGCGCGGTCTATCTGCGGCGTGAGCAGGGCTCCAACACGGTGCAGGCGCTCTCAGCGACCTGCCCGCATGCCGGCTGCTTTGTGGAGATCGAATCACAGGAACGGTGTTTTCGCTGCCCCTGCCATAACAGCAAGTTCACTTTCGACGGCGGCATGGTCGCCCCTAGCCCGAGCCCCCGCGCGATGGACGATCTGGAATGCAGCGTTGCAAAGAACGGCTCGATCGCAGTGAAGTGGCAGAACTTCTACACCGGCGTCGCAGAGAAGGTGGCCCGCCCATGAAGAGAAACCAAAACCTCGAGACAGGGGACCGGAACCGCGGGGCGCAGACGTCTGCCGCTCCAGCGGGCCTCTTCGGCCAGTTGGCAGACTTCTTCGACGACCGTACCGGCTATCGGGCCTTGATTCACGAGGCGCTCTACGAACGGGTGCCAGGGGGCGCGCGGTGGCGGTATGTCTGGGGCAGCGCGCTGGTCTTCGCCTTCATGACCCAATTAATCACCGGCCTTTTTCTCTGGTCGAGCTATTCGGCCAGCGGGCAGACGGCCTGGGAGAGCGTCTATTACATTCAGCACGAGATGACCGGCGGCTGGCTGCTCCGCGGCATTCACCATGTGATGGCGCAAGCCATGGTCGTGCTCTTGGCCCTCCATCTTATGCAGGTGGTGATTGACGGGGCCTACCGTGCGCCGCGGGAGGTAAATTTCTGGCTGGGGCTGGTGCTGATGATGCTCGTGCTGGGGATGGCGCTGACCGGCTATCTGCTGCCGTGGGATCAGAAAGGCTACTGGGCCACGCGCGTAGCGACGAACCTCGCCAGCCTCGTGCCCGTGATCGGGCCAGCGCTGCAGCAAGTGGTGGTGGGCGGCCCTGACTATGGACACCACACGGTCACCCGGTTTTTCGCAATCCATGCCGGCTTTTTGCCGGCCACGCTTGTGCTGATGCTTGTGGTTCACCTCTCGCTCTTTCGCAAGCATGGCCTCTGCGCAAAGCAACCGCTCCTCAAGCCCGACGCGATGTTCTGGCCCGATCAGGTGCTCAAAGATGCCGTGGCGATGCTGGCCGTGATGGCCGTGGTGCTCGGCGTGATCCTCATGCCTTGCCTGCGAGCGATGCTCGAGGGCCGGCCGATCGTGCTGGGCGAACTCGGTGCAGAACTCGGCGCCCCCGCCGATCCCTCGCAGCCCTACTCAGCCGCGCGGCCGGAATGGTATTTCTTGTTTCTCTTTCAGTTTCTGAAGGTCTTCGAGGGCTTCGGCGCCAGCGGCGAATTCTTCGGCGCGATCGTCGTTCCCGGCCTCGTCATGGGCACGATGTTTTTGATGCCGATCCTCGGCCGTTGGCAACTCGGTCACCGGTTTAATATCGCCTTCACGCTCGCGCTTTTGGCAGGTGTCGGTCTGCTCACGGCCATGGCCATGAACGAAGACTACGCTGCCCTCTGGGCAGACCGCGCCGCCTTCGCCGATGTTGAGAAAGTGCTGGAGGAGACCGAAAACGACAAGGCAAAGATCGCCACCCATTGTGGCAACGACGCAGCGAAGATCGCTGCCTTCGAGGCCCGCGTTAAGAAGCTTGAAAAGATCAGGCACTCGCAGTCGTTTCTAAACGCGGTCGCTCAGGCAAAGGCCGACGGCGCCAGGGCGATTGAACTGGCCGGTCGGCCGGAGCGAATCCCGCCGGCTGGCATGCTCGAACTCGTGCGAAACGATGCCTTAAGCCAAGGGCCAAAGCTCTTCGCGCAGCACTGTGCGAGCTGCCATGCCCATCTCGACCCAGCGGCCCCGGAAGCTGCCGTCGGACTGGCAAAGGCCTCTGCCGCAAACCTCCACGGCTTCGGCACGGCCACGTGGCTGCGGGGCCTCCTCGATCCCAAGCAGGTCGCCGGGCCCGCCTACTTCGGCAACACGGCTCATAAAGACGACGACATGGTGAACTTCGTGCAGAACGATCTGACCGACGCCGCCACCTGGAAGCCCGCCCAGATCGAGGCGGTGATTGCGGCAATGGCAGCCGAGGCGGGGCATCCCCCGGCCGGTGCGACGCCCGCGGTCATCGAGGAGGGCAGGGGTCTCGTCGCTGACGTCGATCGCTGCGGCTCCTGCCATCACTTTGGAAAAAACGAGGTCGCTCTCGGCAGTGCGCCTGATCTCAGCGGCTGGGGCGGTCGCGAGTGGCTCGTTGGCATTATTGTCGATCCCACGCACGAGCGTTACTACGGAACTGAGAACGACCGCATGCCGAGCTTCGGCAAGGCCGACGAGGCCGCGGCCCCGATGCTCACGCAGCAACAGATCGGGCTGATTGCCGACTGGCTCCGCAGCGAATGGTATCGCCCCGCGCTTCACGGCCACTGATTCGCCGGGCCGGCAGAAGTCTCCTTCGCTCGGACTTTCGCCGTGAGGCATGCTGGTAGTTCAGACCTTGGGAGGGCGAAATTCCAAAGCTCGTTGAGCTTCAGCCGATCCCGGCTTCAGCGTATGTTTCCATGAGATAAGGCCGTCATTCGATTCCTCCTAGCAGGGTGGCCCGGCCGACTCGACCGACTCCCAGCATGTAAGCCGCCGTCCGGAGCGTTACCTGCCGCGACTGAGCCAGCTGCCAGACCTGTTCAAACGACTCGCCAAGCATGCGGTCGAGTTCCTGTCGCACGCGATTGATTCCCCACTGGTAGTGCTGCCGATTCTGCACCCATTCAAACCAGCTGGCCGTCACGCCGCCGGCGTTGGCGAGAATGTCGGGTACGACCGTAATCTGCCGCCGGTCGAAGACCACGTCGGCCTCAGGCTCGGTCGGTGCATTCGCTGCCTCAACAATGATCGGTGCCCGCACCGCCTCCGCATTTCCCTCGTGGAGCACGCCTCCGAGCGCCGCCGGAATGAGCACGTCGCAGTCGAGGGCGAGGAGCTCCGCGTTGGTGAGCCCATCGCCCCCCTGAAAGCCCTCGAGTCGGCCGGAATGCGACTGGGAGTATTTCAGTAATTCGATCACATCGAGACCTTCGGCACGGTAAAATCCGGCGGTCGCGTCGCTGACGGCTACGATCTTGCACTCGGCGTCGTGGAGAAACCGAGCGGTGTGGGTGCCCACGTTTCCGAAGCCCTGAATCGCGACCCGCGTGTTTGGGATGCTGCGACCTAAACGACTCAGGAGCTTCAGCGTGAGGCTGCCAACGCCGCGGCCCGTGGCCTCGTCGCGTCCTGGCAGGCCGTGGTATTCCACCGGCTTACCAGTGACACAGCCCGGTGAAAACCCGTGATACTTTCCGTATTGGTTCATGATCCAGGCCATCACTTCGGGGTTCGTGCCCATGTCGGGGGCCGGGATGTCGACGTCAGGGCCGAAGAGATCGTGGATGGCGTCCACAAACCGACGGGTGATGCGTTCGAGTTCGCGGGTCGAAAGCTGGGAGGGATCGACCGCGATGCCTCCCTTCGCGCCGCCATAGGGGATGTTGACGACGGCGGTTTTCCAGGTCATCAGCGACGCCAGCGCTCGCACTTCGTCGAGATCTACTTGGTGGTGGTAGCGGAGCCCTCCCTTCATCGGCCCACGGGCATTGTTGTGCTGCACACGGTAGCCGATGAAGGTTGCCACCTCACCCGAGTCGAGCACCAGCGGAATCTGCACCTGCACCTCGCGCTTCGCTGTCAGAAGCAGGCGGCGGATATTGTCGGAGAGGTCGAGTTGGTCGGCAGCCCTGTTGAAATAAATGCCTATTGCTTCGCTAGACCGCATCATGCGCTGGTGCTCCTGGTGCTGGAGCCGCGAGGAGGATTCCGCGGCGACGCTGAGTTTACCCGCCGGCTACCGGTTTTCCGTAGAAATTTAGATCAGACTCCCTCCCGGCAAACGGCCGCGGAGAGTTATGCTTAAAAGACCCCCACCTGTCGCCGTAGCCATCATGCCCACACCCGCCCCCGAGGATTTCTGGAAGCTCGTGGCCGCCAGCCGGCTCGTGGCTGACGACACGCTCGCTACGTTTCGCCACGCGTATGCGCAGGAGACCGCGGGCCAGCCTCCCGATGCCGGTGACGAGGCCGCTACAACTGCGATCGCGAAGTGGCTCATCAAGCTCGGTGCCCTCAGCAAATGGCAGGGCCGCCGCCTCTTGAGCGGGGAATCTGGTCCCTTTTTTATCGGCGACTATCGGCTTCTGGATCGGCTGGAGAACGATGGCTCCGGACGGCTGTTTCGCGGCCGCCATGAGCCCTCGGGCAAGTTCGTGGGCCTGATGGTGCTCGACCGGAAGCTCTGCCAACGGGTGGATGTCTGGACCGAGGTCGTGCGAAGGACGACGATTGCACACGATGCCGTCGATCCCGTGCTCAGCCGGACCTGGGCGCTCGAGCAGGTTCAGGGGAATCGATTCGTTGTCTGCGAAGACATTGAGGGCACGTCGCTGGCTGATGAACTGGCCCGGCTGGGGCCGCTCCCGGCCGCTGAAGCCTGCCGACTCATGCTGCCGATTTTCGCCGCGGTCGGGGAACTTCACCGGCGGGGTTCCGTGCACGGCAGCTTATCCCTCGACGCTCTTCGTCGCGAGCCCGCCGGGTCCGGACAGGGCGAACGTCGCGGCCGAGTGCGACTGCTGCAGATGCCGCTGGCTGGTGATCCGCATGCGGTGCCCACACTGCCGCCGGTTGATGCAACAGAACGCGTCTCTCGCCTGGGCCGCCGGGCGTCGTTTGTGGCTCCGGAGTTGCTGCTACCCGGCCGCTTCAGCGATCAACGCAGCGACGTCTACTCGCTGGGATGCATCCTCCACGCTCTTCTTTCGGGCACGGCCCCGTGCTGGCAGGGCGACGCTCAGCAGACGCTCTCCCAGGCAGTATTCGTGGGGCCGGTGCCGTTGGGCCCGCCGCAGGTGCCGGTGGAAGTGGCGACGCTCGTCGCTTACCTCGTGACTCGCGATCCGATGAACCGCTATCCCGACGCCGCCGAAGCGGCCGATGCGCTGGCGGCCTGCATTGGCCTGCCGCCGGTCTCGGGAGCGTTACCGCCACTGGAACGGCCCCTTCTTGCCGCCCGGCTCCCGCCCGTCGCTGGAGGAGGTTTTTCCTCGCCAGTGCTGCTGCAAAGCGGTGGAGCCGCCCCAACGGCGATCGAGTTGGCAACCCGCGCCGCACGCAAACGCTCCGCGCGGTTGCGGATGATCGGCCTGGGCGTTGCCGGTGGACTCGTGTCGCTGGTGGTTGCCGTGGTGGCGTCACGCACCGGCTCGCAGTCGGCCGCAGCGGTAAAACAAACTGCCACACAGCTTATTGTGGAGCCCGCAACTGGATCCACACCCGCTCCGCAACCCCAGCCCCCCATCGAGCCGCCAGTCAACCGGGTAAAGATTGTCGATTCCGCTGACCTTCCCTGGGCATCGCCCACCTCGGGGCGGCCGCCGACGCTTGCCTACCTGCCGCCAGGGTCACAGCTGATGCTGCTTGCCCGGCCCGCTGCGATCGTGGCCGACCAAGAGGGGCAGCAGTTCGTGAAATCGCTCGGGCCCCTGGTCGAGGCCGGCCTCGCCCAACTGGTGAAACTCTGCGGCTGCAGGCTCACCGACATTGAAGAGGTCCAGGCGGGCTGGCAGGCTGGCGGCCCGGAAGCGGCTGAGGGAGCAGTGGTGAGTGGTTGGACCGTCAGGTTTGGGAAGCCGTCGCCGCTGGCTCTCGACGCCGATGCTCGCGATACCGCCTGGGGCGAGACAACCGCGGAGCCTGTCAACGCGGGCAAGGGTGAAACGCAGGCTGAAACGATCTATACGGCGAGCGGGCAGGCCGGGTCATTGTCGTTCTGGCTACCCGCAGCTGAGGAGGGGCATGTGCTCGTGATCGCGCCGGCGGCCCTCCTCAAAGAAATCATGGAGATCATGGAGATCACGGAGATCATGGAGATCACGGAGATAGCGTCCACGGTCCGACCGGACGGCGATACGCTCGTGGCCAGCCTGCCGCAGGATCTGGAGCAGCTCGTTGGCATGCTCGATCACACCCGGCATCTCACGCTCTTCGGCTCCCCACACTACCTGTTGCACGACGGCCGGACATTGATGACTGGTCCGCTCGCTGGGCTCGTCGAGCCCCTGGGCAACTTCTTCGGGCTGGGTGTGCAGGCCGCCGCTTTATCACTGGAGTTTGGCGACAATTTCTATGCCGAGATCGACGCCATTGCCAGCCGCGCCGAGCCCGCAAAGCCACTGGCGGCGAAGCTCGCGCGGCGGTTTGAAAACGTGGCAGATGGCGTCGAGGACTTCTGCGCCGCGATTGACCCACACCCCTACGGCAAGAAGCTCGTCATGCGGTTGCCCGCGATGCTCCGCGTCGTGGCGGCAAGCGCCCGTTGCGGCGCCGAGGAGAAGGGGGTCGTCTTGAATGCCTACCTGCCCCGGAATGCTGGCCACAACCTCGTGCTGGCGGCGGAACTCGCCCTCGAACAGGCACCGGCCGCCGGCACCGGCCCCGCACGGCCCGCGAGAGCGCCAGCGGTCGCGGCGGCACCGGCTGCAGCACAGCGCCCCCTGCAGAAAAAAATCTCGCTATCGTTCGCCAAGGACACGCTCGAAAAGTCGATCCAGATGGTCTCCGAAGAGATCGGTATGCCCATGGAAATTCTCGGCCGTGATTTGCAGCTTGATGGGATCACAAAAAACCAGTCCTTCGGCCTCGACGAGCGGGATGCGACCGCTGAAGCGGTGCTGCGGAAGATCCTTGCCAAGGCCGACTCCGCGGGGAGACTGATCTACGTCAGCCGCGTTCGTGACGGCATCGAGTCGGTCGAGATTTCCACCCGGGCCGCAGCGGCGAAGCGCGGCGACACACTGCCGCCCGGGTTTGAGCAGCAGCCAGATGCCGAGACAAAATAAGCGCAGCGATAGCCACGTAGACCAGACACTCACCCAGACAACGAACACCAACACTGACCAGAGAGGAACCGCGATGATCATCGTCATGCAGGCAGGGGCGGCTCAGACCGACCTGGACAGGGTGGTGGCCCGGATCGAGGGCCTGCGGCTCAAGCCGCACGTGATCGTGGGCACCGAGCGGACAGTCGTGGCGGTGGTGGGTGACGAACGGGATGCCGCCGCAGACTCTGGATTTGAGACCCTGCCGGGCGTGGCTTCTGTGATGCCGATCCTCGCCCCCTATAAAGTGGCCAGCCGGGAAGTGCAGAGCGAGCCCACGATCGTGCGGGCCGGATCGCTGGTGGTGGGAGGCCGTGGAATCGGCGTCATCGCGGGGCCCTGCTCAGTAGAGAGCCTCGATCAAATTGTGGCGACGGCCAGGGCGGTGAAGGCTGCCGGGGCCACGGCCCTTCGTGGCGGTGCGTTTAAGCCACGAACAAGCCCCTACAGCTTCCAGGGGATGAAGGAGCAGGGGCTCGAACTCCTCGCCGCGGCCCGCGCCGAGACAGGCCTGGCGATCGTGACAGAGGTGGTGTCGCCTGAGGATCTGCCGCTGGTCGCCCACTATGCCGACGTGTTGCAAGTTGGCGCTCGCAATATGCAAAACTACCGCTTGCTCGAGGCCGTTGGCCGCACGGAAACACCGGTGCTCCTGAAGCGCGGGCCGGCGGCGACGCTGGAGGAACTGCTGCTGGCCGCCGAATACATCCTCGACGGCGGCAATCGGCAGGTGATGCTCTGCGAACGCGGCATCCGCACGTTCGAGACCCACACCCGCTTCACACTGCCACTGGCCAGCATCCCCTGGCTCCATGCCCGCACGCACTTGCCTGTGGTGATCGATCCGAGCCACGGCACTGGCCATGCGAATCTGGTGGCGAGCATGGCGGCCGCGAGCGTGGCGGCCGGTGCCGACGGCCTCATCGTCGAGGTCCATCCCGATCCAAAGTGTGCGTCGAGCGACGGCGGCCAGACACTCGATTTTCCTGCCTTCCAACAGCTGATGCAGGTCTGTCGCCGTGTCGCCGAAGCGGTCGGCAGGACACTGGGTTAGGGACGCTCACGGCGCAGAGCCGCTGACCGATCCCCGGCTAGCCCAACACCAGCAGTGCGATCAGCATGTAGAGCACGATGCCGACGATGTCAACAATCGCCGACACGAACGGATTGCTCATCAGCGCCGGGTCGAGGCCGATCGAGCGGAAGACCAGTGGGAGCACCGACCCCACCATGGTGCCCATCATCACCACGCCGAGAATCGTGAGGGGAATGACGAGCGCTGCCGCGGCGGTGGGGGCATAGATGAGCGAGAGGCAGTAGCCCGGGATCGCCAGCAAACCGCCGAGCAGCAGGCCAAGGGCAAACTCCCGCCTCAGAATCCGCGGCCAGTCGGCGAGCTTACAGTCGCCTGTAGAGAGCGCCGTAATGACGAGTGTGGCTGACTGGTTGCCGGAGTTACCGCCGCTGGCGATCACCAGTGGAATAAAGGCAACGAGCCAGGCATGCGGCGACTGCCACTTCGCCAACACCATCGCCGTCACCGCAGCCGTTGCGAAGAGAATCATCAGCCAGACACCGCGCTTCCAGGTCATCAAGACGAGGCCTGCCTCCAGATAGCTTTCGCCCAGCGGCGAGACGGCGGCGATTCGCTGAGCGTCGTCGGTGGCATCCTGCCGAACGGCGTCGAGCACGTCGTCGTGCGTGACGATTCCCACCAGCCGGTTGTTCTCGTCAACCACCGGAATAGCGAGGAAGTCGAAGCGGGCGAGTTTCTCTACCACTTTTTCGCTAGACTCCTCCAGCCGTACTCGAATTGGATCCCGCTGCATGAGGTCGGCCACGAGCGCCGTCGGCCGAGCGAGGATCAGATCGCGAAGCGACACAAAGCCCACGAGTGTGCGGTCGGCGTCGAGCACGTAGATGTAGTAGATCGACTCGCTGTTGGGAGCCTGCGACCGCAGTCGGGCCACCGCCTCACCCGCCGTGATCTCGGCCGGGAGCGAGGCATACTCGGTCGTCATCAGCGCCCCGGCCGACCCCTCGTCGCAGGAGAGGAGCAGGCGGATGTCGTGTCGCTCGGCCTTCGCCACCAGCGGCAGGATCTCCTCGACGAAATCCGGATCGAGTTCGCGAAGCAGGTCATCGCGGTTGTCGGCGGCCATCCACTCGACGAGCGGGCCGAGGTGGACCCGGTCGGCGGCCTTCACGAGATCCACCTGCCGCGGCATAGAGAAATAGGGAAAGATCTCGGCCTGACGTTCCACGGGCAGGCAATCGAGCAATTGCCAGAGTTCGTCATTGTCGAGCCCTTCGGAAAACTCGGCCACCGTGGCCGGATGGAGTTCCCGAGCGACCTCTCGCAAGCCCTCGGCATCGCGATCGCCGAGCATCACGCGGAGTTCTGGAATGAGGATGGGATTGGCGGTAGGCATGGCGGGGCAGAATGGTGGACAGGGTAGGCGTCCGCTGCGGAGGAACCGTCTATACTGTTGCGATCGACCTGCTGTCAGGAGCAGTATGCCATGAATGAATCCCGAGTCGAACGCCGTTTGCCCGCGTCGCCGCGCCGGCTCTTCTGGCCTGGGGTTGTGGTGGCCGTGGGGCTGGTGCTCGGAGCGGCCCTGCTGCCTGCGGCGGAGCTGACGCCTGCTGCGCGCGGGCGTAACCTGCTGCTCTCGCAGCCCTATCTGCCAGCTGATTTTGACCAACAAGTCTTCGATGAACTCTGGACGACATGGGAAGAGCCGGCCCGCTCAGAGGCAGAGCAGGCACCCCTCGCACGGCGGCGGATAATGGCAATGCAGCGGTACGGGCTCACGCCGCATCCCGACGATCCATCCCGATCAACGCAGTATGTGGTAGACGCCTTGGGCACTTGGACGATGAGCTGCCTAGCCTGCCATCAAGGGCAGGTAAACGGTCAGGCGATCCCGGGCGTGCCCAACTCCAACTACGCGATCGAAACGCTCACGGAGGAGGTTCGGCTCGTAAAGCTTCGCCAACGGAAGCCCTTTGGGCACATGGACATCGGCTCGCTGTTCCTGCCGCTGGGCACGACCAACGGCACGACCAACGCCGTGATGTTTGGCGTCGCGCTGATGCGGCATCGTGACCCTGATCTGACGATCGTGCAGCGGCCGCCGCGGCTTGACCTGATCCACCACGACATGGATGCGCCAGCGTGGTGGCACTATAAGAAACGCCGGAGCCTCTACGCCGACGGCTTCGCCCCCAAGGGGCATCGGATGCTGATGCAGTTTCTCCTGGTCAAGGAAAACGGGCCGGAGAGGTTTCACGCGTGGGAAGAGGGCTTCCGCGACATCGAGCACTGGATCGAGTCGCTCGAATCTCCAGCCTGGCAGTGGCCGATCGATGCCACACTTGCGGAGCAGGGGCGGAGCCTCTTCAACCAGCACTGCGCCGACTGCCACGGCACGTATGGTAAAGATGCGGTCTACCCAGAGCGAATCGTAGACATCGCCGAGGTGGGCACCGACCGCGTGCGATTCGACTCGCTCACCAGCAAGGAACGCGGCGACTTAAACAAGAGCTGGTTTGGCCACTTTGATGCTGGTTGGGGCGCTGAGGCCGCCGCCATGAAAGATCGCGTTGCACCGCAGGGCTACGTCGCGCCGCCACTCGACGGCCTCTGGGCGACGGCCCCCTATTTCCACAATGGCTCGGTGCCGACACTCTGGCACGTGCTCCATCCGGCCACGCGGCCGGTCGTCTGGAAGCGGTCGAATACGGGCTACGACCAGACCAAAGTCGGTCTGGAGGTAGAAGAGATGGAGTCGCTCCCCAAGAAGAAACTGTCGTCCGCCGAACGCCACCGTCACTTCGACACCACGAAGCGTGGCAAGAGTGCCGCGGGCCATGACTTTCCCGACGTCCTCGAAGACACAGAGAAGGCGGCGGTCCTCGAATATCTCAAGACACTCTGAAGCCGTTTGGGAATGCGAAACTGACACGTTAGAAAACTTATCCCACGGGGAATCCGGAAAGCTGGGAACGGCAGGGCAAAAAGCCACGCTGCCACAGCCCGCACACCGCTGAGCTTTTTGGTAGATTACGAGCGACGAAATCACCCCCCGGGAGCCATTCGATGACGCAGTATGAACGTGCTAAGAGCGGTGAGATCACTCCCGAGATGAAGTTTGTCGCCCAGCGCGAAGATCTCCCCGAGGAACTGATCTGCGCCGAGGTAGCCCGGGGCCGGATGGTGATCCCCGCCAACAAGGTGCACCTCACGAAAAAACTTGAGCCGATGGCGATCGGCATCGCGGCCCTGACAAAAATCAATGCCAACATCGGTAATTCCGCTGTTACCAGCGACGAGCAGGCCGAACTCGAAAAGCTTCATATGGCGGTGCACCATGGGGCCGACACCGTGATGGACCTCTCCACGGGCAAAGACATCGACACGATCCGTCAGGCGATCATTGATGCGTCGCCCGTGCCGATCGGCACTGTGCCGATCTACCAGATGCTTGAGGAACTCGGCGGCGACATCGATGACATGCGGCCCCAGCACTTCCTCGACATGTGCGAAAAGCAGGCCCAGCAGGGCGTCGACTATATGACGGTCCACGCGGGGCTCCTGCAGGAGCACCTCCCGCTGACGATGCACCGCATCACTGGGATCGTGAGTCGCGGCGGTGCGCTGATCGCCCGCTGGATGATGACGCACCGCCAGCAAAACCCGCTCTTCACCCATTTTGAGGATCTCTGTGATATCTTCCGCGAGTACGACGTGACCTGGAGCCTTGGCGACGGCCTGCGGCCCGGCTCGATCGCCGACGCCAGCGACGAGGCTCAGTTTGCAGAACTCCACGTGCTTGGCGACCTCACACGGCGAGCCTGGAAGAAGAACTGTCAGGTCATGGTCGAGGGCCCGGGCCATGTGCCGATGGACCAAATCGACATGAACATCAAGCGGCAGATGGAGGAGTGCGACGAGGCGCCCTTCTACGTGCTCGGGCCGCTAGTGACAGATATCGCGCCCGGCTACGACCATATCACCAGCGCCATCGGCGCGGCACTGGCCGGTTGGAGCGGCGCCGCCATGCTCTGCTATGTGACGCCGAAGGAGCATCTCGGCCTGCCCGATGCGGAAGACGTGAAGCAGGGGGTGATCGCCTACAAGATCGCCGCCCACGCGGCCGACCTGGCTCGGCACCGCAAAAATGCCCGCGTTCGCGACGACGCCCTCTCTCGGGCCCGATTTAGTTTCGACTGGAACGAGCAGTTCCGACTTTCTCTCGATCCAGAGACAGCCCGGAAATACCATGACCAGACGCTTCCCCAGGAGACGTTCAAGAGCGCCCACTTCTGCAGCATGTGCGGACCGAAGTATTGCTCAATGAAAGTCTCGCAGGAGATCCGCGACATGGCGGCCCAACAGGCCATCGATGCTGATAACGTCAGCGAACCGGTTGCGATCCAAATGCCCTAAGAGTTCAGTTCTTCAAGATCCTCGGGTCTGAAAAGTTTTTTGGCTGTCCTACGTGGCCAGTCTCCATGCCTGTCAGACTGCATTTTCCCCAACAAACTACTTCCGCGACCACTGCGTGCCGTCGGCACGGTCTTCCAACACAACACCCGCCTCGGTGAGTTTGTTTCGGACCAGGTCGGCTGTCGCAAAATCTTTGCCGGCCCGGGCCCGGGCCCGGATCTCGATGATCAGTTCCATCAGTTTGCCGAGCAACCCGTCATCGGCACCACCGACCCGTGTCGGAGGCTCTTTTGCAAAGAGGCCGAGTGTGCCGGTCAGTTCGCGGAGCACGAGCATCATCGCATTGAGCTGCGACACCGCCTCGGGCTGCGACTGCTTCTCAAGCCCCTGCTGATCGATAAACCTATTGACTACGCGGACAAAGTCGAAGAGCGTCGCCATGGCGATTGCCGTGTTGAAGTCGTCGTCCATCGCGGCGAGGAATGTGTTCCGCAGGGACTTCACCTCGTCGCCGGCGAGCGTAACCGCTGCATTCCCAGCTCGGCGATCGCGGTAGCGTAGGGCATAGAATGAATGCCCGCTGACCCGCTGAAAACGGGTAAACAGCCGTTCAAACGCCTCCATCGCCCGGCCGCTCTCACCGAGCGGTTCCTCGCCGAAGTGGATCGGGCTCCGGTAGTGCGTGGAGAGCAGGAGCACGCGGATCACCTCCGCCCGATGCCTGGAGAGGAGGTTTTTAAACGGCTCGGCGCCGGTCGACTTCGAGATCTTGGTGGCCGCCTGCGCCGCCGCGTCATCCAGACCGGCGGCCGGTTCGGGGTCTCGCGGTCGGCCCCCCACTTTACCCGCGGTACCGGCCGCCTGCATCAGGCCGTTATGCATCCAGTAGCTGGCCATCGG
>JBAXUW010000050.1:0-16078 GCA_037129495.1 Planctomycetota bacterium | reverse complement strand
AGCGGGCCCCGCAGCCGCAGCAACAGCAGCACCGGGCCCCGCAAGGTGGACCGCAGAGTGGACCGCAGGGCATGCCCTCGCCGACCGATCTCTCCGAGATCTTTACGCAGATCTTTGGCGGCGGCTCGGCCCAGAAACTACCCGATGTCGTCAAGCAGTTTGAGGAGAAGGGTCTCCGCGACGAGGTCGATTCGTGGGTCCGTACCGGTCCCAACAAGCCGGTGAATCGTCGGCAGGTCGAGGATGCCATCGGCCATAAGCAGATCGACGAAATGGCCCGTGGTTGCAATATCGACCGCGACCAGCTGGCTGAGGTGCTTAGCCGTTACATCCCTCAAATTATCGACGAGCTGACCCCCAGCGGCCAGCTGCAGCGGCGCGGCTGATCGCCGCCACTCTCGTGCACAGCAAAAACCACGGGCCCGCCGCGCACCAGCGTGACGGGCCCGTGGCCGCTGCGCAGGGTATACTCTTTCTATGACGTACCCCATTTCAGCCGCTCGATTTCCCAACGGCTCGATGCGTGTGCCAGTGGTGGCCAGCCGAGCCTGTCTGTTGCTGGCAGGAATGGTTCTGGTAGCGGGCGCTGCCACCGCAATTGAGCTGCCACCGGCCCGCGACTCTTCGGTTGTGCAACTGGCCTGGCGAGGGGATCCCCGACCGACGGCCGATGCGCCAGCGGGCGTTGATGTGCCTCAGGGCAGGCGGCCCTCGCGTCGGTCGCAGCGGCGGAGCACCCGCCGCCGTCAGCCACTGGATGAGCCCGCGATCAAGAACCCGCCCACCATCCAGCTAGAGCCGGAGAGAAGCGACTCCATCCCGTTTCAGGCCGATGTTCCAGACGAATCCATACCGACTGCTTTCACTTCCACAGACGCCGCTCCCAGTGGCATCACAACGCATCGCGATCAGCCCTATGGCCAGGAGCGGCATGCCAGGCAACGGTTTGATATCCATCTGCCCTCGGGCTGCAGTACGGGCGGCATGCCGCTGGTCGTCTGGATCCACGGCGACTCATGGCGGGACGGCTCGAAGGCTGATTGCCCCATCACCTGGCTGGCCCAGGAAGGCTACGCGGTAGCGAGCATCGGCTACCGCTTGAGCGACACCGCGGTCTACCCGGCGCAGCTCGATGACTGCCGCGCCGCCATTGCCGAGATCGAGCAAAACGCCGCCGTGTGGGGCATCGATCCCAGCCGCGTGGCGGTGGTCGGCAGCGGTGGCGGTGGGCTCTTGGCAGCGTTGGTAGCGGTCTCCAATCAGCCTTCACCACCACTCGATGCAACCGCCGGCAGCGCGATGCCCCTGCCCAGAATTGCGGCAGCATGCACTCTCGCGGCGCCAACAAATCTCACCACACTCGGCCCAGAGCACGACCGCACCGGCTCGCCCGCCAGCCGACTCGTGGGCGGTCCGCTGCCGGAGTTTCGCGAGGCGGCGCAGCGGGCCAGCCCAGTGGCCCATGTCTCTTCCGACGATCCGCCGCTGCTCATTCTGCACGGCGCGACCGACAGCAGCGTGCCGCTTCAGCAGGCCAAGGATTTCGATGCCGCCCTGCGGGCCGCGGCGGTCGACAGCACGCTGGTCATCCTCCCAGGCGTCGGCCGTAAGCCATCAATCGGTCGCAGCACCCCCAGCGGCCTCGCCTTGCTCTCCTTCCTCGACCGCGTGCTTGGGCCGGGCATCCGCCCCGAACACGCTCCGCTGCCGTGAGGCTCGCTCGCATCACTGCCCAGGCAAATCGCGCGGAATCGATGAGCCGTCGCACGCTCCTGCGGCGGGCCAGCCTGCTCGGTGGCCTGGTGACCGCCAGCGTCGCGATCGACGGCCTGTTTGTCACGCCCCGGCGTCTCGTGATGAGCGACCGGTTCTATGGCAGCGGCACCGTGGCCGACCGGCTGCGAATCCTGCAGGTCAGCGACCTGCATGTGCATGGCATCGGCACGCTCCAGCGGCAGTTGCTGGAGCAGCTTCATGCCGCAGAGGCCGACCTCATCGTGATCACTGGCGATTCGATCGACCGCGCTGACGCACTGCCCACGCTCGACGCCCTGCTCAAGGAATTCCCCACGCGTCCGCGGCTGCTGGCCATTCTCGGCAACTGGGAATACAAGTGCGCAGTCAACCTTCGCGCGCTCGACCGCGCCTACGAGCGGCATGGCATCGAACTCCTCATCAACCGGTCGGTCGAACTCCATCACCGCGGCCAACGGGTGCGGATCACGGGGCTCGACGACATCGTGGCAGGCAGTCAGGATGCCCAGGCGGCTCTTGCCGACGCTGAGCCACTCAAGCAGCATCTCGTGCTGGCCCATTGTCCCATCGCGCGAGACAGCTTGCGACTACCGGCCGAACACCCCGCCACATTGATGCTCAGCGGCCACACGCACGGTGGCCAAGTTGCACCCTTTGGTGTGGCCACGGTTCTGCCGCCGGGCTGCGGCCGATATGTGGCGGGCTGGTATCGCGACGGTGGTCCGCCGATGTACGTCTCACGCGGCATCGGCACCTCGCTGGTGCCGGTCCGCATTGGCGCGACCCCGGAACTCGTCCGCATCGACTGGCGACTGTAAGCATCAGACGTCATAACCGGCACGATCAGCGGCATCGATCGAACCGCTCTACGGTGCCCTTCCTGCCTCTCTTATGCAGTGCTCGGCTGCGGGCGTCGATACCTCCTTGAGCAATAACTTCCCGCTTTCATCCTCTCAAATCCCCACGTCCGGGGAAGGCCAAAACCGCCCATGCCATCGCCAGCCCGTCGCCCGAAACCAACCTCATCCGCCGTTCAGAATCCACTCGAGACCTACCTCCGTGATATTAATGTCACCCCGCTGCTCACCGCCGCGGATGAGCGACGGCTGGCCACGGCCATTGGGAAGGGCGATTCCGAGGCCCGCGATCACATGGTGCGTGCCAACCTGCGACTGGTGGTCAACATCGCCCGGGGCTACAGCAACCGCGGCCTGCTTCTGCCCGACCTTATCGAAGAGGGCAACCTCGGGCTGCTGCGGGCCGTCGAGGGCTTCGATCCGACCATGGGCACACGGTTTAGCACCTACGCCAGCTACTGGATCAAGCAGTCGATCAAACGGGCCTTGATTAACTCCGGCAAGACGATCCGCATCCCAGCCTATATGGTGGAGCTGCTCTCAAAATGGCGGCGGGCCACGGCCCGGCTCAGCGACAGCCTCGGTCGCACACCCACGGCCGAGGAGGTGGCGCGGATGCTTGGCCTGGCCCGGAAGAAGTTGCCGATTATTAAGAAGGCGATCCATGTTCAGCAAAATGCGCCGCAGACTGAGCAAACGGAGGGCAGCTGGACACTGGGAGAACTAGTCCGCGACGAAAACGCGAAGTGTCCGGCCGACGTGCTGCTCGACGAAGACACACTCCTTCACGTCATGAAGCGGATCGATAAACTCGACGAGCGGGCGGCGAAGATTATCCGGCTCCGGTTCGGCCTCGGTGGCGTCGAGCCGATGACTCTCAAGGAAATCGGGGTCGTGCTCGGCCTGACTCGGGAGCGGGTTCGGCAGATCGAGTCGGAAACGCTTACGAATCTGGCGCTGGCAATTGACGGTGTTCCGCAGGCGACGATCCGGCTCAAGAAAGGGGCGTGACGTGGGCCTGCGGATGGAGTAGCTTATTTGCATCATGGACCTTACTTCCTTCATCCGTCCGGTGCCCGACTTCCCCAAGCCGGGGATTCTGTTTCGTGATATCACGCCACTCCTGGCCGACCATGCCGCGCTCGCCGCTGCCATCGACCAACTCGCGGCGCCTTGGTGGCAGGAAAAAATCGATGCGATCGCGGCGGTCGAAGCGCGGGGGTTTTTGTTTGCCACCCCCTTGGCCCTCAAACTCGGCGTGGGCGTGATCCCTGTGCGAAAACCGGGCAAACTGCCCGCCGACACCATCGAGTACGAATACGATCTGGAATATGGCCGCGACCGACTGCAGATGCATCGGGGTGTGCTCCAGCCAGGCAGCCGCGTGCTCGTGGTCGATGACGTGCTGGCTACCGGCGGCACAGCGGCGGCCTGCATGCGGCTCATCGAAGCGGGCGGCGGCGAGGTCGTTGGCGCTTCGTTCCTGATCGAGATCAAGCCGCTGGGGGGCCGCCCTCTCCTGGCCCCGCACCGCGTGGAGGCGGCGCTCGTGTATTGACCGGTGCTTGGCAGAGCGATGGCTCGCCCCCGGCGATCTGCGGGGATTCCAGCAAAAAAACCGCCGCGACGAGTCTGCGTCTCGCCGAGCGGTGTCAGGTTTTTCCGATTCATGCCGCGGTCGGTGGCAACTGCCGGTTGCCCGAACTAGGCTTGTCTGAAGCTGCCGGATACTGGTACCCCAGTCCCTCCTTTAGCCCCCCTTTTCTTCCACCACTCAAGAGCCTGCTGTGAACGAACTGCCATCCGCCCTGTCGCTGCCAATTCTTTTGGGGGCGGGCCTCATTCTGGGACTGCTGTCTCTGACGATGCTGCTCCTGATTTTCAACTATGGTCAGCTCTGGTTTCAGGCCTACTGGTCAAAGGCGCCCGTCCGGTTTTTGGAACTGCTCGGCATGAGCCTGCGGAAGGTGAACGCCCGGACGATCGTGCAGGCCCAGATCATGGCCACGCAGGCCGGGGTCGGCCGCGACATCACCGCCCGCCGGCTCGAGGCGCACTATCTTGCCGGTGGTGACGTGCCCCGCGTGATTCGGGCGCTGATCGTGGCCCACCGCGCCGACCTCGACCTTGATTTTGATCGGGCCTGCGCGATTGATCTGGCTGGCCGCGACGTGCTCGACGCCGTGCAGACGAGCGTCAACCCAAAGGTGATCGACTGCCCAGACGCTGCCAGCGGCAAGTCAACCTTGTCGGCCGTCGCGAAGAACGGCGTCGAGTTGAAGATCCGGGCCCGGGTGACCGTTCGAACAAACCTTCAGCAGCTGATTGGCGGTGCCACCGAGGAGACGATCATCGCGCGGGTCGGCGAGGGGATCATCACATCGATCGGTTCGGCGGGTGGCCACTTCGAGGTCATGGAGCATCCCGATACGATTTCGAAGGCCGTGCTGCAACGGGGGCTCGATGCGCAAACCGCTTTTCAGATCGTTTCAATCGACATCGCCGACATTGAAGTGGGAGAAAACATCGGCGCCCGCCTGCAGGCGGATCAGGCCGAAGCAGACACCCGTGTCGCCCGGGCCAAGGCCGAGGAGCGGCGGAGCGTCGCGATCGCCCGCGAGCAGGAGATGAAGGCGTCGACGGCTGAAAATCGCGCCCGGCTGTTTCAGGCCGAGGCGCTCGTTCCCAAATCGATCGGCGATGCCTTCCGAGCTGGTCGGGTGGGCACGCAAGGCGTCTAGGCGAGGGTGCCTCCAATGCCCTGTTTCCCCGCTTGGCCAGCCTTTACCCAAACGGCCTATTTTGAGGCCTTAATACCGGAGAGTTCGGGAAGTTTTGCCAAACTTTGACGGCTCCGGCTGCCGATATTTCCTGGTGGATAGTGAAGCGTCAGGAAGACGCTTTGAAAGCAACAAGGGAGTGTGTTCTATGGCAATGCGTCGTCTCCGCGTTTACACGGGCCCCGAACTCAGCCAGTCCAGCGCGACCGTGCTGGAGCAACCCCGCGAGAAGAGTGTTCGCATTTCGCTGGGCGAGGTGCTGCCACTGCTGGCCGATGCAGTCGTCAGTAACCGGACCTGGCTCACCGACTTTAAAGACGATGAGATCGCCATTTCGTCTGATCTGCACGACGTGCTGCTGGCCTACCGGCATTTCCGCCGGCCCGGAGCTTAGAGCGCGTCTGATAGAGGCCTAGCGCTATCCGCGCAGGCTGGGTAACGTGGGCACCTTCAAGGAGGTGGCCATGAAGCAGTATTCGCAGGAGTTCTGCGGTCAGGGGCTCGCGGCGTGCGACCGAGGGGGAAGTACCCGCGAGATAGCGACGTACTTCGAGGTCAGTGAGTCTTGGGTTCGTCGCATCAAACAGGAGCGTCGAGAACTCAACAAGACTGCCCCGTTGCTGAAGCGGCGACGGACGCCCTTGTGGGCGCCCTTGGCCGATCGGATGCGTGAGATCATCCAACGGAAGCCGGACCTGACGCTTCGGGAGCTGAAGTCGGAACTGCAGACGGACCTCTCTGTTCAGACGCTCTGCACCGCGTTGCAGCGGCTTCGCCTCACCGTCAAAAAAAAGTCCTCCTCGCCGCGGAGCGAGAGCGGCCAGACGTCGCGGAGAGGCGGGAGGAGTTGCCGCGGGAGCAGCCGCTGCTGAATCCGGAGCGGCTCGTCTTCTCGAAGTTCAAGTGGCTCCTGAAGACCGCGTCAGCACGCACGGTCGAGTCGCTCTGGTCGTTGTGCGGCGATCTCATCGACCG
Source organism: Planctomycetota bacterium (assembly GCA_037129495.1). GTDB lineage: Bacteria > Planctomycetota > Planctomycetia > Pirellulales > UBA1268 > CAMCQY01. Next base: position 9,711 of record JBAXUW010000050.1, on the reverse strand, counting down.
CTTCACCGAAGTTGAGTGCCGCAACTGCTTCAGGCATTGCGGCTACCGCTCCACGTAACCCGAACGCGATCGAGTCGAAAAAACCCCCTCTTGCGGGTGTGTGTTTGGCAGGGCATAATCCCGCCGCGGATGAACTCCCTCTCGATCACAACCGATGAAACATCCTGTCAATCTTGCTGATCTTGGCCGACGGGCTCGCGCTGTCCGGCTGGCTCGCCGCCTCACGCTCGAAGAGGTGGTGACGCGGGCCCAGTTCACCGTGAGCTGGCTCTCCAAGCTCGAGAATGGCCAACTGACGCCATCCCTCGAGGGTCTCGTCAAACTGGCTGAGGTGCTGGAATGCGGCGTCGAAACGCTGGTCGAGGGACTTTCGGTGCCGCCACAGTATGTCGTCGTGAGACAGGGGGAAGGCGTCGTCATGGCCGCTCGCGAAAGCCGGCCGGGCTATGTCAGCGAGGCTCTGGCCGACCAGTGGCGGAATCGGGCCATGAATCCCTCGATCGTACATCTCTCGGGCGCGGGCAATCGCCATCATCCCGACAACCACGACGGCGAGCGGTTTCTGCTGGTGCTTGAGGGCGAGCTGAAACTGGAATACGGTCGAGAACTGATCCATCTCAAGGCGGGGGATAGTGTCTACATCTATGCTGCCATTCCCCACCTGCTCGCACCGGCGGGCCGCGGCACGGCAAAGGTGCTCAGCGTGTCATACGACCCGCCGACCGCGGCTCACCAGGCAGGCGGTGGTGCCAGTGGAAAATCGCAGCAGGCAGCCCGACAAAAGCCGACAAAAGCAGGCCGGTCAGCGAGCCGCCGAGACCCCGGCTAACCGGCTGGCGACATGGTCATAAGAAGACTTCAGCATGGTACGATTTGGGGAAGCCGTCTGGGCCCGCAGTTTCTGATCACATCCAGCCATCCCATCCTCAGCCATCCCACATTCAGCCAGTCACGAGGGAGCCAGCGTCCATGCCCCTGTCGCGCCGCAATTTTGTTGAGTCTGCACTTGCTCTGGCAGCTGCTTCGCTCGCCGGCAGGCTCCCCCGCGTGGCTGAGGCCGCCGAGCAGCAGTCCACGCTGACCGCCAGTGGAGCGACCGGCAGCCGCGAGAAAATTCGCGTGGCGACGATCGGTGTGAATGGCCAAGGGGCGGCGCACGTGGGCGAATGGCTCCACAACCCCGACGTCGAAGTCGTCGCTGTCTGCGATGTCGATCCGTCTGCCTACGTGCGGCTCTGCGAGAAGAACTTCAAAGACGCGGTTCGCCCGCCGGAATATGTTCAAGACGTCCGCCGCCTGCTCGACCGCAAGGATATCGACGCGGTCTCGATCGCCACGCCCAACCACTGGCATGCCCTCATGGCGATCTGGGCGATGCAGTCGGGCAAGGATGTCTACGTAGAAAAGCCCTGCAGCCACAACGTGGAGGAGGGCCGGGTGATGACGCAGTGGGCGCGGAAGCTCGGTCGCATGTGTCAGATGGGCGTGCAGAGCCGCAGCATGACCGGCATGCGGGAGACGCTCGATTTCGTGAAGAGCGGCCGGATCGGTGATGTAAAAGTCGCCCACGCGATGTGCTTTAAGCCGCGGCCGAGTATCGGCCTGGTCGAGACGCCCGCCCCGCTGCCGGCTGGCCTCGACTTCGACCTCTGGGCGGGCCCAGCCCCGGCCGTCGTGCCGACACGAAAAAAGCTCCACTACGACTGGCACTGGAACCACATCACCGGCAACGGCGATCTCGGCAACCAAAACCCGCACGAACTCGACAAGGCCCGCTGGGGTCTCGGCAAGCAGGAACTCCCCAAGCGGGTCGTCAGCCTCGGCGGTCGGCTCGGCTACATCGACAATGGCGATGTAGCCAACAGCCAGGTCACAATTTTTCAGTGGGACGACGCCCTGCTGATTTCAGATGTTCGTGGCCTGGAGATGAAAACACCGGTGAACTACGGCCTAAAATTTGGTCCGCTCCGAAGTGGCAACATCTGGTATGGCACCAAGGGATATGTCGTCGCGCCCAACTACACCTCCGGTGTCGCCTACGACAACGACGGCAACGAACTGGGCAAGTGGGAGGGCGGTAGCTATCAGCAGCACTTCGCCAACTTCGTCAAGGCAATCAAGAGCCGCGATCACAAGGATCTTCACCTCGACATTGAGGACGGCCATCTCTCAAGCGCCTTGGCCCATCTGGGCAACGTGTCGTGGGCGCTCGGCAAGGAAGTGCCGCTGGGCACCCGACCCGCGCTCGCCGTGTCTGACAAGCATGTCGTTTTCACGTTCGATAGTTTCGATGCCCACCTGCGAGAGAACAACATCGACTTTGAGGTGACGAAACTCTCACTTGGCCGCGAACTCACGATCGACCCCACGACCGAACGCTCGACCGACGACGAAGCCAATCGGCTCTTCACGCGGGACTACCGCAAGGGCTTCGAACTCCCGCGGGTCTGAGCGGGAGTTCCCCCGTGGAGGCGAGGACTTAAACACAACTGCCAAAAGTCCAGATCGAGCCAGCCGCCAAACTTCAATCCGGCCTCGCGGATCGTGCCGGCATGCGTGAAGCCCAACTTCCGGTGGAGGCTGATGCTCGCCTGATTGCCGGCGTCGATCCCACCGACGAGTACATGCAGGTCTCGCGACTCTGCGGCCTTGATCAGGGCCACAAGCAATGCATGTCCAATGCGTCGGCCCCGGAACTTCGCATCCACATAGACCGAGTGTTCGGCCGTGTGAAGGTAGGCGGGAAAGGGTCGAAACGGTCCCCACGTGGCAAACCCCGCCAGGACGCCCGGCTCCGACTCAACTCCCAACACAGGCAGCCCGGCTGTCTGCTTCGCGGCCCACCAGGCCGCCATCACAGCATGACTCCGAGGCTCGTATTCATACAGCGCAGTCGTGTGCAGAATCTCGTAATTATAAATCGCTTGGATGGACTCGAGGTGCGATTCACCGCAGTGGATGATGGCCGGCGGCCCGCCGACAGAGCCTGTGTCAGCCATGACGCCGCACCGTTTCCGCAGGCGGTGGCGTGAGCAGCGACACAACGACCAACACCAGAAAGCCGAGCGGAATCGTCACAATTCCCGGCTGGCTGAAGGGCACAATCGACGCCTCGCGGCTCCAACCGTAAACCTTTTCAAAGGTGTCGGCGGAGAGCAGGATCCACGCCAGCGACGAGATCATGCCCACGGTGACGGCGGCGATGATCCCCTGCTTCGTGGTCCGTGGCCAGAAGAGCAGCATCACCAGCGCCGGCAGGTTGGCCGAGGCCGCAATATTAAACGCCCAGCCCACGAGAAAGCTGACGTTAAAATTGCGGAACAACACGCCCAGCACCATTGCGATGATTCCCAGCCCCACCGCTGCAATCCTGCCGCACCGCACCTTCTCGTGATCATTCATGGGGATGCGGAGCACATTTTCCACGAGGTCGTGGGCCACCGCGCCACTGCCCGCCATGATCAGCCCGCTTACCGTACCAAGCACTGTCGTAAACGCGATCGCGGAGATGATCGCAAACAGCGTCGTGCTGAAAGATTTCGCCAAGAGCGGCGCAGCCATATTGGTGCTGGTTGGATCAAGGGCACCGCTGGTCATCGCGCCCAGGCCGAGGTAGAGCGTGAGACAATAAAAGCCGCCGATCGCAGCGATCCCCACGACAGTACTCTTGCGGGCATCGGCAGCATCCTTGACGGTGTAGTAGCGGATGAGGATGTGCGGCAGCGACGCGGTGCCGCAAAACAGCGCGAGCATCAGGCTCGCGAAGTCGAGTTTATCGGCGAGTTTGCCGGTGGTCAGGCCCTTAAAGTAGCCGCCTGGCTTGAGCAGTTCGGAGCCCTGCCGCTCGACGGGTGTAAACGTGGTGTGCGTGCCTGCGGCATCGGAGTGCTTCTTACTCGACCAAGTCACAATGGTCGAATCCTCAAGCGCCGCCAGATACTCAAGCGGCCGGAGCGGACCGGTGGCAGTCTGCCCGGCGTAGCGGGCGGGCAGCGCCGTAATCGAGCCCACTGGCCGCAGGTCGTGGCTCTTTGACTGCGGCTTGCCATCGATGAGCACGGCTCCCTCGGGGGTGACCGTCCGGACCTGCGGTGTGAGATTCGCGGCGGCCCCGGTACCCACTACAAGGCCCCGATTCAAGATCATGGCGACGAGGATACCGCAGAAAAACACCAGCAACGATCCCTTGATGAACTGCACCCAGGTGGTGGAGACCATGCCAGCCGTCACGACGATGAGCGTGACGGCCACGCCCACAAGGACGACGCCTGCAGTGTGCGGGAGGCCAAGGAGGGGCACGATTAAGTCACCCGCGCCGACCATCTGTGGGATCAGGTAGAAGATACTCACCACGAGCGTTGAAATCGCCACCGAGAGCTTGATACCGCGGCTGTTAAACCTGCTGTCGAGGGCATCGGCAAACGTGAACCGGCCGAGCGCCTTGATCGGCTCGGCAATCACAAACAAGGCCACGATCCAGCCGGCCAGAAAGCCGATCGAATAGAGAAACCCATCGTAGCCATGGAAGGCGATCATTCCGCAGATGCCGAGAAATGAAGCCGCGGAGAGATAGTCGCCAGCAAAAGCGACGCCGTTGACGAACCAATGGACCTCGCCATGGGCGGTGTAGTAGCCCTTCGCCGACTGCCCCTTCCGGCCAAGGTAGAACGACAGGCCGACGACGCCGAGTACAAAAGCGGCGAAGATCAAGATGGCGATGGGAGAGGATTCGTAGAGCATCGACAGGGGGTTCTTTCCAAACAGGGGGCTCAAGGGCGGCGGCTTCGCGGTTGACAGTCAACTGCGTCGCGAACTGTTCGCTTCGACGACTCGGCAGGCGGCCATGTAGACGACAGCCAGCACCAGTGCGCTGCCGATCAGCCCCATGCCGGAAGCGATCGCGAGATTCACCCCGCCAAACGGACGCTGCGAAAGGAGGTCGGGGCGGAAGAGCACGAGTCCGATAAAACCGGCATACAGCAGCACATAGATCCAGAAGAGCGTCAGCCCGATGCGGGAAATACTGGCGGCTGCACGGCCGCGTGGATGTTCCTGCGATTGTGATCCAGACATACATGCCTTCCGATAAATGGTCTCCGCCTCACTCCGCGAGGGAGAGTGTACCAGCACCACTGCCAACGGGCGCCGGATCGCTGGTCCCCCGAGACAATCGCTCGCTGGCGGGCTTTGGTTTATGACCCTCTGGCTTCAGTCCCTCTGGCTTCAGGCCATTGATCGGCTCGGTCTTCCACCACGCCGGGCGATCCGCCTCCACATCAGCCGTGTGGGTCCGCAAGCGGACCATCAATCCGGCCAGCTTATCTTCATGTTGGGCCATCGCGATCAGCCCTGCCATTCGAACGAACCGGCCGCTTCACGTAGTCCATCCTGTCATGGAGATTCTTCCGGAATGTCAGTGAGTCGTCGCAGTTCTTTGCCGAGGGCCGCGGCCGTCGTGGCCTGTTCGGGCCGATCAGCGAGGTTGACGAGTTCCTGTGGGTCGGTGTCGTGGTCGTAGAGTTGCCGACCCGCGGCGCCGTTGTTCCACTCGGTATAACGCCACTTCCCGCTCCGCATGCTCACGCCACGACTGCCTGTCGCCGACCCGTCGCGGACCACGACCTCGGTGATCGCCGGGCGATCCGGGAAGCCCGCAGCCTGCCCCACCCGCACCAGCGGCGCGAGACTGCGGCCATCGGTCCCCGCGGGCAATGGCACACCAGCTAAGTCGCAGACGGTCGGCATGACATCGACGAGTTCCACCGTCTGCGGGGCGACGACGCCGGCCCGACCACCGGGGGCCGCGATCACCAGCGGCACATGGGCACTCTCCTCAAAGAGGCTCCTTTTCTGCCAGAGTCCGTGCTCGCCGAGGTGGTAGCCATGGTCGCTGGTGAAGACGACGATCGTGTTTTCTTGGAGGCCGAGCCGGTCGAGGGCATCAAGCACGATGCCCACCTGCGCATCGACAAACGACACACTCGCTCGGTAGGCCTGCACGGCCTCACGGCCGAGGTCGCCCACCAGCCTGTCCTGCTCCTTCTTACGACCGGCAATTGCTGGCCGTGGCACCCCGGCATCGTGGTCAGCGGGCACCTTCGGCAGGGCGATGCCAGCGAGCGGATGCTTCTCAAACCAAGGCTTAGGGGCGACATACGGCGTGTGCGGCCGGTAGAAGCCGACGGCGAGAAAAAAGGGCGTCTCTGCCTGAGCAAAGCCTTTGAGCAGCTCAACGGCCTTGGCGGCGGCGAGGCCGTCGGTCTGTTCGGCGTCGGTGCCGTCGGCCGCCAGCCAACTGACGGTGGCCCCAAAGTTTCCCGGTTCGAGCGAGAAGATCAGCAGCTTGTCGGCAACGTCACGGCCCCGGGGATTAAAAACGGCATCCCAGCTCGGCGGGTCGTCTAAGCCGCTGGTGCCAATCTGGTCCGGCACGTTGTAGTGGTAGAGCTTGCCAATGCGTTCGCTGCGAAATCCCGCCTGCCTGAAAGCCTGCGGCAACGTGACAATCGCCGGATCGACGTCGCGAAAATGTGTTTGGTTATTGCGAACGGTCGTGCGGGCCGGCCGACGGCCAGTGAGCAGGCTTGCGCGGCTGGGATTGCAGAGCGGAAACTGACAATATGCCCGCTCAAACATGACGCCCCGGGCGGCCAGCCGGTCGATATTCGGCGAGATCGCCGTGGCATCTCCAGAGCACGAAAGCCCGCACGAGAGGTCGTCGCAGATCACAAACAAGACGTTTGGCCGGGCCGCCGGTTCGGCCGCCGCTGCGAAGAGTCCCGGTACGAGGCCGCCACCACACAGAATGACAATCAGCAGCCTCTGCCAGATCATAACCGTCCTCGCTTTTGGGTCTGATGAATTGATCTTATTATTTTAGAGTCGCCGCTAGCACCTTGCCGTAAGCCTCGATTCGCGCCTCGGGAGTCAGGCTCCGCAGTTCTAATAACATCGGTCGAAGGGCGGTCGCCCACTGCGGTTCGCGAGCGACCCGCGCATCAACCTTCGCAATCAAGTCGTCGGTATTCTTGCCTGTCGCGGTGGCCGCAGCGGCAATCACGCTGCGAAGATATTCTGCCGCCTGCACGTCAGGATTCGGCTCAGCCGGAGCGTCAAACCGCCCGAGGGCCCAGGCCATCCCTTCCACCATGTGCTGCTGAAACATCGGCTCCTTCCAGGTGGCGTCGTTGTGGCCGAAGTTTGTGGCGAAGACGCGACCCTTCCCGTAGTCACGCACCCACGACACAGGCACATGCCAGGGTTCTTTGGGCGTGCTGGCCTGCATATCGAGGCTGACAAGCACGCGGAGGTTGTCGGGCTTATAGCGAGAGTCGTATTGATAGATCTCATCCTGCCAGCGAAACCGCTCTGGCAACATGCGCGCGATCCGGTGGCCCGGCTCGTGAACGACAAACGCATGCTGACCGCCACCATTCCAGGGATGGCCGGCGAAGTGGCCGCCGATCATCTCGCAATAGGCGTCGGAACTCCCGAGTGTGTCGGTGGCGGCATGGAAGCCGATAAACGCCTTCCCCGACTTGATCCAGGCGAGGAACAACGCCAGATCGGGAATCGGCAGTTCACCCGTGGTGCTCGCGAAGATCACGCCGTCGAAGAGCGCGAGCGACTCCGGCGCAAATGCCTTCGCAAACTGCTCCTTCACAGCCTGCAGCCAGATCAGTTCGGCCGCCTTGAATATTTCCTGCGCCGCCTTGAAGGCCGCCTCCTGCTGCTTCCAGTCATCGTCGCTTGTGCCCTCGGCCCGTTTGGGAGCCTGGGGCTGCGGCAGCCGGCCGGGGGGCATCCGCAGGAAGTCGAGGTGGTAGAGGTTATTCGTGCGACCGAGTTCCTCAAGCACCGGCTCGGCCGTATTGATCGAGGCATGCCGGAAGCCGGTCGTGACGGTCACGACGAGCAGCCGCGCCGGCTTCACGGCCTCCGCCGGTTTTGCAGTGGCCTCCTCGGCTTGGGCAGCGCCCGCCAGCATCCAAAGACCCGCCGCCACCACAATCACTCGAGACATTCGCATCATTCTTGTTCTCCAATGCACCAGAGGGAATCGTGGGTCCGCAGGAAGATCCGACCATCCACACAGACCGGCGTGGCCACGGTCATCTCATCAAGCATACCGGTGCCGAGTCGCTTGAATTCATCCGCCGCCGCTGGCCAGGCCAGCACACTCGACTCTCCGTCTTCGCGGGTGACAATGATCCGGCCGTCGACGATCACGGGTGAAGCGCTGTAGGCGCTGCGGTTTTTGGGAAGTTCGATCATTGCCAGCGTCTTGCCTGAAACACTCTCCAGACATTCGATCTTGCCCTTATCAGTGCAGACGATGATTCGTCCATCCTTTACGGCAGGCGTCGGCACGTCGGCTCCGAGGTCGGTACGGACCCAGGCAACATGCGACGCGGAGACATCGCCTGAGCCACCGCGGCGGATGGCAGTGATCGTCGCGCCCCGCGCGTAGGGCGCGATGACAAGATCGTCCGCCAGCACTGGCGAGGCGATCGACCGGAAAAACTTTTGGCCGGTGGGATTGAGGCCGCCGACCCGCCAGAGTTCCTTGCCATCGGCCGCATCATGCGCGGTCACGTGATCGGCCCCCAACACAACAAGCAACTCCGCAGGCTCGCCTTGCTCGGTTTTACCCGCGACCACCAGCGGCGTCGAATAACTCTGCGCAGCTTCTTCAGGCGCATCGAGCATCCGATCCTGCTTCCAGATGAGCTTACCCGTGCCCCGGTCGAAGGCGGCCAGATAGCTGGGCCCGGTCTGCATCACGGCGATGATCACCCCCTTCGTGGAGAGCACGGGCGATGTGCCCAGATCCCACCACAGCGTGTCGGCGCCAAATTTCTCCTGCAGATTGGTCTTCCAAACGACGCCACCGTCGCCGAGATCAAGGCAGGCCAGCTCACCGCTTTTATAATAGACCCAGACATGCCGGCCATCGGTGACCGGTGAGGAATTCGCGCCGGTCGCCTTCTTATGCTTGCCCGTCTTCTCCGCGCCGAGCGACTGGCGCCAGATCTCCTTGCCAGAACGATCAAGACAGATGGCCGCGTCCTTGCCGTCGATCGCACAGGTGACGACGATCCGGTCGCCCCAGACCGCCGGCGTGCTTGCGCCCAAACCCGGGAGCTTCACCTGCCAGAGCACATGCTCACTCGGGCTCCACGAGAGGGCATACCCAGTGCCAAATGCCACACCATTCTCCGCCGGCCCCCGCCAGTTTGGCCAGTTGTCGGCCCGTACCGCTTGGGGCACGATGCTCAGGCAGGCGGCCGCAAGCAGCAACATCATTCCTCCCAGCGATCGGCCAAACTCCGTCTTGAACATGACTCCGCTCCCGGTATGAATCATCTCAGCTCACGCATCTCAGAGTGTATTCGCTCACGCTTCAGCGGCACGCCTTCAGAACCAAATGGATCAACGGGCTGCGGATTCGGCGTCGGCATGGCCGCCAGCACGCTTGCCCGCCAGGCTGCGAGCCTGGCCCGTAAGACCGCGGTCCGTTCTGGCCGTTCGGCGGCCAGATCTCGCCGTTCGCCCGGATCGCTTGTGAGGTCGAAGAGTTCCACGCGACCATCCTCGAAATGTTCCACTATTTTTTCACTACCAAGTTTTTCGGTGGCCGATTTTTCACTGCCCGACTGCGGGCCGTCGGCCGCCAGCAGCGCCCCGGCGGGCCGGCCCCCTTGGTTGGCG
>JBAXUW010000005.1:0-40164 GCA_037129495.1 Planctomycetota bacterium | reverse complement strand
CAGTGTTTGCCAAGCGAAAATGGCCTGGAGGGCCATGTTTCGCGTGAACACGGAAAAACGTATCCCACGGGGGACGGCACCGGGGGTGGCCAGCGGGATTGGCTGCGTTCCCCGTTCTGCAGGAGCCCGCGGCGATACGTTTTCCACCGCAATGCCGTGGCGGCGCGATATGCGGAGAGCTCGATTTAATAACAGACGGGGGTGCCTTGGATTCCGGGGCATGTGATCCGAGCGGCGATTCTGACCGGAGTCAGAGGCCTTCGGCTATACACGCGACCAGAGCCATTGATCGGCCCCCAACGAGCCTCGTTAAAGCTCACCGACATGGGACGACGCAACACGAACATGACAGAAAACGTATCGCCGCACACTCTTGGGCGGCCCATTTAATTATACAGCATGACCAACCAGATCAATCCGGCTCGCGGCCGGCTGGCCCCATCGACTTGGTGTTGCGTTCGACGGCCATAACAACCGTTTGCCGCGAGGCACCGTCGGCCGTGCTGGCCACGATCGGCAGCACCTGCCGGCGGTTGGGCAGTTCGACCCGCACGCGAAAAGTGCCATCAGGATGAACCTTCACGGGCTCGCCCTGCAGGGTGACATAGGCTCCCGGTTGTGTGACACCATAAACGACCATCTCGGCGTCGACTTCGAGTTCGAACGCGGGCGCGTCGCTGTCTTCTGCGTCATCATCGGCCCCACTGCTTCGGGCCGCTGGCGGGCCCATCGGCCGACGCAGCCGTTGTTCGAAAAGATCCTGGAGCTCTGTGCTGGAATGCTCTGCCGAGAAGCCGCCACTCAGGGCATAAATCCGCTCGCAGTCTGTGCTGATCTCACCCCAGTGGGCATCGAGCGTGTCGCCCTGCGGGCTGTTGGGCATCGTGACGGCGTTGCTCCGCACGAGGGCCTGAAACCGGCCCGAGACGGCCAGATAGCCGATCTCGCAGCGGTAGCGGTGCTGTTCGCGGATATCGATAAACCAGTTCTTTACGCCGCCGTGGACAGCGATTTCCCGCACGACCCGCTCCGACGGAGTGGCGATGAGCCCGCTCTCCAGTTCAATAAGTCGCAGCATTGGCCGAGCGCCGTGCCATTCCTGTCCAAGGGCCGCTTGGGCCCGGGCAATACTCCGGGCCGTGATCTCCCAAAACGCATGAATCCAGTGGGGCCCGCGAACCATCAGCACCATGCGGTCCCGCACCGGCCGGGGCGAGCGGCCGCCTTCGGGGGCCGTGGCCAAATCCTTTGCCTTGAGCAGTCGCTCGCGGGCCTGCTGCAGTCGCAGGGCCACTGCCGGGTCGAGTTGAGCCACCGCCTGCGGCATGACGGGCATGACGGGCATGACGGGCATGACGGGCATGACGGGCATCACGACCCTCGATCCTGCTCGGATGCCCATGGCCACAACCGGTTTGACCACCCCGGATGCGGTCGAAACCAGCCGCACGGCGGCGTGTACGGCCAAGTCAGAACTTCGCGATGCCGCAACGACCGACGGCCGCGACTTGGCTTTGCGAATCAGCGCCCGAATGAGTTGGTCCTTCCGCATCGCGTGCCAGCCGGTGACGCCGTGCTGTTTGGCCAGACGAGCAAGATCCCGGACCGGCTTTTCCTTCAGACTGGCTGATGTCATTCGCTGGTTCTTTCCGGGTGAAATTGCTGGGGCAGGCGGTCTCCGCTCTTGGACTGCCTGATCCCAATACCAATTTCAACAGTACTCAGAACCTGCGGAGAACGCAAACAAAAACCGCCGCAGGAGGCTGTTTTCACCGGAAAAACCTCGGAAAACGCTCATTCACCGCGGAGTTTGAGGCCTCGCTCGGTCAGCTTTTCCCGAACCTCATTCAGGCTCGTAACTCCGAAGTTCTTGCATTCCATGAGATCTTCGGCGGTCCGCCGAACCAGCTCGGAAATGAAGTTAATGCCCAGTTTTGTGGTGCATTTCCGGGCGCGGACGGAGAGGTTGAGTTCGGTGATCGGCTGCGACAGCAATTCCTGCTCGTCAGCGGAGGGCTCGGCCTCTTCCTGGACCGGTTCTTCAAGAGCAGCTGGCGCCGCAAACTGGCCGAGAGAGAGGCCCTTGGAGGCGAGCATATCTTTGATCTCGACCAGGCTCGTCTCGCCAAAATTCTTGCTCGCCAGGATTTCCGCCTCGCTGGTTCGGGCCAGATCACCGAGCGTGTTGACGCCCATTTTTTGAAGGCAGTTGCGGCTCCGAACCGAGAGTTCAAAGTCGCTGACCGGCAGTCCCATCACCAGATCGATGCGGTCGCGCTGCTTCTGCTCCTGCTCCTCCGTGCGGAGGTCGCCCGCAGCAGTTGAATCCTTGAGAAACAGTCGTGCCCGTGGGTGGTCTGGGATCGCGGCGAGAATGCGGCGATAACACTGCTGCGCCTTGGCAAAGTCGTTGCGGTCTTCGTGCATGATGCCGAGATTGAGCAGCGCCCCCAGCGATGCCGGATACCGCTCGAGCGATCGCTCGTAGCAGGCCTGTGCTTCGTCGTCGTTGCCAGCCCGGTCGTTGAGCACGCCCAAGGCAAACAGGGCGTGGGCATGGCCAGGATCGAGTGCAATCGCCTTCTCAAACGCCTCAGTGATTTCAGTGGCGGGGGCGGCTTGGTCAGACAGAATCTCCCCCTTCACGGCCCAGTAATCAGCCGATTGTCTAGCGGCATCCCCATCCTTGTCGTTGGCCGCGGCAGCGAGGGTCTTCGCCGCTTCATCGAGATGGCCGCTGGCTCGCAGCGCACTGGCCGCAGCCGCGATGCAGGCGATTGATTCGTAGCCCGACTTCTTGGCGGCTTCAAAAGATTCCTTGGCCTTGTCAAAGGATTCCAGGGCGACATGCGCGAGGCCCTGGTGGAAGAGCGAGAGGGCGCCACCGTCGGCAGACCGCAGCGTGTCGAGAGACTCGCGGTAGCGTCCGAGGAGATACTGGCAGACACCGAGTCGCGAGGACGAAGCCGGGCTGCGTTCGGTCATCTGCTCCAGTTCACGAACTGCGGCTCGCAGGTCGCGATGAGCGGCACCGTCACCGCCGAGCGCCTGCGTGAGTCCGCGGATCTCAGTGGGGCCAAACGGCCCGGTGCCGGTGACGAGTTCGCGGATATCGATGGCGGCGGGGGCAGACTTGGGGGTGGCGATCATGTGGAAGACTCTTTCTATCTAAAAGCAAGCAGTGTCTAAGCCAGCGGACAGGCGAGGGGGCGAAGCGGATGAGAGCCAGCGGTGGGAATCGAACCCACAACCCCCGCATTACGAATGCGGTGCTCTGCCAATTGAAGCTACGCTGGCCCGAAGGGGCGGGATCCACACGCCTTTTGGAGCATGAATTTCCGGCCGCCCGGAACCTTGTAGGGTAGCGCAGGGCACCCCCGATCGTCAAGAGTCACCGGTTTTTTTGTCTTTTCGTGGCATAAGATTCCGATCTTGTCCGCTTTGGCAAGCGTTCAAAAATCTCTTCCACGAGGGGCTCTCGACACCCTCACCCGGGCCTTTCCCGGGGGGCAAGAGGACCCGTTGGAAAACGTCTCCCACGGGGGCGGGAAAAAGAAAAAAGTGGGGCCTCTGATCCGACAGGAGCATCCTGTCTTGGCAGTACGGGTCAGGGGCATGCGACCGTACGACCGGATTGATCGGAGGCCCCACTTCAGAGTGCGTTCAATGTGCTGTGGGGCGGGAACCAAAATCCCCGGCAATGATCCAGAGGTATGCATCCGGCGTGCCAAACCTGCGTGGGAGGAAATTTCTTTTTTGAACCCGCGTGTCTGGCCCGCTGGGGTCTTTTTTCGGAGACTCTCTCGACAGCCTTTACCGATGGTTTTCGATAATTTGGCCATCTGGCCTGCGAGTGCTCCCCCAGCGGCCAGGCGACTGGCGGGCCGCCGCAAACTCAGACGGCGACCGGGGCCCTCCGCAGATTGCGACGGTGCGCCGCGAAATGCAACAGTTCGCGGAGAGAATACCAACAGATCGGTTTGGAGCTGTATGATCTGATCTCGGCGGTCACTCTACCCGGGTGTTTTGCCCCGCGTCGCGAGCTACCCCAGGACTAGAACCAGAGCAAAGGGACGCCCCCCGTGAACCCCCGACTCCCTGCGTTGATCGGCCCCCACCAGTGTGGGCCCGGATGTCCGCTGCTGGTGATTGCCGGACCCTGCGTCATCGATAACGAGCGGCTCTGTCTGGGCATTGCAGAACGGCTGGCGGAACTCGCTGCCACGCTGCCGATCCAGGTGGTCTTTAAAGCCTCGTTTGACAAAGCGAACCGCACGAGTGTCTCGTCTTACCGAGGCCTTGGTCTGGACGAGGGCTTGGCCGTGCTCGACCGGGTGCGGTCTGCGACCGGCCTGCCGATCACCACCGATGTGCATCTTCCGGAGCAGGCCACCGCGGCCGGGGAGGTCTGCGACCTTCTGCAGATCCCAGCCTTCCTCTGCCGGCAGACCGACCTGCTGCTAGCTGCTGCTGCCACAGGCCGGGCCGTCAACGTAAAGAAGGGGCAGTTTGTCGCGCCGGCCGATATGAAGCACGCGGTCGCAAAGCTACTCGCCGGCGGCTGCCGTGATGTCATGCTCTGTGAACGCGGCACGTTTTTTGGCTACGGCAGGCTGGTCAACGATTTTGCCGGGCTGATCACGATGCGGTCGCTGGGCGTGCCGGTGATCTTCGACGCAACACACTCTGTCCAGCAGCCAGCCGGCCGCGGCGACTCGACTGGTGGCGATCGGGAACTGGTTGAACCGTTGGCGCGGGCGGCGGCGGCGGTGGGCATTGACGGGTTGTTTCTGGAGACGCACCCTGATCCTGATCAGAGCCCCAGCGACGGCCCCAACATGGTGCCGCTGGAACGACTGCGAGGCGTGATCGAGCGGGTGCTGCTCATCCACGAAGCGCGGTTAGTTGGCGCTGCGGGCATGGAGATGAGTTGATGAACACGTGGGGATCGTGGGGCATGGCGAGGGGTATGAATGGACGCGGCCGCAGAAGCCCAAAGCCGTTGAGCTTGGCAGGAGGCTGGGGCCGACTCAGCGCGGCCGGATACTGCTGGCTGCTGGCCGGCTGCGATGCTCAGCCCCCACCGCCGCCCCCGGTGGTCGCAGAGCCGCAGGCAGAGGTGCGGGTGATGCCGGTCGTACCCGAGGATGTGCGGGAGCAATTGCTCGACGGTGCGGTGGCCGTGCTGGCTCGCCTCGAAGACTACGACGAGACATCCGCGTTTGCACAGGTCTTCGACCGACTCAGCCAATGGAGCCATGCCGCCACAGTGGCCGGCGTCAAATCGGCGGACGATTGGCAGGCCGATCCGCTCTTCGCCGCTCTGCCAAGCCGTCTCCGGGAAGGCACCGGGCCGGAGTCGCTTGGCAGCGACGTATTCGATGCCGCGACCGATGTAACAGCGCTTCGCGATCAGCGGTGGCTGGCAGATATTGCCGCCAGCGCCCGCGGCGACGCAATCGATGATCTCGACATCGCCGTCAACCTGTTTTGCTGGACCGTGCGGTCGCTTGCGCTCGTCAGCGATCCGCCCATGACGCCCACAGAATCGACGCCCGGAGCCCGCTGGTTTCTGCCCGGTGAGATCCTCCTCTCTGGCCGGGCCAGCCCCGCCCAACGGGCCTGGATCTTTCTCGAACTGTTGCGGCATGCGGGGCTTGATGGCGTCATGCTGGCCACTGGCGATCCAAAGCTGGGAAACCTCCGCGCCTGGATCCCCGTGCTGATTACGGGCGGAGAGGCTTGGCTCTTCGAGCCGACCTTTGGCATGCCGATCGCTGGTCCGGGTGGAACCGGTGTGGCAACGGCTCGGCAGGCGGCCGCCGATCCGGCCATCTTGAATCGGCTGTCGTTTTCCGATCGCAGTTACCCGGTGCAGGCCGGCGATATCGCCGGCTTGTCGGTGCTCGTGGCCGCTGATCCCTGGAACCTGTCACGGCGCATGCGGGCCGTCGACAAACAACTTGTGGGCTCCCGGGCCATGGCGCTCGTCCTCGATGCGTCAGCCCTGACAAAGAAGGCGATGGAGGCCCTCGGTCAGGCCGAAGAGTCGCGGTCAGGACTGTGGGAGTTTCCCTGGGAGGTGCTGGCCCGGCGGCGGGGCGACCCCGCCCGCGTGCAAACCGCCATCGGCCGGGAATTGGCCGTGCTGTCGGTGGAGTCGACGCAGGCCACTGAACTCGCTGGGCGGCGCGGCTCCCGGGTGGTGCGGCCTCTTTATGCGGCAAGACTGCGGGAGTTTCGGGGTGATCTCGACGGGCCTGATGGGGCCAAGATGAGCTACCTCGCGGCCCGACCAAGCCGGCAAACGATCGCCGCGGCAGTCAAAGCTGCTCCTCCGGATCAGGCCGAGGCCGTCAAGCGGCTCTTCGGGCAAATGAAAGAGGATGCCACCTACTGGCTTGGCGTGGTCACGCTGGCGGAGGGTGAGAATGCCACGGCGGCCGACTACCTGGGCCGCATGACGCTCGAAGCCGCTCCGGATAGTCGCTGGACAGATGCCGCCAGGGTCAATCTGGCGCAGGCGCTTGAGGCGCTTGGCCGGACGGCGGAGGCCATCAAACTGCTCCGTGAGGATGCCTCGCCGCAGCGTTTTGGCAGCCGCCTCCGCGCTGAAGAGCTTGAAAAAACCGAGAAACCCTAGGCTTTTACGACCCGCGTTGCCTGCCGGAACCGAAGCAGGTATCGTATTTTTGGTCTGGTCGGCCTGGTTCATCGTGCAGCCGCCGCTGGCCTCAGGCAATTTGCAGACAACGTCCCGAAGAAATCGAGAAGATCATGAAAGAAGGCATTCACCCCAAGTACCTCGACACTGTTGTTCGTTGTGGATGTGGCAACACGTTCGTGACGCACAGCACCGTCCCTGAGATCAAGGTTGACATCTGCAACGTCTGCCATCCCTTCTTCACCGGCAAACTGAAGTTTGTCGATACCGCCGGACGGATCGAGAAGTTCAAGTCGAAGTTTGCCACTGCGGGCTATGCGAGCCTGAAGAAGTCGAAGAAGGCGGCTGACGCTCCGGCTTCCTGAAAGGGGCTCGGCCGGACTCATGCGAGACCAACTCGAAGGCAAGCTTACCCGGTTCGAGCAACTCGAACGAGCGCTCGTTGATCCGGATGTGCTGGCCAACCAATCGAAGCTCTCGGCCGTTGCCCGTGAACACGGCACGCTCTCCCGATTGGCGCTTCGATATCGGCAGTTTTTAGCGCTTGAGCAGGAGATCTCCGAGCATCTGGCGATGGCCGCCGGCGACGATGCTGATCTCAAGGATCTTGCCGAGTCGGAGTTGCCGGCGCTTGAGCAGCGTCGAGAGCAAGAGTGGAACGACATGCTCGAACTCTGCTCCGACGACGAGGATGCCGACCGGGCCCGCTGCATTATGGAATTGCGGGCTGGCACGGGGGGCGACGAGGCGGCGCTCTTTGTTCGCGACCTCTACGAAATGTATCGCCGCTACTGCATCGAACTGGGTTGGGATGTTGAAGTGCTCGACGCCAGCCCGACAGAACTCGGTGGCTTCAAGGAACTCGTGCTGGGGCTCGCGGGAGCCTCAATCTATCGGAAGCTGCAATACGAAAGCGGCGGGCATCGCGTGCAACGGGTGCCCGACACTGAGACGAAGGGCCGAATCCACACCTCGGCCGCCACCGTTGCTGTGCTGCCGGAGCCGGAGGATGTCGAGGTGTCGCTGGCGTCCGATGACTATCGCAAGGATCTATTCTGCGCGAGCGGCCCAGGCGGGCAGCATGTCAACAAGACGGCCTCGGCTGTCCGACTCACGCACTTTGAGACCGGCATTGTCGTGCAGTGCCAGGATGAGAAGAGCCAGCACAAAAATTTCGCCCGTGCGCTGCGGGTGCTGAAGACGAGAATCTATGAACGGCGCCGGTCGATCGAGCATGAGAAGCGGGCCACTGAGCGACGCGCGCTCGTGGGCTCGGGCGATCGCAGCCAGCGGATTCGCACCTATAATTTTCCGCAGAATCGACTCACCGACCATCGGATCAACGAGAGCTTCACGCTCGACCAAGTCATGACAGGACGGCTTTCTCTGGTGATTGAAGCGATCGAGCAGCACGCGCGGGAGCAGCGGAAACAAGAAATGGAACGGTCTGCGAAGGTGGCGCCGGCCTAACGAACGCCGCGCGGCGTTGGCTGGATGGTCAGGAATAGTCACAAGATCAAAGCAACGGCCCGTGGAGCCCCGTCATGGCTGGCGAACAACCGCAAAGCGACGTCTGGACGGTGGGACGACTGCTGACTTGGACCACCGACTGGCTCGCGAGCCGGGAAAGCGAATCGCCGCGGCTCGATGCCGAGGTCCTGCTGGCGCATGTCCGTGGCTGCCCGCGGATCGCCCTTTATACTGCGTTTGATACGGCGGTAAACGACGATCAGCGGGCCCATTTCCGCGGCTTGGTAAAACGTCGCGGCGAGGGGGAGCCGGTCGCGTATCTCGTGGGCAACCGGGAATTCTTTTCGCTCTCGTTCGGGGTCAGCCCGGCGGTGTTGGTGCCCCGGCCCGAGACGGAGGGGCTGGTGGTCCGCGTGCTCGATCTCTACAAGGCTGCCGGGCCGGCTGGTGAAAGGCTCCGGATCGTGGATGTCGGCACCGGCAGCGGCGCGATTGTAGTGACGCTGGCAAAGCGGCTGCCGCAGGCGGGGTTTTTCGCCACCGATATCGCGCCGGCAGCGCTCGCCGTGGCCCGCGAAAATGCGGCCCGGCACGGGGTGGCCCAGCGGATCGAATTCGTGGAATGTGATCTGCTGAGCGACCCGCGGTTGGCCGGGCCCTGGGACGTGATCGTGAGCAATCCGCCCTATGTGCGGGAGGACGAGTTTGCCACCCTACCCCGCGATGTTCGCGACCACGAACCGCGGACGGCGCTTGTCTCGGGGCCAACGGGCGTCGAAGTGATTGGCAGGCTGGCGGCGGTGGCTGCGGAGCAACTTGTGCCAGGCGGCTGGCTGGTGGTGGAGATTGGGCCAGCCCAGGCCGCCGAGGAGATTATCGCGGCCCAGTCGGGCTTAAGCCTTGAGCCAACACTTAAAGATCTGGCGGGGCTACCGCGGATCGTGCAGGCCCGTCGGCGGGTGTGACCTCGGGGCCGTTTGCCGTTGGGATAGTTTTGAGTGACGTTCTCCCCAGTTCTTGATCCAGCCGGGATGTTAGGGTTTTTCGTACAGATGAGCAGATTGCGTTCGCGCTCTCGGCAGGCGGAGTCGGGCACTTCGGTGGAGGAGGAGAACACGAAGCTCAAGCAGTTGGTGGCCGACCTGAGCCGAGCGTGGCAAGCCGCAGACGATTCGGGTGGATAATGGACCAGAGTTCATCTCAAAGAGCTTGGATCTATGGGCCTCCTTCAACGGTGTGAAGCCCGACTTCAGCAGGCCGGGAAAGCCCACGGAGAATGCGTTCATCGAGTCGAAGAGTGGGGCTTCGCGACGAGTGCTTGAACCATCATTGGTTCTTGTCGCTCGAGGAAGCACGGGCCGTGACAGAAGCGTGGAGAGAGGATTACAATCGCATGTGCGACGGTCTTCTCAGTCTAGGAAAATAGCCGAGATCCCGACGCGGTTGTAGAACTCGTCGCTGTAGGCGGTGGTGACGGCGGTCAGGTCTACCGCGCCGATGAAGCGGAACTGCAACGCGTTGACCCCCTGGTCGCCGGTGTGTTCCCGGAGGACCCACTGCCGCTTGGTGGCCGGGTCGCCGACCAGCCAGCGGACGGGCGGCGAGGCGTGGCCTCCGCGCTTGTCTGCCAGCACGGTGATGAGGTGCGGCTGCCGGTCGTCGGCCTGCAGGCGGATCGTGAACTGCGAGCCCGGCTCCCGGCTGTCGATCGCGCCGTAGGCGATCCGGCCCCCCTTGCCCGGGTTGTCGCCGTCGACGATCAGTTCCAGGTTGCCGAAGTCGCCGCCGCCGATCTTGAAGTCGGCGAAGGTGTCGACGAACGGAGCCTTGACCACGCGACGGTGCTGCGGATCGCCCTTCCAGCAGATCAGCGCGAAGCCGTGCCGGCCGATCTCGCGCTGCGGCAGATCTCCCTGCCCCTGCCACCGCAGCAGGGCCGCCGGCTTGCCTGACTCTCCTGGCCCGGAGGCCGAGGAATCGATGTTCAACGAGGCTTTCTGGCTGTTGCCGATCGTGAGGGCGGCACATTCGGCGCCATGGGCGGTCACCGGCACGGGCGCCGGGGCCAGGCGGAGTTTCACGGCACGGCCCTCGCGGTCGCGTAGGGTGACGGCCGCCTTGGGGCCGACCACGCCCCGGGGGGTGATGAGGAGCGTCCAGGTGGCGTCGTCGCGTTCGATCGCCCGGCATTCGACGTTGGCCGGGGCGACCACCTTCAGGTCCTTCCCGCCGGCGACGTTGAGCAGTCGCGTATGCCCGGGGAAGACGTCCAGCGGGGCCTTCGCGAGGTCGGCGAGTGCCACCGGCGGCGCATAGTCGCAGGCCGGGAAGTTCACGGCCGACTCGCGTGCTGGCACCGGTCCGAGCCACTGGCCTTCGCCCACAGCCCCGACCGGCGCGAGCCAGTACCAGAACTCGCCGATCCCCGGCAGGTCGTCGGTCTCCATGCTTCCACGCACCGTCTTCACCGCGACGGCCGTGGCCGGATCAGGGCTACTGGACCGGTACAACCGGTAGGCGGTGGCGCCGTCGACCTCGTTCCAACGGAGCACCACGGCGGCATTGGCCATGCCCCAGGCAGCCGGCGCCATCGCGGTCGGATCGCTGCCGGTGAATCCGTCGGCTACCCACGGCAGGCGACGGACCTGACCGACGTCTCCAACCCAGACCGCGGTATTGAACTTGAACGCGCCGGCCGTGTCGGGAACCTCGCGGAACCCGTTCACGCCGTTTTGGCGTCGCACCCGCATGCCGGTGGTCTTCACAAGGTCGGGGAAGGCCGCGAGCGGGATCTCGGCCTCGAGCCGCCAGCCGGTGCGATCGAATCGCTCGCGAACCGCGACCTGGGCGCCCGGAATCGGCTGGAGCGTGCGTGTCCAATCGATCGGTGTCTTCGCCGGCTCGGGCCCGGAGGGATTGCCTGCGCTGTCGCGCGGCCGCAGGTCTGCCCCCGGCACCAGCGGCTCGCTCGCGGGCCGGCAGGCCAGCGCCACGCCAACGACCGATCCGTCCGGCCGTCGCTGGGCCGACAGCACGATGCGGGTATCGCCGGTCGCCGCCGTCTTGCGGTCGGGCAGGGCCGGACCAAGCATCAGCTCCACCGCCGGAACGCTGCCAAACACGTTCCCTTTCGCGCCGGCATCGGCGGAGAGCGCAGCCCAGCCCCGGTCGTCGACGACCTCTGCCATCACCTGCAGGCAGCCGTTGTCGCGACGCAGACGCAGATCGGCGACCAGCACCTCGCCGTCGCGGATCGATAGGCTGGCCACCGTCGGATCCCACTCGGTATCGTAGCCGTCGATGCCCAGATAGCGGCCGCCATTGCCGTGCACCCAGGTGCTGGCCGGTATCAGGCAGTTGCCGGGAGCCGGCTCGCCCGCCCGCGGCCGGCTCGAAGCCAGTTCGACAGTGCCATCCAGCCGCGTGATCTGATCTCCCCAGATGCCGTCCACGGCGATGATGCGGACATCCTCGGTGGTGGAGAAGGCCAGCCGGCGTTGGCCGGTCGCGGGATCCTTGGAGAGGAAGCCCGGGGCGACGTTCTCCATCGCCACCGACGCCGGGCCGTAGGTGGCGACGCCACCGTCCGGACCGCGGTTGACCCAGCCCAGGGTCAGGCCGTCAGAAGTGTAGGCGGTGAAGCAGCTCCAGACCTCGGAGGCGAAGAGCACGCCGTCCAGCTCGCCGGCCAGGTTCATGAGCATCTGATTGTCGCCATTGCGGGGCATCACGCCGTCGTGGTGACCAATAACGAACTGCACCTTCCCGTCCGGGCCGACCCGAAACAGCCGTGTCTCACTGGCGCGGTCCCAGAAGTTGCGGCCTTGATCGGCACCGGCGTTGACCACGAACCAGCGGCTGCCGTCGGCGGTCGGCGGCGAGCCGAATTCGTCATAGTTGCTCTGGTCCATATAGAACTTCCACGGCCGCGAGTCCTTCCAGAGCGCGGTGTAGGCCCCGCCCTGGTAGACCGGAACGCCCCGCGCGTCGATGCTCTTGGGCTTCAGGGAGCCGAAACGGCCGTGCAGGGTCAGATCGCGGTCGATCCAGATCCAGTGGCACGACGGCACGTCGCCGCCGGCCAGTTCCTCGGCCTGGGCCGCGCCATCGCCGTTCAGGTCGGACCAATACGACTGCGCCTCGGCTTGCCAGGCCGTCTGCTTGACGGTCGCCGCGGGCAGCCAGCGCCGGCCA
This sequence comes from Planctomycetota bacterium, assembly GCA_037129495.1. Taxonomy (GTDB): domain Bacteria; phylum Planctomycetota; class Planctomycetia; order Pirellulales; family UBA1268; genus CAMCQY01. Next base: position 27,836 of record JBAXUW010000005.1, on the reverse strand, counting down.
TCCCAGCGAAACAGGCAGGCGACCGCACCGCCCGGTTTCCAGAGGTAGCGCACCCCGCTCGCGCCCTTAAACACCACGAGTCGGTTGTAGCCACCGGTCATCGGCCCGCTGACCAGGTCAGGCTTGGGCTCAGCTCCCGGATGGGTCAGCTCGTGGATCGCCTCGAGCTTCCAGCCTTTCCACGGGTCCGCCGGATCCCGGCGGTACTGCTCGAAGTCGACCCGCGACTGGACGACGTGCGGCGACCACTGGCTGGCGGTGTAGTAGATCACGGCCGGATCGTCGAGATCGATGCCCATGGTGGCGAAGCCGGAGGGGCCGAAGAAGTCTTCGAGATGTTTGCCGTCACGGGTCAGCTTGATGAACCGACGCGGCACGTCCCACCGCTCGGCACACCAGAGATTGCCGTCGGGGCCGATGGCGAGATGGCTGACGTCGCGGAACTGCAGCGGATTCCACTTTTCCACGGCTGACGGCCGACCACCGGCGACCCCGATGGTCGCCGACGGCGTGGTGCCGGCTTTGGTCGACCGATAGATCTTGATCTGCTGGCTGGCACCCAGATCGGAAACATAGAGAACTCCGTCGGCGTCCAGCGCGAGGGCCCGCGGCTGGGCCAGGCCACCGGCGACCTCCTCGCTCTTGCCGCTGGCGCGGTCAAGCCGCACGACGCGGCCGCCGCTGCCGACCAGCAGGGTCTGGTCATCGAGCCGGCACAATCCCGACGGCTTCTCGATCGGGATCTCCGGCAGCGGCTGGCCGGTGGCATCGTCGATCACCGCGAGGCGGTCCTTGCCCCGCTCACTGAGGTAGATTTTGCCGCCGGCGACGGCGATGGCGTCGAAGGAGCGTTCGTTGAGCACGCATGCGGTCGGATTGCCTTCCTTGCCACCGAAGGCCGCCGGCCGGCCCGTGGCGGCATCGAGCCGCATCACCTTGACCGCCTTGCCGTCGGTGGCGACGACCAGCGACCAGACATTCTTGCCATCTGCTGCCAGGGCATGGCAGCCGGCGAAGACGCCGATCGAGGAGAACCAGAGCGCCTTGCCGGTGGCGGGATCGATCTTGCGAAGGCAGGGCTGGCCCTCCTCGCTGATCTGGCCCATGTAGACGCCGGTGGCGTCGGCCGCCAACCCGCCGATGCCGCCGTGCGCGCCGCCGATCGACCCCAGCCCGTCCTTGGTCAAGAACGGGGGGCGGCCCGAGTTGCCGACGCTCGCGACGAATTCGGTGCGAATGTCATCCCAGTAGCCGATCAGGGTCTGGTATTTCCCAGGCGGCAGCGGCAGCCCGAGGCGGTCGCGGCCATTCCAGGTGAAGACATGCTTGCCGGCCGCATACTTGGTGCAGCGGATCGGCTCGGCGACGATCCAGCCGCTTGCATCCTTGACCACGAGGCTGACGTGCGCCGGCCGTGGTAGTTCAAAATGGATCGGCACGCCCTGCGCATCGGACGAGGATTCTGCCTTCACGATCCGCGATCCGGGATCATTGACGAAGCACCGCGCCCGGCCCCACAGCTCCGGGTGCAGACGTGCCTCGGCGACGATGTCCCACACCGATGAGGTGTCGGCGCCGACGCTGCGCCACCACGCCGTGGCGGCGTTAGCGGTTCCTCCCGGATTGGAAAACACCACTTGCGCGTCGAAGGAGAAGACGGTGCCCGGGCCGGGGGTCAGCCCGAGTTCCTTCCAAGGCAGCGTCATTTCGAGCACGTAGCCGTCGGCCGCGGGCTTGGCGGCGACCTGGGCGCCGGCGAGTGCCGCCACGTGTTCGTGCACGAGTTCGCCCGAGGCGGTGGTGAAGTAGCGATACGGGCTCTTCTCAGGCCATTTGGGCCGCATCGCCATGACGGCGAATCCTGACCCAAAGGGCCCGGCGACGATCCGCTGATCCGCCGCGACGCCGTCGGTGCGGCCGAGGCATAGCCCGACCGCGTCGCCCCCCTTGAACAGTTCCTGGATCACGTTCGCCGAATTCTTCAGCGGGCTGTCGTCGCGCACCTTGAAGAGGGCGTGGCAGGCCTGGTCATCCCACCCTAACTTAAACCACGCCACCACATCTCCGCGTTGGTCGCGGATCTCATGCACGGCCGTGACGTCTTTCCAATCGCCGGCATCGCCATCGACCACCGGTGGCTTGGCCAGCCTCACCATGGCCGCCGGCAGGTCGGCGGCCAATCCGACGGCCTGAGCGAGGAGGAACAGGCCGAGGGTGATGAGAATTCGATCCATGAAAAACACCTCGCAGTGACGCCCGGACCGGCCTCCACGTTCCATCTTCCCGGCCCAGAACCCGCCCGTGGATCCGCACACCTGCGGCCCTTAGTTTTAGCCGGTCGACGCCGCCTCTGCAACGGTGTGCACTGCCGACGCCCGACGGCGCGGGGACCGTGTCGCGGCGGTCCAAAATGGCGGCGCACAACCGTGCAGTTCTCTGGGAGGCGTCGCCGATGGCAAGACACTTTGCTAACGGTGCAAGATGGGCCAGCGGCCCGTGGTGATGGTGTTTGCCCGGTCGGCAGATGAGAAACTCGCCAAGTTCTGCAAGGAACTCGACGAGGAGATCGAGGAGCACGCCGACACCAAGCTGACGGCCTTCCTCGATGCGGACGCCGCCGCCGACATGCTCGCCTGGGAGCATGTCGGGTCTTCAGTCGACGCGAGTGTCCGCATCACCAAAGTCCGCTCCGTGCTGCCCCGACACAAGGCCGCCAACTGGGTCGGCCCCGGCCGCGGGCGAAAGTCCACGCGGCCCGGCACGAGCGGCGTCGTGGAGCTCTCTCCGTTTGAGTTCCTCGACCGACTGGCACGAACTCGTCCAGGTGCATGACGACCGCCCTATCAGGCGCCAACAGCCACAGCTCACACGCAACTCACTGAGCGGAAAACGGTGGCGGAAGTGCCATTGGCCGGACTATCCTTTCCTTATCCTGAACTGACAAACGCCGTTGCCGAGGGACTCAACAGCAAGATCATGGCCATCAAGCGTCGAACTGGGGGCTATCGGAACGTCAGCAACTTCAAGGATGTGATCTACCTCTCTTGCGGCGGATTACGGCTCTACCCATGAAGATCCCGGATGGACCATTTTTTCTCCCCGTGGGATAAGTTTTGAACTTGTCCAATCGGTGTGGCTACGTTTTGTGGCGCTGCACCGCCGGGCGGGCAATTTTATCAGACGATTTGCCCCTCTCGTTGTGATTGCTCGCCATTAACTCTATGGAAGTCGGGCAGCTGGTACTGATGCGGATTCGTGCGCGGGTATGTGCGCTGGCATGTGAGCTGGTTGGTGAATCGACCCATTGGCTGCGTGGCTGCCTGCGCAGCGAATCGCTTCCCGACCGGCCACTCATGGTCGTGGCCGTAGCGGTCGCAGCTGGCTGTGGCTTGCCGGCCGTGGTCGAGCTGTTGCCAGTCGTCTGGTGGCTGACTGCGGTCGTGACCCTGTTGGCTTGCCCATTGTTACTCTGGGCCGGCCGGCCGCACTGGGCCTCAGTGGCTGTTGTGGCGGCGATTCTTGGCGGGAGTGCGGGCTGGTCTGCGGTGCGGTCAGACTTTTTCTTTGTGGACGATCTCGCCTGGAGCCTGACGTCGTCGCCCCAGCCGGTGGCCATTGAAGGAGTTGTGGTCGAGTCACCGCGGCGGCTGACAGTGCCGCTCGTCGATCCACTCCGAAGCAGCGCGAGCCAGGCTGCGATGCAGCGGCCATCGAGTGAATGCGTGGTCGCGGTGCGAGCCGTGCGACGCGGCTCCAGATGGCGGCCCGCCGCGGGACGGGCCGCCCTCATCGTGGATGGGGAACCGCCCGAACTCACGGCCGGTTGCCGGGTGCGGGTGCTGGGCCGGGGGATCCGGCCGCCGCCGCCGCTGAACCCAGCTGAGTTTGACTTCCGCACTCGCGCCCAGTCGCTCCGCTGCCTGTCGATCGTGCGGGTCCATTCGGCGGAATGTGTGCGGGTGATCTCCCGCCCTACAGCATGGTCACCGATGGTCTGGATCGATGCCCTGCGAGACCGCGGCGTCGAAATACTTCGCCGGCATATTTCGGCCGAGCGGGCCCCACTGGCGGCGGCTCTTCTGCTCGGCAGTCGCGAGGCCCTGCCCCGGGAGGAGTCGCTTGAGTATTTGGTCACCGGCACGATCCATATCCTGTCTATTTCGGGCCTCCACGTCGGCTTTTTGGCGCTGGCACTCTTCAAGGTCCTGCGGATCCTCGCCTTCACCCGCGGTTGGTCGCTGCTCGCCGTGGCCGGCTGCACCGGGCTCTATATGGTGCTTGTGCGGGCCGAGACACCTGTCGTGCGGGCCACGCTGCTCATCTGGCTGACCTGCCTCGGAGCGGCTGTTGGCCGGCGGTCGCTGGCGGCCAACTCGCTGGCACTGGCCGCAATCGTCGTGCTTTTGATCCATCCTCCAGAGCTGTTTCGGATCGGCTCGCAGCTTTCCTTTCTTTCGACAGCAGTCTTGATCGGGGCTTCGGCCGCCTTGCCTCGCGCCGCCAGTGACGACCCGATCGAGCGGCTCATCCAACGCAGCCGCTCGCCGCTGGAGCGGCGGCTCCGTCGGATCGGCTGGCAGACGTGGGGCGTCTTGGTCACGGGCGCCGCAGTCTGGGCGGTGACAGCGCCGGTGGTGGCGGCGCGGTTTCACTTGGTCAGTCCGGTTGGGCTTCTCCTGAATCCGCTGATCGCGCCGCTGGTGGCGGTGGCGATGGCATGGGGCTTTCTCTGTCTTGTGGCGGCGACGGTGTCGGCCACGCTCGCGGCTGCCTGTGGCTGGGCCTGCGACGCCACGCTCGCCTGCATCGGGCAACTCGTAGCCTGGGCCGCCGCCCTGCCCGGCGGCTACTTCTGGGTAACTGGGCCGCCGGAGTGGTGGGTGACGGGCTGGTATCTGCTGCTGGCTGCCACGCTGCTGTTGGTGACGCGAGAACGCTTGGTCCGCATCAGCACGTGGGTGACGGTAACGGCGGTCTGGATGGGGCTGGGGTGGGCCGGTGTGGCCGTGCCCCGGCTGGTCTGTCCGCCGCCGCCCTCGTTGCGGGTGGTGGTGGCGGCGATGGGACACGGCTGTGGCATTGTGGTCAGGAGTCCGACCGGCCGCTGTCTGGTCTACGACGCCGGCCGGCTCGGGGCGCCGTCTGCTGCCCGAAGGGCGATGACAGCTGTGCTCTGGCACGAGGGGGTGACCCGCATCGACACGCTCGTCATCTCCCATGCCGACACCGATCACTTTAACGCCGTTCCAGAACTGATCGATCGGTTTGCCGTGGGGGAGATCGTCGTGCCGCCGGCATTTCTCGAGAACGATTCATGGTCTGTCGAAGAACTTTTACGGCAGGCACGGGGGGCGGGAATCCCGGTGCGGTCCACGCAGGCCGGTGAGTCATTTGCGGTCGATCCGCTCTGCCGAATCCGCGTGCTGCATCCGGCGGCCGGCAACGTCCCGCCCCAGCCAACGAGAGCTACGACTTCGGCCCCGGCCCCAACTCCCGACAATGAGACGAGCCTTGTGTTGTCGGTCGAAGCGGCAGGTCGCCGACTGCTCCTCACCGGCGACCTTGAAGGGGAGTCGCTGGCTCGGTTCATCGCCTCCGACCCAGACAGTTGTGACGTGCTCGTGGCGCCGCATCACGGCAGCCATTCAAGCCTGCCCCCTGATATCGCGCGGGCGACGGCGGCCGATTGGGTCATCGTCAGCGGACTGGGAGCTTCCGGCTGGCCGGAGGTTCGCGAGGCTTATGCCACAGCTCGCGGTAACGGTAGTCGAGCGCGGGTGATGAAGACCGGCCCCACCGCTCCTGCCAGTCCCACTGCCGGCCCGCCGGAAGATTCGTCGGGCGGCGCAATCGCCCTCACATTTACCGCCGCCTGCGTGCGGGTAGAGCAGTTTAACGATGGTACGTGGCGGGCTTGCCCGCTTCAGGCCGCAGAAGACTTACCCGCTTCTGGTCGCGTGAGGGCCCAGCCGACCGTAAGGAAGAGCAATTGGCTCGCCACAAACCCGGCGAGCAGCATGAGCACGCCGCTGGTAAAGCCGTAGCTGTGCAGGCCGATGCCGAGTTGATTGGTGCCAAACCAGCTCCAGGCCGTGATAATATTGCCCCCGATTGCGAAGAGGGCGAAGCCGCGGGGGCCAAGCCAGCGATCCCAGCGGGCGTGGAGGGCGGCGGCGTTCCAGAGCACGATCATGAGAGCGCCGTTTTCCTTCGGATCCCAGCCCCAGAAGCGGCCCCAGCTATCGTCTGCCCAGAGTCCACCGAGCACCGTGCCAATGAAGCTGAAAAAGAGGGCAAAGCAGACCACGCCATAGGTCATGCGATAGAGATGGTCTTGTTCTTGTCGGGCGGCGAGTTGTTGCGCCGCTGTGCGTGCCAGGCAGCGGGCGGCAATCCGCTGCGTGATCGACACGATGCCGAGCACGCCGGCCAAAAAGGTGGCGCCGTAGCCGAGAGTCACTGTGATCACGTGCGTGGAGAGCCAGAACTGCGTGTCGAGCACAGCCTGCAGAACATGCATCGTGTCGCCCGTATCGAGGCCGTAGGCCACCATCAGCGTGAGGGCACCACTGAGGGCGGCAACGAGATTACCAATGCCGTTGGCATGCAGCCCCTCAAGTGCCAGACCCGCAAGCACGCAGGCCCAGCCGATGAAGACCGCCGAGGAATAGAGGTTGACCACAGGCGGACGCCCGGTGAGGTAGATGCGGCTCGCCAGCGCAAAGGTGTGGAGCATGAGGATGCCGACGAGCATCCAGAAGACAAACCGGTTCAGCGGTTGCCGCCAGGCCAGAAAGCTCGAAAAGCAGGCGATGCCTGCCAGCACGTAGAGCCACTTTGCCAGGTCGGTGGGGTTCAAGCGATTCAGCCAGGCCTCGTAGGCCGACTTCTCGGCAACGTCGATAACGCTGGAAAACGAAGCCGTGGACACCTTGAAGGCGTCGACCGCGCGGTTGAATTCGGCCGGTGGGCCCGATCCGGCCCCGAGCAACTCGGTGAGTGGGAGCAGGCCGGGGTGGACTTCAAATTCAGGCTGTCCCGGCCGGCCGGCGAGCAGCTTACCGACGATCGCCGACACCCAGGCCGGATAGAGCGCCTGCCACTCCCCTGCCGCAGTGCGAGTCGCCGCAGTTCCAGTTGCCGGCTTCGGGGGCAGCGCTGCAGGTGGGTGGCTGGATTCAATTCGTCGGGCCATCTGCATGATCCGTTCCATCTCAGTCAGCAGTTCCTTGCGGGGTTCCTCCCCCTGCCCAAGATCGGGAAGCCGTGGGGTTTCGTAGCTATACCGCAGGAGGTCGTAGGCCATCAGCTTCTGATTGATCTCGGTAAACTTCTTTTGGGTGAAGCTGAACTGCTCCGGTGGAACTTCCCGAAGTGATTCCAGTTGCTGACGGAGCTTGGGCAGTCCGGCCTCAAGTTCGGCATGGCTGTAGCGATGCCCCTTCCGTTTCGGCAGGTCGAAGAGATCGGTGACCTCCTTGGCGTCGATGCGGAATACCGGTGCATGCTCCACCCACTCGGAGCCCGCCATTATGCCGAGCATCCACTGCGTGGCGGATACTGTGCCGGCAGGCAGATCAGCCGGCCTCTTTGCCGCGGCTGCTGCGCCGTCTGCCTTCGGCATGATCACGCTTGAGCGGTTCCCGAGCAGTTGGAGCGTGTTGCGGGCGACTGTGTCGAGCGGCTTGACGCGGCCTTCGTGCATCACCGGCAGCGCCGCGACAGAATGCCAGTCGCGGGTGTCGCTGCTGGACGACCGATCAAACGTGGCCATCAGGCAGAACAGGCCGACGATCGCGAGCGCGACGAGCGGTACGATCAGGTCGGTGGCTGTCGTCGTGAAGACGCTTCCCGCCTCCGCCGGCCGGCGTTCCTCAGCCCGACGGAGCGACCGCCGTTGGTTCCGGCTGATCGGCGACTGGCCGTCCTCAAGAGACGCGGCGAGTGAGGGCGTGAGGGATGCATCGACGCCGCTGTTTTGCGGTCCGCTGCGGCCGCGATCGTAACGGTCGGCAAACCGCAGGAACGTGCCGCCGAAGTGGGCGAGCATGCCCCAGAGCGCGAGCACGCAGGCCACATAGGGGATCAGCCAGCCGGCGTTCTCAACGACCTGCAGTCCGGTCATCTCACCGCGTTTGCCGCCGGGCAGTTCCACCTCTGAATACTGGCTCTGGTAGAAGGTCTCGCCGCGGTATCGGACCGGGTTATTCATCCAGATGCGGCCGTCTTGCGTGGCCTTCGTGGCGGGGTCGGTAAATGTCACATAGGAGGAGTAGTCACGTGGGGTCTCGCTGGCGCTGTAGTTGATCCGTCGCACGTCGGTGAGCGTGACGGAATAGGGCTTGTAGGCGCGGCGATACCGCAGCTGGAGACGGTAGGGCGTGCCGCCTACGTCGACGGTATCGACCTCATCGCCGCCAGCACCCATAAAGATTTGCGCTTGGTCGTTGAGGAACTGGCTGACAAGAAACGTGCCCAGATCGGTGCCGGTCTTCCGGTCTTGCAGCTGGATGTATGCCGAGGAAATATTGGACCTAGAGCTGGCGCCCCCCTCGGGGGCCTTGTTCGTGGCCAACCAGCTACGACCGATGCCGGTAGTCGCCTGATTGGGCGCGACCGGACCGACGCGAATGACGCTCGAATTCGGAAAGTAGGAAAGCACCTTCACGTCGAACGGCAGCTCTTCGGCGACGATCGGTTCTCCTCCCGACCGGCCCTTCAGCAGGCGGCCGGAGATCACGGTCACGCGGTCGCTCTTGTCAGCGCTGGGCCGGATCACTGCCAATTCGGTCTCGTCGGTGCGGAGCGCCATGTTGCTCGACTGCCCCTCGACCAGTGCCATGCGTTCCTCGATCTGGCGGTCGCCGAAGATAAACTGCCCGAGCATCAGCAGCCCCACACCCAGATGGATGAGCACGTTGCCGCCGCGGCTGCCGAAGACCATCACCAAACCGGCCAGCAGAATCAGCGCCGCGACGCTCGACTGGATCAACTGCCACATGATCCGCAGGCCCGGCTCACTCATCCGCCAGCCATCGCCGCCGAAAATGCTCAGGGCGGCGACCGTGCCGACCGCGACGGCCGCCAGCCAGGCCACAATCCGCGTCAGCCGGCGAAGATCGCGGCCCATGACCGCCGTCCAGACGAGCCCTGCTGTCAGTACCACAGCAGCGGCCTGAACGAGCTGCCAGACGGTGGCGTAGCCGATCGGCGGCTTCCCTTGCAGGCCGTCGGCGTAGTGTCCGCTGAGAACTACGAGCAGGGTCAAGAGACCGCCCGCCAAGCACACGAGCGTGCCAATCACGAGGCGGGAGCCCGCGGCAGAGACGTGAAATCGGGTCAGCTTCGCGGCGATGAGATTGACGAGCAGCACCAGTCCAACCGTGCCGCCGCCCGGAAATGGAAACCAGCCGGTGAGTTGCGACGGGCCAAAGATCGTCACGGGGAAGAAGTCGGAGAGGGGCACCTGAGCGACCCAGCTATTGAAATACTCCTGCTTCACCTCGGGCAGGTTTTTCTCATCTTGTGCAAGAGTGCCGACTAAGAGCAGGAAGATACCGGCGAGGAACATCACCACCGTGATCTTGAGCGAGCCCGCCGTCTTGAGAACACTCCAGAGGATTTGCCCGGCTGACAAACTATCGGCGTGGCCGCTCGCACGGCCGCTCAAATGCGGCGGATCCATCACGCCGTCCGAGGAAAAACTACCAGTGGCCATAGTGGAGAGGTTCCGTGAGTGGTGGAATTCCGTGTGTGGGGTCAGTTGGCTTATGGCCACCGAATCGAACGAACAAAGACCGTGAACGGTTCCCGCAGGTCGCGGGCGAGTGCGGCGGGTCCCTTGAACTTAACGAACAGCGATGATGCAGACTCGATCGGGATCACCGCGGCTAGGATCCCCTGCTGGTTTTCCGTCGCATCGTCCTCGAGCAGGAGGATTGTGGCCTCGACGCCGTTGGTTGAAACTTTCTCCCCCTGCTCAATCGCACGGGAGACTCGGTCGGCGACGGCCGCAGCGCCGGGAGTGAGTTGTTCCTGCCAGCGGGTGGCGTTACCCTGAAGCGTGCCGGAGGCCGGAATGATTGTAATTTCGCCGACATCGTCGCCGTCACCCGGGCCTGTACGAAGCGTGGCCAGTCGCATGCCGCTGGCGCCGACGTCGACCCATCCCGGAGGCAATTCATATGTCACCGCTGCCGCACCAGATGGCACGGTGTCACCGGCCTTCGGCCGCGGGTTTGTTGCCGCTTGACTCAAGGGCTTACTGGATGTCTGGCTCGGGGTCGCCGACCGCGGTACGCTGTAGCTGCGAAGGTCGTCGGGCCGAATCTCACTCGCCGGGCGGCAGGCGATCTGAAGGCTCAAGGTGGCCGTGCCGAGCAAGAAGATCGCCCCGAATCGCGGTCGGCGTCGAGTAAGAGCGGGCATCGCGAACTGGTGGATCGTGTGCATTGTGCTCCGGAACCTTTGGCCCTGCCAGCGAACCGGAAGCAGACCAGCGGCGGTGTACGCCCGGTGCCTTCATGGTAGCACGCCCAGCGGCGGGCGGGAGAATCCGGCCCAGTTACCGCCACCCAAACGCAGCAGCGAGCGGATTTAAGAGCGGGCTGGAGAGTGGCAGTTCATTGGGGCTGCCGAGCGTGCGCATGAGATCAAACATCATAAAGCCGCTCGTGAGTAAGAGCAGCGTACAGCAGACCAAACCACAGATCTGCCACACGCTAAACGAGGCATCTGGCACCACCTCCATCAGGTCGCCGCCGCCACCGATGCCCACGGCAGCTTCTGATGCCAGCGGAATATCGCCCGTGAACTCGGAGCTTTCTCCCAAGCCGGTGCCGAAGAAGCTGGACTCTCCTGACTCACCTTCGTCGGCGATCACCACCGAGGCGCTTTCGTCATCATCGTCGAGACCGTGGAGTTGAAAATCATCTCCACCCAAGCCGGTCGCTCCACCGTCGGCGAACTGATCCTCGTCGAGGGGGCCCAGGTCCGGCCCCAGGTCCGGGCCCAGGTCAATGCCCGACACGGCCGCGTCGTCGTCTTCCAGCGACAGCCCACTGTCGAGCGCGCCCGATAGGGCCGAACCCGCGTTGATGAGCGAACCGGAGATGCCGGCTGAATCGACACCTGAGCCGAGCACGAGTGAGCCGGTGACGCTGCTCGCGCCAGGCCCGACGCCGACGCCGGAGAGGTCGATAGCAAGCGTGCCCGAATCGGCCGGCCCGGGCGAACCGATGGCTGAGCCTTGAGCCGCCGAACCGAGACTCGAACCTGGCTTTGCGCTGACAGCAGGAGACGAGAGCCCCACGATGGAATCAAGGTCAAGATCTATGGCGTCAAACCCGATCGCCTCGCCTGTGCCGAGCATCGTCTGCGCGAGATCATCCTGGGCAGAGTCGTTGGCAAAGATCGACTTGTCGGAGGTGGCCGCACTGCCGAGATCGCGGTCGATGGCCAGATCGACCGTGCCGCCTGCCTGGGGAGAGTCAGCGCTACCAGCCTGATCGCCCTCCAGATCCAGCTCCAAGCTCAGCCCTGAAGGCTCGTTATTGTCGGCGCCGGCCGCCACCAACCGCTCGACATCGGCGATCTTAAACTTCAGAGTTGCTCCATCGCGAAGCGGAAAGAGTTGCTTGCGATCGACAAGACGATGCACCTCGTCGGTGCCAACGCCGAGCAGGCGTGCCACCTCATCAATCAGGAGAAATTTGCTAGCCATCATTGAGACGCATCTGCAAGCAAGGCTGTGGAGACGCCGCGAAGGTCGCGGCAGTCATATTCACCTGTTGGTATCGTCGGATCAATTATAAGAGTCAATCTCCGCCGACGCACGCGGGCCTAGCCGACATTCTCGGTAGGACCGCCGTGACCGGCTACTTCGGCATGTCCAGCATCTTTTTGAGGGCCGAAGGTCGGGGTTCCTGGGCATTAAAGTCTTCGACCAGCAGATCCCAGCGGATGTCGCGGGTGCTTCTGAGGGTAAGCATGCCGGTGGCTGGGTCGACATGGTAGATCGCCAGCGCTCTGTTCTGCTGGTCGACCACAAGGAGCATCTGCCGGCCGTCGTCCAGCGGCGTAGCAAGCGTCCAGAGGCTACCGGCTGAGTCAGTTGGACCGCCCGGCAGGGGCCGACCCGCCCGCTGTGCCGCCCAGCCACCCGTGCTCAAGCCCATGACAAACGCGACGCCTGTAACTAGGCATCCTGCGGTCAGAAGGGGATGGCGGGCGGCGGTGGGTAGAAGAAAACGCATGGCACCATCTCTTTCCGTGATGTGAACTCCACCAGAGTCTACGGCGGCCCGAGCCGCGGCGGCAAGCAGGCCGCCGCCAGGGAGGCCTGCCTATCTTTTGCAGCTTGCCGGCGCGAGGCCAGTTCGGGTGAAGTTTGACTTAAGCGGATGTTTCGATTCAATCGGTCCGGCAGACCTTACCGATGGACATGGTGCGGTTGTCCGACCATGGCCTTCCGGCAGCGTCGCCCTCCCGCCATTCAAGAGGACTATCCCCGTGTCGAAGCTTCATTCCTTGGCGTCCATGCTCATCCGCTCGCCCCTGCTGTGGGGCGGCGCGATCTCCTTCTGCTTCTTCGCCCTGATCCATGGCGGCGTTATCACCGACGCAAGCGTCGTGCGATACCTCGCGGGTCACTGGGTTGAATACGTCGAAGTCGTGATGTTTTGCGTTGGTCTGGCGGCCTTGCTGCTCATGGCTGCCAACTTCGTGAAGCAGCGACAGCACGTCGGTCGGCAGTGGCTCGAGCCGATTCCCGAAGGAGGGCAAAATCCCGCCGATGCTGTCGCAATGTCGACAGCTCTCGCTGAGGCTACCGAAGAGAGCGGCAGCGCAGCGGCGGGCTATCTCACGCGCCGACTTCGCGAGGCGCTCGACCTAGCGGTGCGGACCGGCTCGGCCGACACGATGGAGGATCACCTCAAATATCTTGCAGATCTCGATGCATCTCGAGCCGCCCAGGGCTATGGGCTCGTGCGGTTCGTGATCTGGGCGATTCCGATCATGGGCTTTCTCGGCACGGTGATCGGCATCACGGTGGCCATTGCCTGCCTGTCGCCGACGCAACTGGAAAACATCTCGGGCGTGGTGGCCGGCCTCGGCACCGCGTTCGACACCACGGCCACCGCTCTCGGCCTATCAATGGTGCTGATGTTCATGCAATTCATCATCGATCGCTATGAGCAGTCACTGCTGGCGGAGGTCGATGCCGCTGCCTGGGAGGCGTTGGCCGGTCGGTTTCAGTCGCTCTCCGATGACGGTGGCGCAACGCTGGCGGTTGTCCGGCTGAGTGAGACGGTCAGCCGCAGTTCTGCTCGGCTGCTTGAGGCGCAGGAGCAATCGTGGCGGTCTCTCGAACGGACGGCCGCGGTCAATCTTGCCAAGGTGCTCGACGACGCGGGCCACTCCTTGAACGACTCGCTCGCGGTGTCGCTCGATACCACACTCGCCCGCTGGAGCGAGTCGCTCGTGGCTGCCCATGAATCGCTGCTCTCACGCCGCGAGGATCGCTGGACACAGACTGCGGAGTCGCTCTGCGCCGCAGTCCGCGGTCTCGAGCGTCACCACGGCGGCATTGCCGAGCAGACGGCGCTGTTGGGCAAGGTTGTCGAAGCCACTCGCGACATCGCTAGCTTGGAGCGGTCGCTCGACGCCAACCTCAATACGCTGACCGCGACCGGCCGGTTTAATGAGACGTTGGCAACGCTGGCCGCGGCGGTGCAATTGCTGGCCGTCCGGGCCGGAGATGTGTCAGGTGAATCACGTCACGTCGATCTGCAAGCCGCCCGCCGTACCGGAAAGGCTGCATGAGCCGAAAGCAGCCCCTCGCCGGGCCCACCATCTCGCTGTTTCCTTTTCTGGCCGTTCTCCTCTGCATGATGGGGGCGTTGCTGGTGCTGCTGGTGATCTTCAGCAGATCGGCCCAGCAGGGAGAGACGGCTCTTGAATCGCACGAGCGGCAACAACTCGAGCAGGAGTTGGAGCTGGCCAGGGAGAGTCTCACCTGGCGGCGCGAGCAACTCGCGGGCGTCCGCGAGCGGACGGCCGCAGACCTCGCCACGGCTCGGGTACAACTGGCCGGCGTCGAGGAAAACACTCGCGCTCTGCAGGATGAGCTCACGAGGCTCGAGCGCACGGCCATGGCCTTGGCCAATGGCGCCACACCGGTCGACGATGGCACGCTGCGGGGCTTGGAAGAGCGACTTAAAAGCGCGAAGGAGTCGCTTGAGAAGGCCCGCGCAGAACAGAAAAAAAAGCCGCCGGCGTATGCCGTCGTGCCCTTTAATGGACGCTCGGGCACCCACCGCCGGCCGCTCTATATTGAGTGCTGCGGGGATGGCGTCTTCCTGCAGCCTGAAGGTATCCGACTGAGCCCAACCGACTTTGAAGGGCCGGCCGGACCGGGTAATCCGCTGGCCAGCGCGCTGCGGGCGGCGCGGGAACATGTTGTCGCCATGCACGGCGGCTCGAATGATCCCGCCATGCAGCCCTATCCCCTGCTGCTCGTGCGGCCGTCGGGCGTGATGGCCTACTACGCTGCCCGCGAGTCGATTCAGTCGTGGGGCAGTGACTTCGGCTACCAGCTCATCGACGAGGATTGGACGCTCAGCTTTCCGCCACCCGATCCGACGCTGGCCCAGATTGAGAAACGGGTGATTGAAGACTCGCGGGCGCGGCTGGCATGGCTGGCAGAGGTGCGGCCCGTGCGGGTCGCCAAACCGCCGCAGCAGTATCGCGCGGCGCCGAGCCGTGGCGGCGTCGTGGCCGAAGGCGGGCCTAGCGTGCTCGGTGACCAGTCGCGGTGGGATTGGAAGAACAAGCCACCGGGGACCGCAGGCGGCGGCGGTGACGGCAGCGGCAGTGGCACCGGCAGTGGTGGCAGACCAGATGGGGGTGGCACGGCCGGCGGAACCGCGAGTGGCTCTCCTCGTGGCCGGTTCGTCGCCGGCAGCCAACGCGCCGGCAGCGGCCTTGGTGGGACGCTCGCGGCGGGTAACGCAGGCGAGGCCGGTGATGCAAACGGCACTGGCGAGGCGGGCGGCAGTTCCAACGGGACGATCGTCGGCGGCCGCTATGGCGGCAACGGGAGTTCAAAATTCGCAGGGGGCTCACCCGGCGGTGAAGCGTTGTCGGGCGGCGCGGGTGGCGGAGCCCCCGCGGGCAGCCCGACCCCGACAGGAGATGAGGTCGCGGGGGGCGGGGCTGCGGCGGCCAGGGCTGGTGGTGTCGCGGGCGGCACGGCAACTACAGGGTCGGCAGCGGCCGCAGCGAACGGATCAACCGCATCCTCCGCAGCGGGTGGGCTGGAGAGCGGCGCGAGTCAGAGCGGCGGCGGTTCGGCGGGCGGCGGCAGCGGCCCCGCGATGCCGGGGCTCGTGCAGTCTGGCGGCAGTGCTGGCGGACAGGCTGGGGCCGCCGCTGGGAGTTCTGGATCAGCGGCCTCCGCAGCGGCTTCGCTGGCGCAATCGCGGGGTAAAAACTGGGCCAGCCTCGCGACTCAGGATCGACCGATACCGCTGACGCGACCGATTCGATTGGAATGCGCCGTCAACGAATTCCGACTGTTCGATGATTCTGGCCGTCGCGTGGAGACCCGCATCCCACTCGATGGCGATACCGCACTGGCCATCGATCCGCTTGTTCAGGCTGTTCACCGCCGGGTCGATGCCTGGGGGATCGCCGGGGATCGGATGTATTGGAAGCCACAGCTTGTGCTCTCCGAGACCGCCGATGGCCGGTCGCGGCGTGAGGACCTTGAACGTCTGCTCGCCGAGAGCGGTCTCGACACGCGGAGCCGCGACGTCCGTGACCAGATCCGGCCCCTACCGCCCGTCGAGCGGACCACCGCCGCCGCGCCCACCCGTTGACCTGTTGGAGTTTGTGCGATGCCGCGTCCCAAACCTGAAGACATGAGTTCCGCCGGTCAGGATTCGTTTCTCGACGTCGTCACCAACATCGTCGGCATCCTGATCATCCTCGTGATGGTGGTGGGCGGCCGCGTGCAACAGATCAGTCTCATGTCGACCCCCGGGAAATCGTCCCGCGTGGAGCAACTGGCAGAGGAGGTGGACCTGCTCGACCAGAAGGTCGCCATCGCCGAAAGCGAGGTTGAAGAACTGGCCGTGCAGGGCCGGACTGTCGCCACGGCTGCGGCGCTGGCAGGCGAGTCGCGGCTGCACCTCGCCACGCTGGTGTCAGCCGTGAATATTGACATGGAACGTCTCAGGCAGGAGGGGGATGCCGCGAAGCTGAAGGCCGCCGAGGTGGTGGCACGGCGGAAGGATCTGGAAACGGAGGTCGAGCGAACCACGCTCGAGGCCGAGGGGCTCTCGCATGCTTCGGCCACAACCCAGGAAGTGCTGGCCTATCCGACACCGATCGGCCGGACGGTCAACGGCGAGGAGATCCATTTCCGGCTGGGTGAGGGGCGGATCGCGTTTATTCCGATCGAAGACCTCTTCCAGTTGGCAAAGGTCCAGACGCGGCGGCATTCCGGATCGATTGCCGAGATGGCGGCGCGGATCGAGACGGTCGGTCCTGTGCAGGGCTTCTCGCTCGACTACGTGATCGAGGCGAAGGTCGACCAGGCGCGGGGCCAGGTGCTGATCCGGTCGCGGGAGTGGGTTGTGCGGCCCGTGGGCACGGGCACTGGCGAGGCGGTTGAACAGGCGCTTGCGCCGCAGTCGCGGTTTCGTCAGATTCTTGCGGCGGTGACGCCGGAGACGACCGTCACGCTCTGGTGCTATCCCGACAGCTTCGACGCCTATCGGAAGGTTCGCGAGGAATTGCACCGGATGGGCATCCCGACGGCCTGCCGTCCCATGCCCGACGACGCCCCGATCGGCGGCTCCAGCGACGGCAGCAAGTCGGTCGTGCAGTAGGCTGTCAGCCGAGGAGAGATCGCCACTGGAAGACTCGAAGACCATGGAAACAGAGCGATCAGCCGCGCTGCAGACAGCATTGCGATCAGTGATCGTCTGCCTGGTGACTGAGCGGTTCGAGATCGAATGCAACACAAACGTCAACCGCCGCTTTGCATACGCCGCCGACCACTTTTATACGGAATACCTGCAGACCTTCAATTTTGAATACGACCTCAGCCGCAAGATCATGCTCTTCCACGAGTTTGCGATCTTCTCCCCGGTGGGAGCCATCACCGTTCCCGGGCAGGCGTATTCGCATGCCGGATTCCACTTCTTCCTGCGGCCAAACCTCCAGATAGACGTTCATGCCGCCGTCGGCTTGAACGCGGCGGCGGCTGACATGGTTGGCGGGTCGGGACTTTCAGCAAAGTGGTAGGCCCCAGAAAGACAAGCCCGCCCACCGAATGCGAAAAAGTGAGCTTCCGAGAATCCGAGTCGGCTTCGTAAGATCCCGGTCCAACCCGGAGATCAAGCGAATGTTCCCACTGCCCCCACTGTCCCCGCTCTTCATGGCTATCTGTCAGCGGCTCGTGCCGTTTGCGTCGTGTCTGCTTGTGATGCTTGTCATCAGTGGCGGAATCGTGGTGGCTGAGCCGGCCGTCGTTCCGCAGGCCGCGAATCCCTTGGCCGAACTGGCCACGATGACGTACCAGCCGAAGGCCGGCGCCAAGGGGGAAATCCGCCTTGTCGGTTCAACAACGCTGCAGCAGGCGGCGGCCCAATGGAGTCAGGGCTTTGTGGCCCTGCATCCCGGCGTGGAATGTTCGATCGAGAGCATGGGCTCGGGTGGCGGATTGAAGTCGCTCCTCGCAGGCCAGGCCGATGTCGCCCTGATGAGCCGGCCCGTGAGCGCTGCCGAAAAGGCAACGTGGGAAAAGCAGAGCCAGCAGCGGCTGATTGTCGTGGTCGCAGCTTTCGACCGGCTCATCTGGATTGTGAATGCCGCCAATCCGGTCAAAGAGCTGCCTTGGTCGCCTGAAACTGGCATCCTGCGGCCGGCTGCAGCGGACGGCGCAGCCAAAAACGAATCACTCGCAGACACGCACTGGGATCGCCTCAACGGCAGTGCTGACTGGAAGGATGTACCAATTCATGTTCATGGTCGTAACTTAGGTTCGGGCACCCGTTGGCACATGGACCGCCTGCTGACGGGTGCAACAAACTGCGAACTCAAAGTCAGTGAGCACGACACGGAGGCCGGCCTGGCCGAGGCCGTCGCGGCTGATCGAGGCAGCCTCGGACTCGTGGGCGACGAGCATGCCAATTGGCCGGGCGTGAAGAAACTACCGCTGCTGATTTCGGCCCTTGCAGCGCCCCTCGCGGATGCCGTTGTCGGGTCGGACCGCACGCCCGATTGCCGCCCGCTGTTTCTGGCGGTGTCCGTGCCGGAGGACGGGGCTATGCCCGCGGCGCTGCAGGAATTCCTGGCCTATGTACTCAGCTATTCCGGGCAGTTGGACGTGGCCAAAGACAGCCTGCTCCCGCTGACCCGCAGTGAAATTTACTCCCAGAAGGAACTCCTCGGCTGGCCTGTGGAAAGGTAGAACAATCATGAAGCCCTTACGATTCACGTTCTTTCAATCATTGGTGCTCGTGCCCTGCCTGGCGGTTGCCGTCTTCGTGGGCGGTGCTGGGCGGTTGGCCGCCCAGACGCTCGACACCCGCGTTCGGGATGGAGCCGGTGTGCCTGTGGTGGCCGGCTATGCCGTTCCGCCGAGCCCAGCTGCCCCACGGCCTGCGGCGTATCCGCTGGGCATCTCGGCCCGCAACACGAATACGGGCGTGGAGGTCCTGGGTGTCAATCCCGGCTCAGTGGCTCAGGCCTCCGGCATCGAGCCCGGCGACACAATCGTGAATGTGGCAGGCTATCAGGTCGGCCTAGTCGGCGACCGTCTCTATGACGTGGGTGACGAAGTGGCGAAACGGGTCAGCACTGCTGGCGGAGTGCCGGTGCTTGTACGAAAGCAGAAGACCGGCAGCTTGGTGGCAACGCCCCTGCAGTTCGGCGGCCAATCACGGGCGATCTCGGGCGTGCTTACGACTGACGCCGGCGTCCAGGCGGTGTCGACGTCGGTGATCACAGTCAGATTGCTCGATGTTACCGAGCCGCAGTGGCGCGACGTGGCGCTGACGCAGGGCCAGCTTCCTGTGGCTCGCGGCTTTCCGGTGTCGTATCGACTCGACCCGCCGGTGGCCCTGCCTGGGCATCGCTATGCGGTCGATGCCAAGGTGGAAGATGCCGGCCGCGTGCTGCTGCAGACAGTCACGCCGGTGCCACTGGCTTCAGTCGACCACGAGCAGCGTGTTGATCTGCCGCTGAAGGCCGTGGCAGCCCCAGCTGCGTCGGTAGCCGCCAGCGCGGCGCCTGCCGCCCAGATCCAGCAGTGGATCCAGACCTATCTCGGCCGGCCACCGCGGCCGTATGAGACAGAGGTCTGGCTGGCCGATCTCCAGCAGGGAAAGTCGCTGGGCAACGTGCAGGCGGGCATCTTGAGTAGCTCGGAATTCTTTGAGCGCTGTCGGTCCGACCGCAACACCTATGTCTCGGAGGTCTTCCGGCAGCTGTATGGCGTTCCGCCCACGCCGGCGCAGCTTGCCGATCTGCAGGCCCGCTACGACCGCGTGCAAGGAGTGCGGCTGCAGTTCGTTGAGCAGCTTCTGCAGCAGCCGCGATAAGCCGCTGTCACGGCAGAAAAACCTGAGTGCCGATGCCGGCGCTGAAGCGCTCGTCGGCCCGGCCGGTCACAACGGCCACCTCGATGAAGCCCTGCGAGCCGACGAGGACCACGGCCGTGCCGGGCAGCGCATCGCGGTAGGTTCGCACGACCGTCGTAATCTCGTGACCATCCAGCCGGATTCGGCCAGCCGCCTTGAGCCGCGGCAGCAGCGTTGCCGGTAGGTTTGTGATCAGATTGCCGAAGGCATCGACGTGGAGGATCTCGCCCTGCAGGCCGGCCGGCGTGTCCTGCGGCTCGGAGAAGTGAAATGTGGTGAGGCGGTCGAGCGGCTGTCCGATGGCTTCAGGCGGCAGGCCGTCGAGGAGTTGGACGGCCAGTGGAGCGAGCACGTCGCGGCCATGAAATGTCGCCGCCGCGGTGGGCGGCACGGTAATCCGGCGGGCTGAAGCCAGCGAGAGCCGCTTCATCGCCAGCGTGAGCACGCCATTGTCGGGACACAGAAAATCTTGCCGGCTCCCCTGCCCCTCCAACCGGGCCCAGACGAGCGGCCGATCGGTGCCCACGCCCGGATCGACGACCACGATGTGGAGCGTGCCGGCGGGGAAAGCGGGGCAGCTCTGCCCCACAAGCCAGGCGGCGGCGCGAATATCGTGCGGGGTCACGTCATGAGAGATGTCAACGAGCGAGAACTCAGCACTGGCCTGCAGCAGGTGGCCCTTCAGCTCAGCTACGTAGCCGCTGCCGGAGCCGAAGTCGGTGGTGAGCGTGACAACGCGGGGCATAAACGGATCCCTTTCGTGACTGCTGTGAAGTCGGCCGATTCTAGCTAGACTCGACCGGGAAACGACACCCTCTTTGTCGCGGTGAGAAACCTCTGGAGAAATTGGTGATGAACCACCCAAGGCATTTGTTGGCTCAGTTCGTTTGTCTGTTCGCCGCCGGGCTGATGGTCACCGCGGTGTTCATGACCGCCGTGGTTGCGCAGCCCTCGGCCGTGCCGCTGGCCCCGATCTTCAACGGCCAGACTCTGGCGGGCTGGAAGACACCGGCAGAGCCCTACTGGACCGTGCAGGATGGTGTACTCGTTGGCGCGAGCGACGAGCAGCAGAAGGGTTCAATGCTCTATACTGAAAAAAGCTACGGCAACGTGGTCGTCGAAGGGGAGGTGCGGTTCACCGGCGAGATCGACAGCGGCATTATGGTTCGTGAACCAGAGCTCCAGTTGCAAATCGGCGTGTCACGCAGCCTCAAACGGGATATGACCTGCTCCTTCTACACGGGCACCTACCCGGAGGAGGCTCGGGCCCCGCGAGCGGCCCAACTGCTCAAGCCGGGCGAGTGGAACACGATCCGGCTGGAGGCTCAAGGCGATACTTTCACCGTCTGGCTCAATGGCGAGCCGGTCTCGAGCTACACCGACAAGAAGTATGCGAAACCAGGCCCCATCGGCCTCCAGATCCATGGGGGAGTTGTGATGAAGGTCGAGTTCCGAAATCTAAAGGCGGCCGAGCTCTAGCTTCAGCGCAGACAAGATCGTGGAATCAGCTTCCCAGCTTGTCATTCTTGTCATTCTTGTCATCTTTCTGCCTGCCGTGAGTCCATGCCGCGGATCAGGTCGATGCAGACGGCCCTGACCTTGCCGGGATTGACGTTGGGATTTTTCTTCTTTGCCTGGCCGATCAGACCGGCGGCAGCCTGCTCCTTGCCGCTCTTCACGTCGGCCACGATCTTCGGATTTGCGGCCAGCAACTCCCGGCACAGCGCCATGACATCATCGTCACTCACCGCCGCGATGCCCAGGCTCGCCACCACCTCATCCACCGGTCGGCCGCTGATGATCATTTTGGCCAAGATCTCGCGGCCGCGGCTGGTATCGAAGTCGCCCTTCACAACGCGTCCAATCAGGTCGGCCAGCCCAGCCGGGCGAACCGGAAACGATTGAATGATCCCATTGGTCTCGTTCAAGATGCGGAGCACGTCTTGCTGCATCCAGTTGCTCGCCACCTTGCCATCGCCCAGCTTGCGAGCAAGTTCCTCGTAGTAGTCGACAAGATCGCGGCCCTGATTGATCAGCACATCGGCATCGTAAGGCGAGATCTTCCACGTCGCGGCGAGCGTCTTGCGGAGTTGTACCGGCGGTTCGCCCATCGAGTCACGGATCTTCGCCAGGTGCTCCGCCGACACCGTCACCGGCACAAGGTCGGGCTCGGGGAAGTAGCGGTAGTCGCTCGACTCCTCCTTGTGCCGCTGAGCCCGCGTCACGCCGGCCGCGTCGTCCCAGCCGCGGGTCTGCTTCGGGGTCTTCCCCATCTCTGCCTTGGTGGCCTGCCAGTCTTCCCACTGCCGCGCGGCCTCGTAGGTGAGGGCCCGCTCGACAGAGCGAAAGCTGTTCATATTTTTGATTTCGACGATCGGCGTTTTGGCGACACGGTCCGCAGCCCCGCCCGCGGCCGGCACGGGGATATGCAGGTTGATATTGGCATCCACGCGGAGGCTCCCTTCCTGCATGTTGCAGTCGCTCACGCCGAGGTAATCCAGCAGGAGTTTGAGTTCGTTGAGCCAGGTGCGGGCGTCCTGCGGCGATCGCAGGTCGGGCTGCGTCACGATCTCGCAGAGTGGCGTGCCGGCCCGATTCAAATCGATGCGGGTGTCGCCAGTGCCGGCGGCCTCGTCGTGCATGCTTTTGCCGGCATCCTCCTCAAGATGAACGCGGATGATGCCAACGCGGCACGGCTCAAGAGCGCCCTTCGGATCAACCACCTCAAGCATGCCGTTGCTGGAAAACGGCAGGTCAAACTGGCTAATCTGATAGCCCTTGGGCAGGTCGGGATAGAAATAGTTCTTGCGGTCCCACTTTGTGAAGGGCGCGATCTGGCACTCCAGCGCAACGGCAGCCCGCAGGGCGAGGTCAAGGGCCTGGCGATTCATCACCGGCAGCGAGCCGGGCAGGCCCAGGCAGGTCGGGCAGACCTGCGTGTTGGGCGGGCTGCCAAACTTCGTTGAGCAGCCGCAGAAGAGCTTCGTGCGGGTCATCATCTGCACATGGACTTCAAGGCCGATGATCGTCGCGTAGGGGGCGTGGCTCATGCTTTGGCCTCCAGCGACTTAGGCCGGCGGCGGTGCCAGTCGGTGAGCCGCTGAAACCGGTCGGCCGCCTGCAGCAGGAGCGGCTCGGCAAGTGGCGGCGCCTGCAGTTGGAAGCCGATTGGCAGGCCCGACTTTGTAAACCCGCAGGGAAACGAAATGCCCCCGACGCCGGCGAGATTCGTGCCGACGGTATAGAGGTCGACCAGATACATCGCCAGCGGATCGTCTGTCTTCTCACCCAGCTTAAACGCGGGCGTTGCTGAGACCGGGCCGCCGATCAGATCGACCGTCTGGAAGGCGTCGAGATAGTCTTGTCGGATCAGCCGCCGCACCCGCAGGGCTTTGGCGTAGTAGGCGTCGTAGTAGCCCGCCGAGAGGGCGTAGGTGCCGAGCATGATCCGCCGCTTCACTTCAGGGCCAAAGCCCTCGGCGCGACTCCGGCAATACATCTCCACGAGCGGCGATTCACAGCCGCCGCCCGCCGATCCTGCTCCTCTTCCAGCCTGACCGAGGTCTTTGCAGCGGTGGCCATAGTGGGCGCCGTCGTAGCGGGCGAGATTGCTCGACGCCTCGCAGGGTGCGATCAGATAGTAGGTGGGGATGCCGTACCGGGCGTGCGGCAGATGAACATCGTGAACGGTCGCTCCTGCTGCCTTGAGCACAGCGAAGGCCTCCTCCACGCCCTTGGCCACCTCCGGATCGAGGCCCTCGGCATAGTGCTCGGGAACGCGGCCGATTCGCACGCCGGCCAGCGGCTTGTCGAGGAGCTCCGAATACCGAGGCACAGCGACGGAGAGCGACGTTGAGTCGCCGGGATCGTGGCCGGCAATCGTCTCCATAATCAGTGCACAGTCGGCAGCGCTGCGGGCCATCGGTCCGATCTGGTCGAGGCTTGATGCGAAGGCGATCAGGCCACGGCGGCTGACGCGGCCATACGTTGGCTTGAGACCGGTAATTCCGCAGAGGCCGGCCGGCTGGCGGATCGAGCCGCCGGTATCGGAGCCGATCGCCACAGGGGCCATGTCGGCCGCCACGCAGGCCGCCGAGCCGCCGCTGGAGCCACCCGGCGCCCGTGAGAGATCCCAGGGATTGCGGACGGGGCCAAACGCAGAATTCTCGTTTGAGCCACCCATCGCAAACTCATCCATGTTTGTCTTACCGACGAACACGGCATCGGCCTGTCGGAGGCGCCGCACGACATCGGCGTCGTAGGGCGGCCGGAACCCCGCGAGCATTTTCGAGGCGCAGGTCGTGGGCATGTCGGTCGTGCAGAGCACGTCTTTCAGCGCGATCGGCAGGCCGGCGAGGGCGCCCAGCGGCTTGCCGGCCTTGCGCCGGGCGTCGATGTCGGCCGCCCGCTGAAGCGATCCCTCGCGGTCGACAGCGAGAAAGGCATTGATCGCGCCGTTGGTTGCCGCGATCCGATCGAGGAAGACCGTCGCGCACTGCACGGCAGAGATATCACCCTGCCGCAGGGCGGCGACCAGATCGACGGCGGAGAGTTCGAGCGGTTGCATAAATCGAGTCTATAAGGAGGGCCGGACCAGAAAACGTGACTGCTCCGCTCGTGGCGGAGCGCTACGCTGCGCCAGATTCGCCGAGCACGGCCGGCACGAGGAAACACTCGCCGTCATGCCGTGGTGACGACTGCAGCGCCTCGGCAGTGGAGAGCGATGCCACCGGCACATCATCGCGAAAGACGTTTTGGGTGTCGAGCGGATGAGCCAGCGGGGCCACGTCGGCGGTATCGAGCTCACCCAGCATCGAGACGAAGTCCACGATCTTGGAGAGCTCAAGCGTCATCCGCTCGAGGTCTGCCTCGGAAAGAGCCAGCCGCGCAAGCAGACCGACTTTCGCGATGTCCTGTCTTGTCAAGGCCTGCGGAGTGGTGCTCACGTTGCGATCAGTTCCTTGATGATTGCCGACGGGCAGAAAAAACGCCCGTGCAGCACTGATTCCAGGGCTAGGCAGCCATCACGACCAGGGCGGCATTAGGGCCGAGCACGGGGACCGGACGGTACCGCGTCTACGGCGACGGGCTTCGCTTTCTCCACGCTTGGCAGGCGGAACGGCTTTTGACGAACGAGCTTCGGCACCCGGCCCCCCTTGATGCACTGCGTGCAGACGAGGAGCGAGGTATTGGTGCCGCGGCCGAGCGTGACGCGGAGCCGCTGCAGATTTGGCTTGAACTTCCGGCGGGTAATGCCCGTGATCTTGGTGCCGACACCGCCGAGGTACTTCGCCTTACCGCGAATGGTGACCTGATTACCGACGGAGAAACCCTTGCCGCAAACCTGACAGGAACGTGCCACAGGAACAACTCGTAAAGGGAGAGTGAAAATTTCGCCAGACAGAACGTCAAACCATAGCCATTTGGCCGTTTTCTGCAAGATGAGCCGCTGGATTGGCGATCAGCCGGCTACGAGCTGGAGCGTTTCCTCGTGAACAAGGCCGTTGGTAGCTACCCCGTCGCCCGAGTCGATCCGCGGTCGGCCCTGCCAGTCGGTGAACCTTCCGCCCGCCTCGGCAACGACCGTTTCCACGGCCGCCGCGTCCCAGGTATTCATGAGCGGGTCGATCATCACGTCGGCCCGGCCGGTCGCTACGAGCAGATAGCCGTAGCCGTCGCCCCAGGTGCGGGCGATCTTGCAAGTCTCCTCAAGCCGCCGCCTGGCCTCCAGGCCCCGCGTGGCCCCGTCGGCCCGCCGACCAAACGACGTGAAGTCGCTCGTGCAGAGGAGCGACTCGGCGAGCCGGCTCCGCGACGAGACGCGGGCCCGCACCGGTGCGGCCTTCCCCACCACATGCCAGGCGCCGCCGCCCGCACTGGCATAGACGAGTTCGTCGAGAGCCGGGATCGCGATCACGCCGAGCACCCCCCTGCCCTCGTGCCGGCAGCCTATAAGCGTAGCGTAGAGCGGCACACCGCGAATGAACGACTTCGTGCCGTCGATCGGATCGACGACCCACTGAAATCCCGAGGTGCCGGCAGACGTGCCTGTTTCCTCACCGAGAAACGCGTCGCCCGGAAACTTCGCCAGCAGGCTGCTGCGGAGAAGTGCCTCCGCGGCGCGGTCGGCCTCCGTGACCGGCGAGCTGTCTGCCTTCTCGATCACAGCGAGGTCGGTCGCTCCAAACCAGTGGAGCGTGATGACTGCGGCCTGCCGGACTGCGGCCAGCGCCGCCTCAAGCCGCTGCGACACGTCGTCTGCGAGCAGGGAGTCAAGCGGTTGGGCGGCGGAATTCTTTTCTTGGGTCATGGCGTGGGCTCTTCGTCAGTGGCCGGCGGGGCTCGGAGCGAGATGAGCAGCAAGATTCCGGCGCCGATCACCAGCCACGAGTCGGCGAGGTTAAAAATCGGCCAGTCGATGATGCCGTCGAGCTTAAAGTGGATCCAGTCACGGACCGCCAGCACCGCTGCGCCGCGTCGCTCCAGCGGCGCGTGCCAACGCAGGCCAGGCAGACCGACCCGATCGTAGAAGTTGCCGATGATGCCGCCGGTGATCAGGGCGAGAGCCAGCAGGAGCCAGCGATCGCTCCGCGTGGCCGGCCGGGCGACCATGGCCAAGATGCCCGCAATGGCACAGAGCGAGACGGCGGCAAACACCGCTCCGAAGCCCTGCCCCATGCCGAAGAGCGCGCCCTCGTTGAGATTGGTCTCGAGCGATAAGACGCCGGGCACGAGTTCGATTCCGCGGTGTTCACCCGGCATTCCCAGGCTCTTAAAGAGCGCAGATTTTGTCACCAGATCGGTAGCTGCAGCGATCGCCGCGATGGCCAAAAACATGAACCAGCCGCGGTGGTTGGGCATGGCAGCCGGTGGGTGGGGCATGGAAGCCGGGTGGTGGAGCACGGGAGCCAGTGGGCAGTCAGCGGGGCTGCCGCGGACGTCCGGCAGAATATCCCGCACCGCCATTCTCCAGTTTCTCGGCGCAGCGAATACAGGTGGGGGCAAACGGAATGGCCTCCAACCGCTTCTTGGCGATGACGCTACCGCACTCCTCACACGTGCCGTAACACCGGGCACGGATCCGCTCTAGGGCCTGCTCTACCAAGTCGAGTGTGCCTTCCTCAGTCGCCATCAGCACGAGCGTAAACTCCTGCTCGTAGGCGTCGGATCCGATGTCTGCCATATGGATCGGCATGCTCGACAGATCGCCGCTCGACTCCGAACGGGTCTTCCGCAGGGCCGCATCGGCCATCGTCGTCACATCGCCTCGCAGTCGGGCCCGCATAGCCTGAAGCGACGCCTTAAACGCCTTTGTTTCCGCCGACTTCATGAGGAATTTTCTCTCCGCCTGAGAAAGGATCTATTCCGGGGTGTCTTGCAGCCGCCAGCAACCAGCTTTCCAGAACTTGAAAGAACGGTTTTCTACCCCGCTGTATCCATAAGTAAACCAACACGGCCCAGGGCTGTCAAACTGGCAGGCTTTCCGCCGGGGCTTGGCCCCCATGGGGGCAGTCCGAATGCGGAAAGCTGCTTCACAGCAATCCGTTTGCCGCCAGAGTCTTGTTCGTCGGAAAAGCTTGACTTACCCTACAGGAGCCCCAAGTTTCTCCGGAGATCGGAGTCGCCGCCGATCCGGCAAAAAAGTCTTCCCATAGACGCCGGCACAGCCGTGCCGACATCTGAGCTAGGGGCAGTCCGAGAGTCGTTGAATTTCCCTGCCGATGGACCGTTGGAGTTTGGCGCAGTGACCGTCGCCGCCCGCACCGATCTCGCTTTTCAGCAGTGCATATCGCCTGCCTGCGGTGCTACGTTTGGCGTGGAAGAGGTGCTCACGGCCTGCCCTTCCTGCGGCAACCTGCTCGACGTGGAATACGACTGGGACCGACTCCGACCACCGACTTCATTTGAATTTTTTGAACGCAAGTGGATGCGGCGGAGCGACCCGTTGGCCTACAGCGGGGTCTGGCGCTTTCACGAACTGCTTCCCTACGCCCCTCGGGAATCGGTCGTGACGATTGGCGAAGGGCAGACGCTGCTGGCCGCTTCCGACGGGGTAGGGAGCTACATCGGCATGAATCCGGGCCGGCTCTTTCTTGAATACGAAGGGCTCAATCCCTCCGGTTCTTTCAAAGACAACGGGATGTCGGCGGCCTTCACCCATGCCCGCATGATCGGAGCCCGTCG
>JBAXUW010000496.1:0-1503 GCA_037129495.1 Planctomycetota bacterium | reverse complement strand
GGCCCGGCGCTGCAGTGCCATCGCTGGTCGCAAAACGGATTGAAAAGCTCAGAAAACTTTTCCCACGGGGGGCAGCAACTGCCGTGCCGAACAGGATTGGCTCCCGTCCCTATTTTCCTCCGCTGAGTCGCGTGAGAACTTCTGGGATCGCGGCTTGGAGCGGTGAGCCTTCGAAATAGGCATCCGCTAGTTGCCGGCGGCCGCGGGAAAGGAGTGTCGCGTAGACATGCAGTTCGAAGTGGAGGCGAAACCGGGCCGCGGCCGTCTCGTCGCCCAAGCTATCAAAGACTCCCAAGAGCGCCTCGGCAGTAGAAAGGTGCGTCTCCTCGGGATGGTGTCGAAGCCAGTAACGGCTCGGCCCCATTGCGGGTAAACAGACCCGCTTCCCCAAGCCATCGACGGCCCGCAGCAGTTCGCCAGCCTGCCGCCACGAGGCATCCAGCAGCAGCACCTGCACTGCAGGCTGTTCTCCAGCCGTTCCGCGGTCTGGAATCGGCTCACCGAGTGGATGCAGGATCCAAAGCTCCCGACCGGCTCGCGGAATGGCCGCTGCCAGTTGCTCGTCTCCCCGTCGATGCTTCTCACGGTCAAAGACGTGGCACCGTGCCCCTTTCACAGCCCGCTCCACGAGTTTACCCGTGCTCGACGGCTTCCACTGCTCGTTCCGGTGCATCAGCACGTCGACATGGATACCAGTCTCCACCACTGGAATCGAGTCACAGATGCACCAGCGCGGCGCCAGTCGGCAGGAGTGACACCGAGGAGCCCCGGCCCGAACGACGCTGCGTGGCAAGAGAACTCCCTCTCCAAAAATGTAAAGAAAACCTTGAGACGGCTGGACCAAGATTTCGAAGTTACCGCGCTGGGTGAGCCAGACAAACCCGACCCAAAGCGCTTGGTCGCGAAGCGGCGACTGAGGATTTCGGGCCGGTGTTCACTTCTTGATAGCGGCCCTGACGCGGGCTACTCACTGCAAGGGAGCGTCGGCGGGCACCTTCTCGAACGTCACGAGCACCGCGACGTCGCCACGCTGTGTGCGAAACTCGCGGGGCCGCCAGCCCTGCTCGCCCCGGAAGCAGAGTTGTCGCCGAGTTTCACCGACATTGTAGATGGCCTTCAATATGCTTCCTCTGCCGTCGCCAGCGGTGATTTCGACGTCGATCTCTGGCGGATCGGCGAGCGGGTTGATCCGGCTCTCGCCGCGGTTCGTCTCGAGGCCGTCAACGCTCATGGCCCACGTGCCGTCGGCATGATTGACCACGATCACGCTGTGGTTATCCCGAGGCTGTACCTCGCCGTCTGACTCGATGGCCATGATTTTCCACGTGCCAGCGTAGAGCGCCCGGTCGCGAGCCACGGCGGCCTGCTCGGGCAGGGCTGCATCCTGGGCGAAACTAGAACCGAGAGCGACAAGGATCGCAATGACGGCGAGGCCCGCCCACGCGTCTAAGCAGCGCATGAAATTCATCACGTTCTCCTTCATAGGTTTACAGCCGCCAAGTC